>JAEWBW010000621.1 GCA_023390955.1 Pseudomonadota bacterium
GGCCTGACCTGCACGCTACTCGCACCACCATGGAAGCCTTGCGTACGATGCGTCGAGACTTTGCGCTTGTGGTCAACCAGGCAACGCCGAACAAGGCCGCCAAACTCACGTCAGCCGTGATGGCTGGCTTGGCGCAGAGCGGGCCAGTCGTGCCAATCCCCTTGGCTTCGCGGATCGACTTTCAATACAGCTACGCACTGGGACTAGGCGCAGCCGAGCATGCACCGTCGTCGAAGGCCGCCGAGGAAATCGCCGAGCTGTGGGCCTGGTGCAGGAAGCGTATCAACAAGGAGAAGACCGGTGAGCAGCAAGAACGACGTCGCGCGTAACGCCGTAGCGGCGGCAAGCGGACTGCTGCGACCTAAACCTGTTCAGCCGGTTGAGTCACGGTCGGACAACGTAGTGGAAATCAGTCCTGAGGCTGAACGCCCCGCCGACACGGCAAATGAACATCGCAAGCTCACGAAGCCGCAAGGCGGGGTAGTGCGTACGACATATAAGCGAGTGATGCTTTATCTGCCGCCGAAAGCCAAAAAGAAGATGCAGGAGATCGCCTTCATCACCGACCGTAAACCACACGATGTCTATATCGAGGCGCTACGGGAATTCCTCGAACGGTCAGGGCATCTCGGGCTGCTGTAGCAGCACAGCTGTATGCTGATACGCTACTACGTTTTCGACTGCCAGGAAATCTCAACATCAAAGCCGGTGGCCTGACGCCCGTCTTCCGTGGTCGCGACTCGGCTATGCCACTCAACAGCGAGGCCGTTGCTCTTGGCCCACTCCTTCAAGGTTTCCGCGCCATCGGTCTTCGTCAGGTCGATTCCGTTGGGCAGGGGGATCCGCAGGGCCTTGTGGCCGTTCTTGGCGGCATTGTGCAAAGCTGTTCTGATCTTGTCGCTCCGCAGATGCGTTGCCGCCATGTTTTCTAGAGCTAGAGAATAGGACTTTTCTAGCTCAGGTATGAGTTTTGATAGGTGTGCTTTCATTGCGTCGATTCTGCACCTTCGCGAACCGGCTGCCAAGATAGGTGTCGGTGATGGCGAGTCGACCATGCCCCAGCTCTTTTGAAATCTGCATCCGCGCGCGGAAGTCCGCCGATTTCTCGACGCGGCTCAGGCGTTCATACGTATTGCCTCCAGCAGCCGGGCAGACGCGGCCGGTCAGCGCTTGGTAGCGCCATTGGGCGTACCAGTGCCGGTGACCGTGCATGTTGCGGATGCCGACGCCCCAAGTCACATGCTCCACTTCCTTGCGGAAATCGATGTAACGCTGCCCTTGCGGGATGAGCGAGCCATCACCGCAGGCCTGGCGGACTTCATCCAGCAGCGCACGTTGGCGTTCATGCGTTACGGGAATCTCTCGCGCACGGCCGCCCTTGCACCAGCTTGACTGCATCGCCAGCCGGTCGCCTTTGTCAGCCTGGCTGACCCGGAATTTCAAACTCTCCTCGAGGCGCATGCCGAAGGCCATCTGCAGACGCAGCGCGAGTTGCACACGGTAGGGCAGGGTGGCCCGCTTCTCGGCTCGCGTAGTGTGGGCACGATTGCCGTTGAAACTTGAGCGCTTCTCGATGCCCGCGCTGTCGTTGTCGCGTGGCACCACATTGGGTTTCCGGACACGACCGGCCCACCAGCGCAGCCAGCCCATGCGGTTTTTCATGGTGCCGGCCGAGAGGCCGGACGATCGCCAATGCCCAAGCAGCGCCTCGACATGGCGCGGCTTCAATGACGATGCGGCAGGGAGCTTGAATCCAAGCCCGCGCAGATCGCGCGCCATGAGCTGCAAGCCCCGGTGCCGCTGGTTACGCGTCAGGAACGACCCTTCGCCATCGCCCAGCGCGATGGTCTTAAGGTCATAGGCGAGCGTATCCATCGTCGTTACTTTCGTTAGTGTTCATGACCGCCGCGACAGCCTTGGCATGTCGTGGCCCGCCAGTTTTGGCGGAGAGGTCGTGTCAACGCGGCGAGCGACGCCGCATTGTCTCGTTCTGATCTGTAATCGGTTCGCTAGCGGGAATGCGGCCAGCTGCTTCGTGGCTGAGCCTCGGCATTGCCAAGTCCATAGCGCTTCCTTGTCATTACGTACCTCATGTGGGTTCGCAGCCGGCATTGCCCGTAGGGGTGCACTGGCGGCGGGATTGCTGGATCGCGTCCAGCACGCTTGCGTTTGGTCGACATCTCTTGCTCCATTTGAAAAGGTCGTGGCCGATTGGCCGGGGATGGTTCGTTTCGTCGGACTGCCTGGCGAATTGCTTCTGGCACTCGCCGGCACTTGTCCCGTGCAGAGGCCGTGCCTATCCGGCACGAAGTGCAAAACGCTTGTGCAATCTTGGCGAGAACTCGTCCGACAAACTTACCGTCGTGCTTGCAGCCTGCGCCCTCACTACTGGAGCTTGGCAGTAGTGAGGGCGCTTTCAGCACCTGTTGCCTGACGGCATCGGGAAGGGGAGCCTTCCCAAAACCCTTCCCGTGGCCGCTTAGGGCTGCGCCGTCCAGCGGCCAGCGGAGCGCGTGCGCCTCGCTCCACACCTCATCGCGGCCGGGACACCAGGTATCCCAAGGCCTTGTTAAGTCTAACAGTCCCAACAACGATGACTTTTCGCTAGACGCAATACATCCTCTGATAGAAGATCACCGAGGTCTCTCGCAGCTTTTTTGAATCGGCATCATTTTTTGAGGGATGGATATCATGAGTGCATATTATGGGTGCGCGTTTGTCGTCGTATTGGGGGTTCTGTTTGGCCTGAGTTTGGCGAGACAAACTTATGAAGAGTCTATGCCCATCGGGGGCTCCCCAACGCCGACGGAATACCTTGTCCGGCGACCGCCATTTGTCCTGGGACAGTTCGTATTTGCAGTGTTCTGTCTAGGGATTTACGCCTTCCTATTGGCGTTTCACCAGCTTCTGCCTCAACTCGCGAATTTCCTGCCGACTGCTGGCAAGGAGGCCGTCAGTCCGTTCATTGAAGCAGTCACGAAAAGGGACACGCCGCTGCTCGTGACGGTGGTGGCGCTGACCGTCGGATTCTTGACGATCATTCGAAAGCAATTTCCTGGAAACGTAGTTTTCGCTTTTCGCTCGTTCGTCTACTCGGCGATTGCTGTGCCGATGGCGTGCAAGCATGCGGCGGAGCAGCTTCTCGAAGGCCTTACTGTGCCCGAAGAGATCCGGCGTTTACTTTCCGACGAGCCGCGGCTCCATATATCGTACGCCGATTTTGAAGAGGATCGGAATGATGACAGACGTCGTTGGGCCGAACTCGCCTACCTGAATTGGTGGGTAAAAGAACAGAAGGACAAGAACGCCTTAATTTACGTCGTGCTAGAGCGCCATTTCAATGACGATAAATTGCAGAATCGGTTTGTGGCTTTGCGCGAGTTGACGCGTCTATCGAAGGAGGGTGAAGAAGATCAAAGTATTCGCGATGCGATGGTCGAACTCCTAAATGATCTGCGTTCCGAGTACGCGCGCTATGTGGCATGTATGCTGATCTCGGCCTCAGACAGCCGCTTGGATTTCTACGAGCGCTGCAAAAGCATGGAAATCGATCCAGGGCCGGACATTGTCTACAATCCGCTTATGTATTGTGGCCTCTATATCATCGCTATGGCCGCTGCGATCGCCATAGGACCGTACCTCATGGAAGTAGCTTACGATCTCTCCGAGGGAGCCGGGTGGAGCGCCTTTGGGCCGCAATCACTTGACTACGTGAGATCTTGGCTTCTGCTCGGCTTCGCTTATTGGTTTTCGCCAATCTTTGCCGTGCTGTTGGTGCGCTATATCGCCTGGAAAATCTCTCACGTGAGATCGCACGTCAGTCTGGTCATCTACGCTTGGATACTACTTGGAGTCTTCTTGGTGTCGCTCGGATGCGGAACAGCCGCTTCGATGTTTGTACGACAACTTGATTTTTTCAATTTGACCGACATTACCGCTGCTTTGATGCGTGGCGCTCCGTGGTCGATAAACCCCGCGTTGACGGCGCTGTATATTAACTACTTCATGGACTTGCAGGCAGATCCTGCAAAGGACGACATCGTGCAGACGCGAGAGACGTTTCTGCCGAGGCTCAGTGTGGCAATCGCATTCGCGTTAGGTACGATGGCAATCGCTATGCTGATCGTTGCCCATCAGCAACTTTCCGATGGGCTTTGGAGCCAGCCGAAGACGCAAGTTGTCGTCGTTGGAACGACCGGGATCATCGTTCTCTGCCTTTGTCTTGTCGCGCAATTCGGGCTTCGAAAAGAGCTGCTTCCGGTCGAGGATGAACCAGCTGCGTCGATTGTTCCGGTCGACGCGGTGCGGGGCTAAGTCGCCATGCCCTAGGCTTCGGGAAAAATGCCTTCCTTATGAGCAGGAAACCAGCCTGGCAGCTTTACGTCCCGTGACATTGCGTCAGCATCGGTACACAGCGTCTCGCTGGAAACACTCACCCGTTTGGAAGGGAAAGATGATGTCTGAAAGTCGAAAGCCCTCGCACGATGCATTTGCCGTGAGCGGCGCGGGAAGGAACAGCACATGGACCCGCATCGGCGCAGCATGGCCGAATGATGACGGCAAGGGCTTCAACATCGTTATCGTGCCGGGCCTCGCGGTCACGGGAAAGGTCGTTCTTCGCGAGCCGAAGTCCCAGGCCGATCAGGAGGCTGACTAGACGCCGTTTCGCTTACCGAAGCGAAAGAGCTCGTGGACTCAGTCCGCGAACTCATCGAAACGACGTCCTGGCCCGATTGGCGCAAGGATGATTTCATCCGAGCTGTCGAGGCGTTGGCAGAGGCCCAACTCGTTGTTGAAGGGGCAATTGGGATGCCAGGCGATACAGGATGCCGTGAGCGCTTTGCTGCCGCCTTCATACTGTTTGCGAAGTGCTAGAGCTCTCCCACGGGGGAGCTGTTTTGTTTGGTGGGGTACAAAGCCCGCTTGAGTTGCAAACTAGCGTAACCAGTCTAGATTGCATCTATTCTGCGACAATTCCAAAGTAGCCTTTCGAGGGCGGCCAACAGATGGACTTATTGTTTATTTTTATTCCTATAACGACTCTGATCCTCGCATTCCTGCTGCGGCATCATTTCGGAGTGAGGGGCGAGCTCTGGAGTTGGATCGAAGTCGGCTGGTCAGTCTTGTCAATCATCGCTCTCTGTTCTGCATTCCTGCAGGTCAACGACAAGCTTAACGAAATCGAACTCGCCAAGGTGGATGCTCGCCTTGAGAATATGACGACGGCTCTTCGCGACAGCACGAGGTTCATGCTTGAGTCGCTTGAGAATCGTGATGTCGCCGCAAGCGTCCAGCACCAATATAAGATTCAGGTGCCAGACCGCGACGACTTGGGATTTGAGTTGCGATTTTTAGCTTATCCAAAGCAGCCGACGGCAGCTCAGTTGGCGGGATTCGAGAGACGTTCAAGTCTGCTATGCGGCCGTATGTTTGGATCTGATTGGAAGGGGCAAGCTACCAAGCTCTGGAACGAGATAGCGGCCGCAGGCGCGGACAACGTGGGCAGCGTGGTTTCGCTGTACCACAGCTTGGTTGGCCACTGTGCTAGCGCGGTGTCGATCAGCGATCTTGCGGTTGAGGAGCTTTCGCTTACCGCCAAAAGAGAGCGTCGAGACTACGTTTACAGCTTCGGCTGGGTATGGGCATACGCGTTAGGGCTCGGACTGGGGTTGAAGCTGCTAAAAGCGATCAGTGATCTTCTCGTGGAAAAGCGAGCGAAAGCTCGCGCGCAACTGGGTGTGCCGTAGTTTCCTTCAGGCTGATGATTGAATGGTCGGCGTGGCCAAGGGCCGGGCTTTAGGCGTCGCCCGGAGCCGGTACGCCGTCTCCGCCCTTCGGGTCACAATCCCTCACGCAAGGCATAATGCACTCCTCGCCGGAGGCACTCGGTCAAGCATCTGCCTACGGCACCGCTATCACTGATGCGTGCGCCGGGTGCCTTCTTAACCGGTCTCGTCGCCGCACTCGGTCACGCATTTGCCTCCGGCATCGCTATCACTAATGCGCGCACCGGGTGCACTATTGGTGGCTTCCGCTTCTCTTCAGTCTTGGCGTGCCACGCCACCCCAGCCGCTTCAAGGCCAAGCGCTGCGGGCGCTACGCGGTCTTGACCCGTCTGGTCTGGCGCAGCGGAAGGGCTTTCCAACGCTAAGCCTGATTCCGGCTTAGCGCCGTGGCTTCGCAATTGCCTCGAGTTCCAGGCTGCTAGCGCTTGACTCATCGTTCGCATTTTGTTCTTTTGGCCGGTATCTGTTTTCCAGGCCGAGCCATGCCCACACTCGAATACATTCGCTGCGAGATCGAGCACATGCGACGGCAGATCGGTCGCCAGCAGAAAGAAATCCTAAGCCTGCAACGGGCGGGCATAGCGACCGCTTCAGCGCAGACCCTTCTTACGAGGATGCAGGCAAAGGTCGATGGTCTTGTCGAGGAGCGCGACCGGAGGAGAGGTGAGGCCAAGCTTGGCAAAACCTACGACTCCGGCAAGCGGATCAACGGAACGCCGTCGCATCGCAGGGCCTGATGGATAACCTGCGGCGGTTTCCGGCGCCTTGGGTCATGGAAGAGGACAAGGACGGGTTCAGGGTGAAGGACGCCAGCGGGTTTTATATCTGCGGTGTCATGCACCGTGAGGATCTGCATCGCGGCGGCTATCAATACGCCGACAGCTTTCTTACGCGCGATGAAGCGAGGCGGATCGCGAAAGCGATCTCCCGGCTTCCAGAGCTGCTCAAGCGGCCGCAGTACTAGCCGGCCTCGCCGCCGTCCTTCGAAGGGCGGGGGTCGGGCGTGCGTACCGTGACCGGCGGTATCGGCCTGGTCCGGTGCTTCTCGTAGCGCGACGCCAGATCGAGCAGCCGCCGCCTGATGAAGGGGTCGGCTTTGTCGGCCAGGCTGCGGATCAATATCGACCGCTGTTTGTTGAATTCATCGTCCAGCATGGGATTACCAAATAATCCCGATTATACTGGCAGGCCTTGTCATTTGTTAGTTTGAGTTGCGTATGGTTAAGCGTGCCAGGTCCCGCGTACGTGCCGCTGCAGCGGAGATGCCGGGATTCATCAAGCCGCAGCTGGCCACGCTGCGCTCGAAGGCGCCGACAGGCGACTATCTTCACGAGATCAAGTACGACGGCTACCGCGTGCAGCTGCACCTCAACCGGGGGAAGGCGAAGGCCTACACGCGCAACGGCCTGGACTGGACCAAACGGTTCTCCGTCATCGCCGGCGCGCTCGATGTCCCCGGTCAGGTGATCGTCGATGGCGAGGTGGTGGTGGTCCATGAGGGCCGCACCAACTTCTCCGAGCTGCAGGCCGAGCTCGCCTGAGGCGACCAAGATCGTTTGTTGTACTACGCCTTTGATCTCCTCTGGCTGGACGGCGAAGACCCGCGCAAAAGGCCGCAGATTGAGCGCAAGCAGCTCCTGAAAGAACTGTTCGATGTTCACCAGCTGCAAGCGCCCGTGCTATACAGCGAGCACCTCGAAGGCGACGGGCAGGAGCTGTTCGAGCATGCGGCCAAGTTGAACTATGAGGGCATCATCTCGAAGAGAGCCGATGCACCGTACCACTCCGACCGGAATGAAGCCTGGCTGAAGATCAAGACCGTGCAGCGAGGTAAATTTCCGGTGGTGGGCTTCGTCAAGGATCCGAGCGGCGTTGCCGCGCTGTATCTCGGCAAGCAGGAAGGCAACGATCTCGTCTACATGGGCAAGGTTGGGACCGGGTGGGACCGCTCAACATCGGCGAAGATGCGCAAAGCATTGGACACGGTAGTTAGTCCAAAGAGCAAATTGAGTAAGTCGCTCAAAAGGCCCAAAGCCACGTGGGTCGAGCCTGTTTTTACAGCGGAAATCGAATACCGCGACATCACCTCCGAAGGATTGTTGCGTGCAAGTGCTCTCAAAGGGTTTATAAAAAGCTGACCTTTGTTGTATCGGCTACCGATAGGTTGGCGTACTATTCCGCCATCACCGCGCGGCCTTTGGCAAACATCGGTGATGAGATCGCCCATCACAGCGCTCCCGCCTTCCTCGAAATGGAAAGGAGCACGCCATGTGGCAGCGGCGTCGTTTCAAACCCAAATCTGTCGAAGAACGCCTCGGCGAAGAGGCCGAGCAGCTCCGCGAAGAAGCAAATGCGCTTCCGCAAGGCATTAAGCGCGACCACGTTCTTCGGAAAGCACGCCAAGCCGAGACCGGCGCTCACATGAGCGATTGGATGGACTCGCGTGGACTTCAACCACCGGATTAGGAGGACTCGATGACAGCCAAGCGCAAGCGCTTCAAGCAAACGGATTCGCTGGAAATCAGGCTTCAGCAATTCGCCGATAACATGCGCACCAAAGCGGAGAAAGCACCCGAGGACGAGCGCAAAGCTCTTCTGCAGCGGGCTTCGAACGCGGATCAGGCGATTGACTTGGAGAAGCAGCTCCGCCACGCGAACGAGTTGGCAAAATAGCACTCAGATCGACCTCTCCTGTAGGATTCAGGCCCTCGCTTGCGGGGGCCGTTTTCTTAGGAACGTACGTCATTCAGTTATCGTTTGCACTCGATGACGGATATCAAATGTCGTGTTTGCCAGGGCCTCGGCTGGGTTTGTGAGAACCACCCCGACAAAGCTTGGATTGAAGGTGAAGGTGGGTGTCAGTGCGGCGCGGGCATGCCCTGTGAATGCAACAGAGCCAACGGCGAAGACACACCGGACGTGGAAGCCGTCATCGTCGAAATCGGGGTTGATCCTAAACGCCTGAATTGAACGGGCTTAGCAGGATCACACGAACAGTGGACAGATAGACGAGAGCATTGCCTCTCGTGCCTACGAGCTTCGGAAACGTTGGACTGCGGGTACCACACACCTGCCGTCAAACCACACACCCGACGATACAACTCAGCGGCTTACGCTTATCATCGACGCATGCGCGCTGCCTTGCTCGGCTTGATGCTCGCCTCTGTGGCCGGCGTTGCCGTGGCCCAGGACTGGGGCAACATGGCCGTGATCTCGTCGACGCTAGGCAACAACACCAACCGGCTTTGCATCGGCGACCACGCGCGGCCGGGCGACATCGGCTGTCCGACCTGGGCGCCGAGCCTGACCACAGCAGGCGATTTGACGGTCAGCGGCAGCGTCACGGCCGCGCAATTCGTTGGTGACGGTAGCGGTCTTACCAACGTCGGGGCAGCCAGCACCGATCGCATCACCAGCGGCACCACCAGCATGCTGGCCATCTCCAACACAGGCTACATCAGCCTCACCCAGGCGGGTACCAACACCGGTTGGTTTGATCCCACTCGCGGCCTCGTCACCATCGGCATCAGCAGCACTGGGCCGATCAGTGCCACGGGTCTTTATTCCAACGGCAACATGAACATCAACGGCACTGGCATCATTGCGGGCGGCGTCACGATCAATAACAGTACCAATTTCGGCTGGTCAGGCGGCTACGACCACCTGACCGGCAACGGTGGCTCGCACTACATTGCGCTCACCACATCAGGCACCGAAGCCTTGCGCATCATCAGCACCGGCTACGTCGGCATCGGTACAACTCAACCCAGCAGCACACTGCATGTTAACGGGAATGCAACCGTCAAAGCCCTCATCGTTCTCCGGCCATTGGATAACGCCTTGGTTGCTGCTCTTTCCACTAATACTACCAATAGCACCACCCTTTACGTTCGCGGAATGAACTCGGGCGCCGCGACACCCGGAATGACCTTCCAGAATTCGGGAGGTACGGCCTACATGAACCTGTCCAACATCGCCAGTGGCCCCGCCGTTGGCATCGGTATCGCCGAAGCCGTCCCCTCTGCCACCCTCCACGTCTCCGGCACCACGCTAATGGCGGGCACCTGGGCGGGTGCGTCGCAGCCTCAACTGACCATTGGCCGAACCGCCGGCGCTGGCGCTATTAACTTCGCCCGGTCAACCGACGGTAACCCCGTTTCGCTGATCGGCTATCCGTCCTCGACGGAGAGCAATGAATTCCGGGTCAGTGCGGGCGGTGGCTCTGGTTACCTGACGCTGTTCTCCGGCGGCACCGGCAATTCCTACGAGCGCATGCGGATTGCCGCTGGCACTGGTTATGTCGGTATCAGCACCTCAAACCCCAACGCCCCGCTCGAAGTCAACGGTACCATCAGCGCAACGAACTTAGTCGTAAACGGCGTTAGCCTCACTGGCACACCCAATGTCACTGCGGGCGCCAGCGGCAGCATCATCTACCGCGATGCGACCGGCAGCCTGACCGCCAGCAGCAACTTGCTCGTCAGTAGCACAACCGGCAGCGTCGGCATCGGGGGGGCGCCACTCGCCAGTATAGGCAGCAATGGCCTTTACGCCGCCGGTTCACTAGGTGCCGGCGGCAACCTTGCTGTCTATGGCGGCGACCAGATATTCAATGCCAGCTATCAGCAAAGCATATTTTGGGGCGGCGCATCGGGGCCGGAGCGCGTCATCGGCAATCCCTCGAACGGCAATAATTACCTCGCCTTCAATACCTCCGGCACCGAAGCCGTGCGCATCGTCAGCACCGGCTACGTCGGCATCGGGACTGCATCGCCAAGCTTCAAGTTGGATGTGAATGGCGTCATCCGCAGCACGAGCTATGCGCTTGCGAGCGGGTATTACGTGAGCGCAACGGGCTCGGGCATCAACAGTGTGCCCGGTATCAACACTCTCTCGTTCCGAACCAACAGCATTGATAACCGAATGATGATCGACAGCTCCGGGAACGTTGGCATCAGCACCACCGCACCTAACGCGAAGCTGGACGTTTACGGCACCATCAGCGCCACCAATCTGGTGGTGAATGGCGTCAGCATCACCGGCGGGGGCTCGACGACCGACCGCATTGTGAGCGGCAGCATCAACGCGATTGTTGATGTGTCGTCCGGCGCCGTGCGGATCTCCGGCACGCTGGCCCTGAACAACACCGGCAACGAACCTTGCGACGCGGCGCACTACTATACGTTCCGCGCTAACCCGGTCACGCAGCGCTTAGAGATGTGCAGACCATAAGTCCTGTTCGTTTCTCGCAGAATGCGTCGCGATCAGGCGGCCAGACGTTCCTTTATGAGCCCATTCAGCAGCGCGTCGGCCCCGTAGGCCTTCAGGCCTCGCGCAAGTGCTTTGTCAGAGATGAACACGAAGCGGCCACGCACCAGCAGTCCACCATACATGTCGAGGTCCAGCAGGTCACCGGGGAGGACCGTACCGGCCATCTCGGCAGCTTCTCCTTTGGCCATGTAGCCCTTAGCGACTACGCGATCCCTCGGCTCGTTGAACGTATAAACGAGCGTCATTTCCTTCGACAATCGCTCTTTGCATGTCTCGTTGATATGCGCGACCAGCTGTCGCAGTTCGAACATTTTCGTTCGCGTAGTCCCGAAGGCTTGAGCTGCCTCGGCCAGTTCTTCGCCCTTTGGGCTCAGGCGATCGTCGTCTATGGCATAAAGGATATGCTCTCCAGCCAGGATTTCCGCGCCGTTTTCAATCCGCCGTTCGAGGATATCGTCGTAATGGCTGGCTCGGGTCATAAGGCACCTCTCGGCCCTGCAGGTTGAGGCACAATCAGCATGAGGTATAACTGCTTCCGGGCAATACAAGGACCGTGCGGATTCAGGGGGAAGAGCAATGAAGCTAGCCTGCTTGTGCGCGGCTTTTCTCGGGCTGTTTGCTGTTGGCGACTGTCAGGCGGAG
>JAEWBW010000091.1 GCA_023390955.1 Pseudomonadota bacterium
TCCATCACGGTGTCGGCGCCCCAGCGGATCGCCCACACCATCTTCTCGACCTCTTCCTCGACCGACGACGTCACGGCGGAGTTGCCGATATTGGCGTTGATCTTGGTGAGGAAGTTGCGGCCGATGATCATCGGCTCGAGCTCTGAGTGGTTGATATTCGAGGGGATGATGGCGCGGCCGCGCGCGATCTCGGAGCGGACGAACTCCGGGGTGATGAAGGCGGGGACGGCGGCGCCAAAGCTCTCGCCGTCGGCAAGCGCTGCTTCGGCGCGCTCGAGCTGCTGCTTGCGGCCGAGATTTTCGCGGGCGGCGACGTAGATCATCTCCTTGGTGATGATGCCGGCGCGGGCGAATTCGAGCTGCGTGATCTTGTGGCCGTCCAGCCCGCGCAGCGGCTTGTGATAGGCCGAGAAGGCGCGCGCGGCCTTGTCGGTGGAGACGCTGCCATTGTCCTCCGGCTTGATCTGGCGCCCGTCATATTCCTCGACGCCGCCGCGCTCCAGCACCCACGCCTTGCGGTCGCGGGCGAGGCCGGCGTTGACGTCGATGGTGACGCTGGGGTCGGTGTAGGGGCCCGAAGTGTCATAGACCGGCAGGTTCGGCTCGGCCGCGCCTTCGGACAGGATGATCTCGCGCAGGGGCACGCGCAGATCGGGCGCAGCATCGGGCAACGCGAAGATCTTTCGCGAGGAGGGGAGCGGGCCGGTGGTGACGGCGGGGATGGTTTTTTCGGGGTTGGAGCGGATGTTCATGGGATCCTCCGGTTTCTCTTAATTTCTGGGTGCAATTTCGATCTCGTCATCCCTGCGCGAGCGCGAAGCGCTCGTCGCATAGGTGCGCGCCCTTGCGCGCCTCGAAGGATGAACGAGCCGGGCCGTCGCCCTTCGAGGGCCGCTTGCGCGGCCACCTCAGGGTGACGGAATAGAGAGGGGGCGAGGGTCGTGAGGTCTTGCTCCGTCATTGCGAGCGCAGCGAAGCAATCCAGACTGTCTCCGCGGAGGGACTCTGGATTGCTTCGTCGCAAGGGCTCCTCGCAATGACGTGGAGAGAGCGTGGGCATCACGCCGCCTCCTTCGAATGGCTCAGCCATTGCCGCACCCGCGCGTCGGGGTCGGCGTTCTGGGTGACGTCGGACACCACGGCGATCGAATCCGCGCCGGCAGCAAAGATCTCGTCGGCCTGCTCGAACTTGATGCCGCCGATTGCCACCAGCGGAATGCTGCCGATGCGCTTCTTCCACTCGGTGATCTTCGGGATGCCCTGCGGGGCGAAGCGCATCGACTTCAATGTGGTGAAGAAGATCGGGCCAAGCGCGACGTAGTCCGGTTTTGCCTCGAGCGCGGTGGCGAGCTCGTCGTCGTCATGGGTGGAGACGCCGAGCGAGAGGCCGGCTTCGCGGATCGCCTTGAGGTCGGCGTCGGCAAGGTCCTCCTGGCCGAGATGCAGGTATTTCGCGCCGGCAACGACGGCCGCGCGCCAATAGTCGTTCACGACCAGCTTGGCCTGCGTGCCGTTGGTGATGGCGAGGGCGTCGCTGACGATCTGCAGCGCGTCGGCATCGTTGAGGTCCTTTGCGCGCAGCTGGATGGTGCCGACGCCGAGCTTGGTCAGGCGCTCGACCCAGGCGAGGCTGTCGACGACGGGATAAAAGCGATCAGGATACGGCATGCCAGAACGGGGTCCCAACGACAGGGGTGGAGGGGGAGGCGAAGTCGCGTGCGTTCATCAGCCCGGCCTCAAAGGCGGTGCGGCCGGCGTCACAGCCGAGGCGGAAGGCGTTGGCCATCGCGATCGGATCTGCGGCCTTTGCGATCGCGGTGTTGAGCAGCACGGCGTCATAGCCGAGCTCGAGCGCTTCGGCGGCGTGAGAGGGCGCGCCAAGACCGGCGTCGACCACCAGCGTGATGTCCGGCAGCCGCTCGCGCAGCAGTTTGAGCGCGTCGCGGTTGATGATGCCCTTTGCGCTGCCGATTGGAGCTGCCCACGGCATCACTACCTTGCAGCCGGCATCGACCAGGCGGTTTGCGACCGAAAGGTCCTCGGTGCAGTAGGGGAAGACCTCGAAGCCGTCCTTGGTCAAAATCGTGGCGGCTTCGACGAGGCCGACGACATCGGGCTGCAGCGTATCGTTGTCGGCGATCACCTCGAGCTTGATCCAGGGCGTGCCGAACAATTCGCGCGCGAGCTTTGCCGTGGTCACGGCCTCGCGCACGCTGCGGCAGCCGGCGGTGTTCGGCAGCACGGTGACGTCGAGCTCGCGGATCAGTTTCCAGAACGCGTCACCGGTCTTGCCGCCGGCGGCCTCGCGGCGCAGCGACACCGTGACGATGTTGGAGCCGGACGCGCGGATCGCCGACTGCATGATCGCAGGCGACGGATAGAGCGCGCTGCCGATCAGCAGGCGCGAGGCGAAGGTCTTGCCGTAGAAGGTCACCATGATCTTAACTTCCTTGCGGGCAACAAGCGAGGACCGTCATCCTGAGGTGCGCGCTCTTGCGCGCCTCGAAGGATGACAGCCGCGCGTGCGGCCATCCTTCGAGGCGAGCCGAAGACGGCTCGCACCTCAGGATGACGGCGGAGTTCGCGGCGACAGGTGCCATCCCTCCCCCTCCCTGCCGCGGCGTGATGATCTCGATCTCGTCGCCGGCCTTGAGTGCGGTCTCGGCCCAGCGGCTCTTCGGCACCACGTCGTAGTTGAGCGCGATCGCGAAATGCGTGCCCTCGTAGTCGAGCTCGGCGAGCAGCGCATCGACGCTGGCCGAGCTGACGTCCCGTTGCTCGCCATTAACGATCACGCGCATTGCATCACCTCATTGTCGATCTGGCCGCGCTCGACATAAGCGAGCGTCAGCTCCGCGAGCGCAGGCGCGAGCAGAAAACCGTGGCGGTAGAGTCCGTTCACGGTGATCCTGCTGCCGCGAATGCCGATGCGCGGGAGATTGTCGGGGAAGGCGGGACGGAGGCCCGAGCCGAACTCGACGATGCGGGCCTCGCCGAAAGCTGGATGCACGGCGTAGGCCGCACCTAACAGCTCGAGCGCGGAGCGCACGCTGACGCCGGTGTCCTCCGCCTCGATCGATGTGGCGCCCAGCATGAACAGGTTGTTCTCGCGCGGGATGACGTAGAGCGGCCATCGCGGGTGGATCAGGCGGACGGGGCGCGCGAGCTGCACCTCGTCGGTCTCGATCAAAATCATCTCGCCCTTGACGCCGCGCAGCTCCGGCTGCTCGTCGCGCGCGCCGAGGCCGCGGCAGTCGATCACGATGGCTTGGGGATCACGGTCTGCGAGATCAGCCGCCGTGACATCGCTCTCGAACTTGACGGTGCCGCCGGCGGCGCGGATGCGCTCGTGCAGTTTTGGCAGCACGCGGCGCGGCTCGACATGGCCTTCGGTCGGGAAGAACAGCGCGTCGCGGAAACGTCCCTCCAGCGAGGGCTCCAGCGCGGCGAGGCCGGCGGCATCGAGCCGCTGGTGCGCCTCGGTCATGCGCGCAAAGCGCTCGAAATCGTTGCGTTCGCGGGGATGGGCGACGACGAGGGAGCCGTTGAACGGCGTGTCCGGCAGTTCGCGCCGCCACAGATCGAGCGAACGCAGGCCGAGCCTGGAAATGATGGGTTCGGCGACCTCGGCCTCGCAATACGGCGCGAGCATGCCGCCGGCCCAATGGCTGGTGGCGTCAGTCATCCCCGCGTCACTGCGCTCGTGTAAGGTTACGGCGTGCCCGGCCTGCGCGAACAAGAGCGCCTGCCAGGCGCCTGCAATGCCTGCGCCGATGATGGATACCGGTGAATCCGGCCGTTTCGTCGTCTGAACCATCCCTGTCCCTTCGCCGGCATGACCCGGATCAGGTTCAAAGGGTCACCGCGGTCCTGGATCGGCCTGCTGAAGTGCAAGCTTGCCCATTTAGCGGTATCTCAGCTCCTCCTCGGAGCACCCCTCGGAACGGCTCTAATGTAGGCTTATGGGGGGCCGTGTCAACGCATGACACGGGAACCCCACCGGTCTCGTGCCCTCAGCGCGCCTGCGCCCGCGCGTTTCGCGTGTGCTGGCTCAGTTTGCGCGGCGCCGCGCCGAACACCGGTTGCGGATTGCCGTTGGATTCGAGCCAGCCTTGCCCGGGATCGGCCTGCGCCACCATCTCCTGGCGCTGCCGCTTTGCGGCGTAGTAATAGCCGCCTGCATAATAGCGAATGGCTCGAGCGTGGTCGCCGTTGGCCGCGCGATAGGCGCCGGCGAGATATTTCACGGCCCAGGTGAGGTTGGTGTTGGGATCGCGCAGGCCGGCGGCATCGCCGGTGTAGCCGACGCCCCGCGCGGTCGCGAGCTTGATCTGCATCAGCCCGATGGTGCCGCCACGGCCGATCAAATGCGGCTGGTAGCGGCTTTCGCGCACGATAACCCGATGCACCAGCGCTTCCGGCACGCCATTGGCGCGCGCCTGGGCTGCGACCATTTCGGTGTACTCGGCTTCGCCTGCCATTGCGATCTGCGGCAACGCCAGTCCAGCTGCCAGTGCGGCAGTAACGATCAAGGATTTCATCAAATTGTCTCTTCGGTCGACGTGACCTGTCCCGTCTGCGTTAGGACCGCAGAACACGGCGATGATGTGGCGAAACGCCGCCGCGGCAGATTTTGCGGACACCGTCGTCAGGCCGCCGCAAAGCCGGATTAACCTTCCGAGCAAGCCGCGAGCGTGCAATTGGCAGCAGAGCTGTCCATTCGCGCCTCGCGGCAAAAGGCAGTATCAAAAGACCAAGTCGATTCGGGAGGTGGCCATGACGATGATGGCTCAATCAGACCTGGGTACCACGCCCAGGCAGAATCCTTGTGCGCAGTGTGGTGTTCCGATCGCAAAACCCGAGTGGATCGAGCCGGGCGAGGGGCGCGTCTCCTATCTCTGGCATTGCCACGCGTGCAACTATCGCTTCGAGGCGATCGCGATCTACGACGAGCCGATGATCGAGCACGCGCTGGCGGCCTAGGCCAAATCGTCTAAGCGGCTTGCTGTTTCGGCTGCAGGATCGGCAATTGCATGCGCACGATCAGCCCGTGCGGTGTGCGGTCGTGCAGCGACAGCTCGCCGCCGTGGGCGTTCGCGATCGCGCGCGCGATCGACAGGCCGAGACCAAAACCCGCGCTGTCGTCCATGTTGCGCGCATCGTCACCGCGCACGAACGGCTGCAGCATCTCCTCCTTGCGCGCGTCCGAAATGCCGGGGCCGTCGTCCTCGACGTCGATGATGAGCCTTGCGCCGTCGACGACGAGACGGATCGCAACCTCGCCGCCGAACCGCACGGCGTTCTCGACAAGGTTGGTGACGCCGCGGTGCAGATCGTCCGGCCGTGCCGCCGCGCTCGCCTGCGCCGGGCCCTGATAGGCGACAGTGTGGCCCATGTCGCAAAACTGGTCGGCGATGAGTTGCAGCGTGGAGGCGATATCGACCAGCGTCACCGCCTCGACCTTGCGGCCGTCGCGCAGCAGCGACAGCACCGAGTCCAGCATCGCGCGCATCTGGTCGAGGTCGATCAGCATGCGCTTGCGGTTGGACTCGTCCTCGATGAACTCGGCGCGCAGGCGCAGCCGCGTGATCGGCGTGCGCAGATCGTGGCTGATCGCCGCCAGCATCTTGGTGCGATCCGACATCAACCCGGCGATGCGCTCCTGCATGCGGTTGAGCGCGCGCGCGACCGAGCGGATCTCTTCGGGACCGCGCTCGGGCAGCGGCTCGCCGGCGCCGTCGAGGCTGAAATTCTCGGCAGCTCTCGCAAATGACGACAGCGGAGCGGCGAGCGCATAGGCCGCCCACAGGCCCAGCATGGTGACGCTGATCACTGCGAACAGCAGCGTCATCATCCAGGGGCCGCCCCAGAACCGCGGCTGGAAGGGTCCCCGATCGACGCGGCCGGCGATCGTGGTGCCATCGGGCAGTATGATCGCGACGCGATGCGCGCTGCCGTCGAGCGCGAGCGCGGCCACCCTGTAGCCGGGACCGAGATGCCTCTGCACGTTGCGCAGATGCGGATCGCGGCCGTCGCCAGAGGCTGGTGCGGTGATTTGTGCCGGAGTTTCCAGATCGAGTTTTGGAAACGCGCGCGCGATGTCGGCGAGGAGCCGAGGCCGCTCGGTGGCGGGCGCGCCGGCGAGCAGGAGCGCTGCGTCGGCGAGCTGATGCGCGCTGTCGGGTGGCGGCGGCTCGCCGCGATCGGGGCGGCTGACCAGAAAACTGACGGTGAGGATCAGGTGAAGCGCGACGATCGAAGCGACCACCAGCGCGGCGATCTGCCCGCCGATGCTCTTGAGATGGAAGAACCCGAACAGCTTCGCCATGGCCGGGCCGATCAGTTGCTGAGCGCCGTCTCGACCGCTTCGGTCCTCGGCGTGAACAGATAGCCACCCGAGCGCACCGTCTTGATCATGGTCGGATCGGCGGGATTGGGCTCGATCTTGCGGCGGATGCGACTGACCAGCACGTCGATCGAACGCTCGAACGATCCGGTGGCGCGGCCCTGCGTGAGGTCGAGCAGGCTGTCGCGCGACAGCACGCGGCCCGGCCGCTCGCAGAAGGTGCGCAGCAGGTCGAACTCCGCGCTGGTCACCGCGACGCGCGCGCCTTCCGGATTGCGCAGCTCGCGCAGGCGCAAATCGATGCGCCAGCCGTCGAAGGCGAGCGTGCTCGCGCCCTCGATCGAGCTCGCGGCCTGTGCCGCGGCCTGGCGGCGCAGCACCGCATTGATGCGCGCGAGCAACTCGCGCGGATTGAACGGTTTTGGCAGATAGTCATCGGCGCCCATCTCGAGGCCGACGATGCGATCGACGTCCTCGCCGCGCGCCGTCAGCATGATGATCGGCGTCTGCGATTCAGCGCGCACCTTGCGGCACAGGCTCAAGCCGTCCTCGCCGGGCAGCATGACGTCGAGGATGATGAGGTCGACGCGATGATCCGTCATCGCGCGCGCCATCTCGCGGCCGTCGCCGACGGCGGTGACGTTGCAGGCGTTGTTGCGCAGATATTTCGCGATCAACGTCCGGGTTTCGCGGTCGTCCTCGACGACCAGAATGTTGGGATTGGGAATAGCCATGGGCTCTGTTTGTCGGAGAATTTGCGCGAGCGGCGAAGTTTTTTGTTTCCGGATGTTTCCAGACGACTCCGTGCAATATCCCGCAACTGCCGGAAAAAATGTGGGCAAGGTCTGGTTAACGCTGCTGACAATACCGTGACCGGGTCGCGCAAGAAACCCCGCAAAAACCACGGAGTCAACATGACATCGATCTCGGCGGCCTCGGCCGGCAACTACCAGTCCCCGCTGCAGCGCCTGCAGGCAGAGCTGCAAACCGAAGTCTCGGCCGGTACGATTTCGTCGTCCGATCAGTCCGCGCTCACGACAGCGCTCAGCGACATCGACAGCGCGCTCCAGCAGAGCAGGTCCAGCGGCACGCGTCCGTCCAAGGACGACATGCAGTCGAAGATCGACGATCTGATTTCGAGCCAGGTCTCGAGCGGCGCGCTGACCTCCGATCAGGCCGAGGAGCTGAAGGGCGTGTTCGAAGCGGCGTTCGCCAACGGCCCCGGCGGCGCGGGCGGTCCCGGTGGTCCAGGCGGTCCCGGTGGCGCGGGTGGTCCGCCGCCCGGCCCGCCGCCGTCCGGCGAGGAATCGGAATCGTCCACGGACTCCACGAGCAGCACGTCGAGCGAGACCACGACCGCCGACATCCTGCAGCAATTCTTGCAAGCGCTGCAGGACCAGCTGTCGTCATCAACGTCGTCCTACGGCGCGAACGGCAATTCGAGCAATGGTTCCAGCACGCAGCTCTCGGCGTTGCTGATCGACTACCAGTCCTGACAACAAGAGCTGACCACGGCGACACGAGGTCGGCATGATCCGCACCGGTGTCACGCCTCTCCCAGGAGACGCCGATGCCGGTGCGGAGCAGTGCGCTGCAAGGGTTCCTCAGTAACGCAGGAACTTGCATCAGCTAAGCGCAACGAAATTGCTGCAACTCAGGAACTGCACGTGTTCAGCGCGGTTCTCCCCGCACAAGTTTACTTGTTGAAGGAGAGGACAACAATGTTGATGAAATCGATCGCCGCCGGCCTCGCCGGTACCGCACTGTTCGCCACCGTTGCGTTTGCGCAGTCGCCTGCAGCCACGACCGACAAGGCGCCGACCGCAGCAGCTACGACCGTCACCACGACCACTGCCTCGGGCAGCTGGCGGACCTCGAAGATGGATGGTCTGAAGATCTACAATGACGCCAACGAGAACATCGGCACGATCAATGATCTGCTGACGGACAAGAGCGGCGCCATCAAGATCGCCGTGATCGGCGTCGGCGGCTTCCTCGGCATGGGCGAGCATCTGGTCGCCGTGCCCTTCGAGAAGCTGAAGTTCGTGAACGAGGCCGTGGCCTACACCGGCGCGGCTGGCAACAAGTCGGCGTCGACCACCACCACGGGCGCTGCAACCGACCGTCCGGCCGCGACCACCACCACGACGACTGCGCCGTCCTCGACGACCTCGAAGTGGTATCCGGACCACGCGGTGTTCAACGCGACCAAGGATGAGCTGAAGGCGATGCCTGAGTTCAAGTACGACTAATCGTACTTGACGATCATCTGAACGAAAGACGCGCCCGGTTCGGCCGGGCGCGTCGTCGTGCTTCCTTTACCTCGCCCCGCTTGCGGGGAGAGGTCGCTTCGCATCGTAAGATGCGAAGCGGGTGAGGGGGACTCTCCACGAG
>JAEWBW010000092.1 GCA_023390955.1 Pseudomonadota bacterium
TTTTCGTCGGGAATGCCGACGACCGCAACCATGGCGACATCGGCATGTTGCGACAGCACGTCCTCGACCTCGCGCGGAAAGATGTTGAAGCCGCCGGAGACGATCATGTCCTTCTTGCGGTCGAGGATGAACATGTAGCCGCGCTCATCCTTGCGCGCGATGTCGCCGGTGTGCACCCAGCCGTTCTTGAGCGTGTCCGCCGTGATGTCCGGGCGCTTCCAGTATTCGGCCATCACGTGCGGCGCGCGCACGCAGATTTCGCCGGCTTCGCCGGTTGCGACTTCCTGATCGTTGTCGTCGAGAATCCTCACCTCGCAGGCCGAGATCGGGAAGCCGCAGGACAAGAACAGTTCGGGCGTCTTGGGATCGTGATCCGACTTGCGCAGCACCGAGACCGGATAGCATTCGGTCTGGCCATACAGCTGCGAGAACACCGGACCGATCCGCTCGATGCCTTCGACCAGCCGGCTCGGCGACATCGCCGATGCGCCATAGAGCACGAGCTCGAGCGAGGCGAGGTCGGTCTTGTCGAGCGAGGGATGATCGAGCAGCACGTAGATCATCGTCGGCACGAACAGGGTAAAATTGATGCGCTCGCGCGCGATCGTCGAGAGCACCGCCTCGGGATCAAAGCCTTTCAGCATGTGCACGGTGCCGCCGCGCATCAGCGTCGGCAGCACCTTTGTGCCGGCGACATGGCTGATGGGAGCAACGGTGAGATAGCGCGCGGCGTCGGGGATCTCGAAGTCGGCGAGGATCGCGGCGGCAGCGCCCGCGTTCTCGCGGTGATAGCGCAGCGCGCCCTTGGATTTGCCGGTGGTGCCGCCGGTGTAGTTCAGCGTGGAGAGATCATCGAGGCCGGCAAGGCACTGCGCACTCGCATGTCCCGCGCTCTCGAGCGCCGCGAGGAGATCGACGCCGTAGCCGGCCGGTCCCATCGTGAACACAGCCTTCAGCCGGCTGGACTTCGCGGAGAGATCGCCGCCGCGATCGCGGAAGGCGGCGGCGTCGACCACCAGCACCTCGGCCTCGGAATCCTCGAGCTGGAACAGCTGGTCCTCCAGCGAACCCAGCGGATGCAGCCAGGTGATGCAGAAGCGCGCGAGCTGCGCGGAGACGCCGGCGCACCAGGTGTCCGCGCGGTTGGCGGTGAGGAATGCGATGCGTGCGCCGGGCTGCAGGCCAAGCCGCATGAACACGCCCTGGATTCGTCCGATCAGATCGAGCGTGCCTTGATATGTCAGCGAGCCGCCGGGCCAAGCGAAAGCGGTGCGGCCCGGGTAGCGCGACAGTGCCCGCAGCGTCTGCGCGCAAGATGGCGGAAATGCATGGAGCGGATCGGACATATGTTTCCTCGTTGCTTTCTCACCGGCGTTACGCGTGCCAATGTTTGCGCGCAACGCTAGCACAGAGACTGCGGGATGGAACGATCAAGCCCGCGCAGGGAGGCATGCGTGACGACAGATCGACTGCGGAATTTTCGCGATCGTCTCAGCCTGCCGCTGATCGCAGCACCGATGTTTCTGGTATCGGGCGTCGAACTCATGGTCGCGGCCTGCCGCAATGGCGTGATTGGCAGCTTTCCGACCGCCAATTGCCGCAGCACAGAACAGCTCGAACAATGGCTCGCGGAAATCGACACACGGTTGCGCAGGCATGAAGACGAGAGCGGCCGCAAGGCCGCGCCGCTCTGCCCGAACCTGATCGTGCATCGCTCCAATGCCCGGCTGGATCAGGATCTCGCCGTGCTGCTCCGGCACAAGCCTGATGTCGTCATCACCTCTGTGGGCTCGCCGGCGCCGGTGCTCGGGCCGCTGCACGATTCAGGCGCGCTGGTGCTTGCCGACGTCGCCTCGATCCGCCACGCCGAGCGCGCGGCGGAAGCAGGCGCCGACGGTCTCGTGCTGCTCACCGCGGGTGCGGGCGGGCAGACCGGCTGGCTCAATCCGTTCGCCTTCGTCCGCGCGGTGCGCGCGTTCTACGACGGCATCATCGTGCTCGCCGGCGGCATCAGCGACGGCCGCGCGCTGCATGCCGCGGAAGTCCTCGGCTGCGATCTCGGCTACATGGGCACCAAGTTCATCGCGACGCGCGAGAGCATGGCCGACGACCGCTACAAGCGAATGCTGGTCGAGAGCGACGCCGACGACGTTCTGCTCACCACGGCCTTCACGGGCCTGCAGACCAACATGCTGAAGCCCTCGATCGTCTCGGCCGGACTCGATCCCAACGATCTGCCGGCGCATGGCGCGATCGACATCGCCAAGGATATCGATGTCGCCGCGCGCGAAAACCGCCCGAAGCGCTGGCGCGATATCTGGAGCGGCGGTCATTCGACCTCCGGCGTCACCGACGTGCTCGCGGTCGACGCGCTCGTCACCCGGACGCTGTCCGAATACCGCGAGGCGTGCGGGCGGTAACCTGGTCCGTCATGCCCGTCGATCACAGTTAATCCGCTGCGCCCGGACTTAACGGCGGATTAACCAAGGCCCGCCAAGAATCCCCTCGTGCCGTAAACGAGAGGGACCGGCGATGGACTACGACTTCCTCAATGCCAAGACGCACGCCTCGCTGGACGAGATCCGTATCCGCGTCGCGCATGCGCTGGCGCGTCATCCGCTCTGCCGCAACGTCCGTTTCGACATCGTCAGCGTCCCCCGCACCCGCCGGGGCGGAAACTGGACCGTGACGCTGCAATCGGTCGAGCCGCGCGGCGTCTGGGAGGCCTCCGAGATCGTCGCCGACATCCAGGATGCCTATGATCTGGCACTAGCGGCCTGAAATCATTCATCTTTTCTGCGCTGTCGTTACAAGCATGGCGAATGTCGCGCCGCGGGCACAGTCAAGCCTTAATTCCTGCCCTATTCCGGGGCACTCCTAACAACATCGTGAAGCGCGCCCCCGCGGAGAGCCGTGTGTCGAAGACCATCACCATTGTCGTGTTGACCTGTTTCCTCGTTCTCGGTGCTGCCACCACTGCCATTCTGGGCCGCGACTCGGTTCCCACTGCCAACGCCGAGATGACTGCGCCGCCCCCCAAGCTCGCCGCCAACCGGGCCGCCAAGGCCGACCGGCTGATTCCGACCCTCGCGCTGGCCTCGGCCGCGATCGAGCCGGTCCAGGTTCCCGCCAGCACGCTGGCCCAGGCCGCGGCCGCCCAGATCTCCCAAACCTCCGCCGCGCAGGCCCCGGCGCTGACCGAGCCGTTGCGCCAGGCTTTTGCCGCGGCGTCGCCGACCGACTTCCCGCCTCTGCCGAAGGCGACTGCATCCGAGGCGCCGGCCGCTGCCGCCGCCGAGCACGCGAAGCCGAAGGTCGTCGCGAAGCCGCAGCCGCAAAAATCCTACACGCTGCTGTCCGACGTTCAGATCGCCGGCATCCGCGAGCGGCTGAAGCTGTCGTCGTCGCAGGAGTATTATTGGCCGTCCGTCGAGACGGCGCTGCGCAACGTCGTGCGCAAGATCTCGGCGAACAAGCTTTCCAATCCGAACGGCCCGGCCGTGCCGATCGATCCCAACTGGGATGAAGTGGCGCAATTGAAGTCGGCCGCGATGCCGCTGCTGTTCCAGCTGCGCGACGACCAGAAGGAAGAAGTGCGCAAGCTCGCCCGCATCATCGGGCTCGAGAAGGTCGCTCAGCAGATCTGATCGCGACTGGTTCCTCTGTTCCGCGCGCACATGCGCGGAACGCTTTCACGTTCCCGGAACATCGAATTAGCCCACGCGTTGCCCGCTCCAGAGAGGGAGTGGATCGATGCGCTCTTCGACAGCTTATTTTGTAGGCGCCGGCACCATCGTCGCCGCGATTGCCATCGGACTTGGCGGCGGCCTCATCGCCGGCAACATCATGCATCCGGTTGCGCCGAAGATCGGTCCCGATACCAGCAAGCTGGAGTCGCCGGTCGAGCCGGTGGCAACGACCAGTGCGCCGTCCGACCGCGTGCAATATCTCACCGGCACGACAGCGTTCGGTACCGCAGTCGCGCCCACGCAAGCTGAGACGCAAGCCAAACCTCAGACCGCAAACATTGAGCCGCAGGCCGCGCAGCCTGCGCAACCGGTAGCAGCGAATGAGAGCGCGCCGGCGACGCCGCCCGCACCCGTGAAGTCCGCCGATCGATCCCCGGACCGGTCTCTTGCCAAGCCCGCGGAGAAGCAGGCGGTGGTCGAGCCCAAAGTCGAACAGAAGATCGAAGCCAAGACTGAAGCAAACAAGACTGAAGCTAAGGTCGAGGCGAAGGCCGAAGCCAAGACCGAAGCCAAGACCGAAGCCAAGACCGAAGCCAAGGCTGAGGCGAAGCCGGTTGCGGCGGACCCAGTGGCAACGCCTGAGAACGCTTTCGCCAAGGCCAAGGACACCGACGTCAAGCGTGCCAACTCCGAGCGTCGCCGTGCCGAGCGCCGGCGTGACTGGACCGAGCGTCGTCACTATGAAGCGCGCGGCCGGACCGACTGGGACGACGTGGCGCGCAACATCCGCGAGGATTCCGATGCCCGCGAAACCTTCAGTGCACGCCGCAGCTATCCCCCGCCGGATCGCGGTCCGCAGATCAGGCTGTTTGATTTCGGTGATGATTAGAGTGTGACTGCTGACCCTCTCCCTTGCGGGAGAGGGTCAAGAAAGCATCACCCCCCGTGCGACTCCACGACCTTGCGGCAGGCGTCGGAGAGCTTGGGCTTGTTGCTGCGGAGGCAGGCGTTCATTTGCGGCGGCTTGCCGATGTGCTCGGCGCAGAACTTGCCGGCATCGCTGCGGCAGGCCATCTGCTCCTGCGGCGTCGGACCGGACTGCGCCCCGGCCGGCAGGATTGCGGTCGCGAGCAGCAGCGCGGCAAGAATTGATGTCTTCATGAATCGTCTCCTGGAATTGTCGTTCGGCTTGTGAGCAAGCCGCGCGACCATGTCGCGCGGGCGCCCCATGGCCCATGCCATGTTCATGGCGGCCTTGCGCGCAGCCGGGTCGCCCCCCACGACCCCCATCTTCATGGCATGTATCGGCACTCCGTCTTTTGCCATCAAGGCTGCACGTCGGCTGCGAGGACCGCAGGTTGCTTCGGAACGCCGAACGGGAAGCAGGAGATGAAGAGATGAAGGCAGGAACGCTTCAGGTCGGCCTGACTGTTGTGGCGCTGACCGGCGCGGCGATGATGACGCTGGGCACGTCGCCCGCGCAGGCGGTGGTCTATTGCAAGACGGTCGGCGTGCCCAAGGGCTGCGTGGTGCGGCCCGCCGGCGCAGTGGTCGTTGCCCCGGTGGCGCCGGCTGCTGCGGTTGCGGTTGCGACCCCGGGCGTTGGCGCTCCCGGTGTTGGCGTTCGCGCGGGCACACCGATGAATCGCGGCGGTCCCGTCAACCGCGTCGGCGTGCGCTAGGGCATGATCCGGAAAAGTGTGAAGCGGTTTTCCGAAAAGATCATGCTCCAACAATAGTCAAGATCGGGCGCAGCGCCTGCGAGCGCACCCCCCGTCCTTCGCAGGCGAATAGTCTGGCCCGGCCCTCTCCCCGCACGCCCACACGGGGAGGGGGCTTTTTCTATCCCGCGTCGCTGTCGGGAAAGCGCAAGGGCAATTGCAGCCGCACCCGCGTGCCTGACGCGGAGGAACTCACCTCCAGCACGGCGCCGCAGCGCGTGGCGCGGCTCGTCATGTTGCGCAGGCCGCGCCCGGCGGCGCTCGCAGACGCCGTCTCGAATCCCTTGCCGTCGTCTTCGATGCTGACCACGCCGCGTGGTGCACCTGCACCCTCTTGCAACGTGTCGATCGTCACCCGGATGCGTTCGGTGCCGGCATGCTTGACCGCATTGGTGACGGCCTCGTCCAGAATGCGCACGATCTGGATGACGTGCCATGGCCGCAGCTCCGGATGCAGCGGCAGGCCTTGCGGCGTGGTGACGTGCCAGTCGAGCGCAATGTCGTGCGGACGCAGCTGTGCGACCGCGCGCTCGCGCCAGGTGCCGAGCGCGAGCATGAGATCACCGCCGATGTCGTCCATGGAATCGATCACCAGCCGCAGATCCTTCAGCGCGCCGCGCGCGGCTTCCGTAATGGTCGCGCCGCCCGGCGCCCGCTCCGACAAGGCAACGATGCTGATGAGCTGGCCGCCGAGGCCGTCGTGCAGATCGCGCATCAGACGGGTGCGCTCGTTGGCAAGGGCGGCGGCGCGCGCACGCTCCTCCTCGCGGGCAAAGCTCGCCTTCAGCCGCTCCTCGGCCTCGCGCACCCGCGCCAACAATTGTCCGGCAAAGCCGTCGACCTGGTTCAGCGCGCGGGCAAAACGCCAGGTCAGGCCCGCGCCGATCGCGATCACCATCACCGAATAGGACAGCCGCGAGACGAAGATGCGTTCGTTCGTCATGAACTCGAACACCGCGAGCATGTCGTGGATCCAGCAGGTCAGGACGATCGTCACGGCGCAGCCGAGCGTGAAGCTCGCCGCATCCTGCCGGCGGATGACGGCGCCCGCCATCACGGCAGCCATCAGCGCGAGGCACAGCCCGACAGTGGGAATGCCGAGCACGATGAAGAGAATGCGCGGCAGCGGGGGGCCCGCGACCAGTCCCACGACGAATTCGATGACGCCGGGCACGAACAGCAGCGTGCCGTAGCGCGGCCAGCGCCCGCCGAAGAACAGCACGCCCGACACCACCATCAGCGCGCTCTCGATCGGCGCGGATGCGAGCAGCACCACGGCAAGCCGCGAAGGTTGAGACGGCGGCACCGGCGCCGGCAGGAACGCCTGGATCACGCCGAGCACCATGGTCACCGCCAGCACGCCGTAGACCGGCTCGTGGCGACGCATCAGCCACATCATCGCGAGAATGACCGCGAGGATCGATTGCCACGCCGCGAAGGCCACAGGCAGCGTCACGAACAGCAATGTGCGGGTCTCGAAGGCCGGCCGAAGGCTTGCATCCGGCCCGACATAGACCGTGTCGAGAAAGCCTTTGAGCGGCCCCCACACCAGGAGACGGATGGTAATGGTGTTGCTGCCGTCACGCAGCAGCGCGGACGGGATCACCGCGATCTCCGGCGTGTTGCGGTCCGGCCGGTTGGCGGCGGCGTCACGCCGCGAATCCAGGATGACCACGCCGTTGACGGCGACCTCCACCGCGTTGGCGAAGCGCGGCAGGTAGACCGACCATGCCGTCGCATCGGCGCTGCGGTACATGAACGTGCCGGTGTAGAGCGGCGGGTCGTCGAGCGAATAGCGCGATGCGGTGAAATGCGGCAGCGTGACCGGGCGGCTCGCGCCGTTCTCTCGCAGCGAGAGCTCGCTCACGGCAAAATCCTCGGGGTCGCTCGGCTGCAGCAGCCGCAGGCCGAGGATCGTGGCGAGCACAATCAACGCCTGCAGCAGCAGATAGGGGGCAAGGCGCGACAGGCGCAGCCGCCACCGCGCGCGCGCAAATGTCGCCTTCGCACCCGATGCCTTGGCCGTAGCCTCGCTCACAGCTTGATCAGGCCCTGCTGCACGGCCTCGAATACGGCCTCGCCGCGGGTATGCACTTCGAGCTTGCGATAGATGTTCTTGATGTGCCCCGGCACGGTCTGGCGCGACAGGCCGAGATGGCTCGCGATCTCGGCGTAGCTGAACCCCTTTGCGATACCCCAGAGGATGTCGATCTCTCGCGGCGTGAGCTTCGCGGTGTTGAGCGCGGGGCCGGGCGGTGGCTCGGCCGCAGCGGTGGCACCTTGCGTCCTGCGCACGATGAAACGCGCAATCGAGGCGGAGATCGGCGAATGCCCGGCGACCAGGTCGCGTACGGTGGTGGCGATGTCGGTCGGGAAGGCGTCCTTGAGCAGATAGCCGGTGGCGCCGACGGTGATGGCGGAGATCACGCTCTCCTCGTCGCCGAGCGCCGAGATCACCATGATCTCGGTCTCCGGCCAGCGCTGCCTGGTCTCGCGGATCAACTCGACGCCATGGCCGTCGGGCAGGCGCAGATCGGTCAGCAGCACGCGCGGCGCGCGGTCCACGAGCGCTGCGCGCGCTTCGCCCAGCGTGCCGGCAGTGCGAACTTCGTAGTCCGCCTTGACCAGTGCGTCCTGCAGCCGCCAGCAGGTCGGCGCATCGTCCTCGACCAGCAGAATGGTGATGGTGTCAGCCGTGTCGGCCCGGTCCGTCATCGCAAAGCGCCTTGATGGGCCGCGTGTCCCCCGCGGCGCACCATCGAGCTTAGCCGCCGGCCCCGGTTTGCGACACCCATAATCATGGGGCGGGGGCTGGCGGCGCGCCGCGCATGGGGAGCGGATGGGTTAGTCGCCGGCGATGTCGCTCTTCCCGCGGCTGGCGCGGGAAGAGGAGGTGCTATTTGCCGTTGCCCTTGCAGCGGCCATTGGGCCCGATGTGGTAGCCGCGCGGACAGGCATGGGCGCGGGGATTGGCGTAGTTGCGCAGACAGCCGCCATAGGGGCCGCGATGCCATCCGGCGCCGCAGCCACCAGCCACTTCGATAATGTCGGCGTTCGATTGTGTGCCGAGCGGAGACAACGGCATGGCCTGGACCGCGGTGATCGTGCCGCCGAGGATCAGGACCGCGGCAGCCAGGGCAGATCGCATCATGGCGCGCTCCATCAATGGGTCGCCGCGAAGGTGATCCCGGCACGCACTTCGGCGATGGCCTGGTCGACCAGGCCGAGCGCCTTTTCACGATGGCCGCCCTTGTTCGGTGTCGCCTTGACCAGTTCGGCCCGCGCCGACTGCAGCAATCCGATGGATGCATCCATATGCGGCTGAGCTGCGAGCGCGTAGCCGATGCAGACGCTGCCCGCGATTGCGCCACCGAGCAACAGGCTGCGCGTCAAAGATGTTGTCATGTCGTTTCCTCCAGCGGGCGTTCGAGGGTCTGGCCGCCCGTTTGCCGAACTGCACCGCAAAATTCGCAGAAGGCGCAGCTGCCGCCTGAATAGGGCCGGTGCAAACGCGCCGTCTTGGACTGTCCGGCGCCGGAAGATGCCGGACTTGGACTGGTCAGCGCTGTTGAATCACGTCGCGGTGCTGATAGCCTGCGAGCGCTACCTTTGCCGTACTTGCCAGTTTATCCTAATCCCCGCCTCGATCCGTCCTTCCTGATGCCCGTCGTCAAGAAAGCACTGTCGACCGCCATGCTGCCGCCGGGTCTGTCCGACCGGCAGCGCTTCATGCATTTCGCGGAATTGTTCGAGCATTTCTCCAACACCGGCGAGCTCGATCCGGCGAGCGACGTGCCGTTTCGCGCCGCGATGAACTCGATCCACATTGGCACCACCATGCTCGGGCGCTGCGACGGCAGTTTTGTCACCGTTCGCCGCGAGAAGCGCCAGGTGATCGAGACCGGGGATGATCGCTATTGCCTTGCGCGCAACACCGGCGATCGTCCGTCACAGGTAAGCCATCGCGGACGCGAGTTCGCCATGCGGCCGGGCGCGATGGTGCTGCTCAAGCTCGACGAGCCATTCTTTTCCGCCGATGGCGCCAGCCACAAGCGCTTCACCAACGTGCATCTGCCGGTTGCGACCCTGCGCGCGATGGTGCCCGGCGTCGACGACCTCGTCGGCTGCGAGCTTGAGCCCGGCGGCGCGCTGTCGCTGGCGATGGATTACAGCGACCTGCTGCTGCGCAATCCCGCAGCCGTCGACGAAGCCGGCATGGCGATCGCCGCGCATTTGCTCGATCTCGCCGCGCTCGGTCTCGGCGCCCCCAGCGACGTCGCGGCTGCGGCACGCCGTCGGGGCTTGCGTGCCGTGCGTCTAAAGTCCGTGCTGGCGATCCTGCAAAGGCGTTTTCACGAGCCGGACTTTTCGGCGCAGAAGCTCGCCGCCGCTGCCGGCCTGTCGGAGCGTTATGTCAACGAGCTGCTGTTCGAAGCCGGCGCCGGTTTCACCACGCGATTGACCGAGCTGCGCCTGCGCAAGGCCTCCGACCTGCTCGCTCATCGCGACGGCCGCATCAGCGACATCGCGTTCGCCTGCGGCTTCAACGATCTCTCCTATTTCAACCGCTGTTTCCGCAGGCGCTTCGGCCTGACGCCGACAGCGGCGCGGGGCAAGTGAGGGCCTACTGCGCCTCCACCCGCGGCGGCGGATAGCGGCGAGCCAGTGCCGAGAGCGGCAGTGAGCGTTCCTCCTCGGACAGCTCGCGGAAGGCCAGCACCTGCGGCCGCTTCCACTCGCCGACGCCGAAATCGAGCTCGGCCCATTTTTGCGGCTCGGGCCCGTCCAGCCCGCGCACCCAGACGAGGTAGCGCGGGAGGTCGTCGGTGTCCGTTTCGCTCGTGCGTCGCCTGGCCATCGCGTTCTCGCTGCGTCGGGATTGCTCACTCACATATGGGGTGCGGCCGGGCCATTGCGAATGCCGGGCTGATCCGGCTTTGCGAGAGCGCCGACAAGCTGCCTTTCGACACTGACATTCGCACGGTTTCGCGCTATGGTAGCAATGCTCCATGTGAGGCGATCCCATGCTTCGTACCATCGAAGTGATCTGCCCCTTCTGCGAGGCCGCAATCAGGATCAGCGTCGCCACGCCCGAGAGCGACGGGATGAAAGGCTCGCTCTCGTCCTGCCGTGCCTGCCGGCACCGGATCATGACGATGACGCTCCCCGACGGGCTCGTGGGCTACATCGACGATGACAAGCTTTACCCCCTGCGCATCGTCGGCGAGCAGCCCGCCACGCCGTCGCAGTCCGCCGCGCGTGACCGGCACAAGGTCCTGCCGCCGCAGAATCTTGGCCTGTTCGATCGCGGTGGCGCGGTCCCGCGGCCAAAGGGCGTCAGCGACTGGGACCTCGAGCACAAGGCTGCCAGCCTCAGCGACGCGTTGTGGCGGCCGGACGGCACGCGACGGGCGCCGGCCGAGGCCGCACGTCACATCGGATGGCGGTCGGTCTGGATCACCCAGCTTCGCGAAAACATTCTCGCTCGCCTGTCGAAGCCACCACCTTTCAGCGAGCCGCCCTCCATCTTCCTGTCCTACCGATGGGGTGACGACCAGCACAATGGCTGGCTGGCCAGCTTGGCGGAGACGCTTTCGGCGCGCGGCTATCGCGTCACGCTGGACCGTCTCGTTCCACCTGAGCAGATGGTGGTGCCGAGCTTCGTCTCGAGTCTTGCCGACTGCCGCTATTTCCTCGCGGTGATCGATCCCGGCTATGTCGAGCGACTCGGGACTGACAAGGACAGCGACATCAAGGACGGCTGGGTGTTCGACGAAGTCAGGAACGCCTTTGCCCTCGAGAACCAGGGATTGCTGCGGGTCGTTGGTCTGTTGCGCGAGGGAGTCCAGCTGCCTGTCAATTTCAACTTTCCGGCAACCGGTCGGCCCGGAAACACGATCGACGTTCGTGATCCGGAGCTGCTTGCGAGCTTCGTCGACGACGTCTTCCCCGATCGCGAAGCAGCTGCGAACGCCGCGCGCTGGCAGGCGGCGGAAGCGCTTTACGGCGCTTCGCTCGAGGCGCTCTCCGCCGGCGATCATCAGGCGGCCTTCGATCGCGCGACGGAATTGGTCGAGGCGGCGCCCGCGCTGATCGATGGATATGTCCAGCAAGTGCGGGTGTGCCTGGCTGCAGGGGCTGTCGAAGCGGGGCTAACCGTGGTGACGGCCGCGTGCGACCGGTTTCCCGAACAGGCCGAACTCGATCTCGCCGCCGCGCAATTCGCGCTCGAACTCGGCCAGAGCAAGCTCGCCGTCCACCACGCCGCGCGCGTGCTGGCCGCCGACAAGGTGCCGGATGAAAGACGGGCGAAGGCCCACAGCATTCTGGGCACCGCCATCGACGATTTCGGTCAGGTCGACGTGGCGATCGCTCATCTCGGCCGCGCCATGCTCCATTTTGGCCGGCACCCGATGCTGCTGCAAAATCTCGGCTTCATGCAACGGCGTGCGGACCAGCCGGCCGCAGCGGCGGCTCTGTTTGCGGAAGCGCTCGAAGCCGACCCGGGCTCAATGGAGCTGCGCACCAATCTCGTCGCCTCGCTGATCGAAGCCGGCGAGCCGGGCCTGGCGCGGCGGGACCTGGCCAAGATCAGGGATGCCCGGATCGTTGCCGCGCTCGGTGAAAAAATTGACGAGCTTGAAGCCGGTGGCGGTCCCGTCGTGCTGATCGAGCGTCCGCCGCCGCGCGTCGGTGCGCTGCGGGCGACCTGCGCATCATGCAACTCGTCACTCATTGTCCCCGACAGAAGCGGGCTCTGTATCGCATGCGGCAGCCCGCGGCCTCTCGGACCTGAACCCTGCGACTTCTGCGACGAAGTAGGCCGGGTGCCTCTGATGGCAGATGGACCTGATTGCGTCTGCCCGTTCTGCCGGCAAGGGCCATTGCGTGTCGAACGCCTGGCCGCGTCGGCGTGACGTCGTCAGGAGTTGGTCACGTCGTCGACGTCAGCTGCGCTGGGCTCCAATCACCAGAGATCAGACGTCGCGACGCGGTTGATGTCTGCGAGCCGCCGGTTCGCATCGCCATGAAGATCGATGTCGGCAACGAGCGACAGCAGGCGCTGATGAATATCGTCGGCCACAGGCACCGGCATCGGCTCCTCGTCGAAGGCGTCGATGGTGCGGCCGACGAGATTGCTCAGGAGACGGCACAGCCCGCGCTGTTCGGGAGCATCGGTGGAAAGCGTATCGAGTTTTTGCTGAAAGGTCCGGTAGGTCCGCAGACCGTGGTGCTGGCCGGAAAGCCAAATATGCAGGTCGTTCATATGAGCCTCTTCAAGTTGGAGAAGAAGCTACCGGTTTATACAGTGAGGACGCGGCGATGGCCAATGCGGGGGAAGCGGGGCAGGTCGTCGTCGGGAGAATGAACCGTTTGGCGATGTGTCTTTGCTGATCCAGTCCGCCTTCGCCAGCAGTCCGTCTTCGCCAAGAGGCTTCGCCGGACACGCTTCGCTGTTTCGGGCATTGCGAGGCTGCGCCACGCGAAGCCCGAAGGGCGAAGCGTGGTGCCCCTGGCCGGAATCGAACCAGCACTCCTTGCGGAACTCGATTTTGAGTCGAGCGCGTCTACCAGTTCCGCCACAGGGGCCCTCGGGCCGCCCAAAGCCAGAAAACAGGCCGGGCGGCGCGAAGCCGGCGGACTATAGCCATGGGAAAAGCCGGGTCAACCCGCGCCAAAGTGATCCCGCCCGTTCTCGACAGCGGCGTGAGCGGGGGTTAGAGGCTTGATCGTCTTCTCTGGAGGTTGCCGTGACCAGCGATACCGCCGCCATGCCCGCATTCAGGCCGGCCGCTGCCAGTCCCGCGCTGGCGGCTTCGAGCGCCATAACCCTGATCGCCGCGGCGACGATCGCGGGCGCCTGGTTCTTCCAGCTCGTGCTGGAGATCCTGCCCTGTCCGTTGTGCCTTGAGCAGCGCTACGCCTATTACGCCGCGATCCCGCTCGGCGTGCTGACGGCGTTTGCCGCCAGGGCGGGCGCGCCGCGGCCCCTGCTGCTCCTGGGCCTTGCGCTGCTCTGCCTCGCCACGCTCGCCAATGCCGGCCTCGGCGCCTACCATTCCGGCGTCGAATGGGGCTTTTGGAAAGGCCCGACCGATTGCTCCGGACCTGTCGTCAATCTCGGTTCGGCAAGCGATCTCTTTTCGCGGCTCGACAAGGTCAAGGTGGTTCGCTGCGACGAGGTGCAGTGGCGCTTCCTCGGCCTGTCGCTCGCCGGCTACAACGTGCTGATCTCGCTGGCGATGGCCGCGATCGCGGCGTGGGGATTTTTGCGCACGGCGCGAAGCGCCTGATCGTCCCATGGCGCGGAGCGCCTAATCGTCCAGCGGCGCAAAACGCCTAGTCATCAACGTCGTCTTGCGTGCGTCCGAACAGGTGCACGATGCCTGGCGTTGCGCTCGTCACGAAGACGAAGCGCGAGAGATGGTGCGCGCCGACGAAGATCGGGTCGATGTGCAGGGTCAGCGCCAGCGCCAGCATGGCGTCCATCGCGCCCGGCGCAAAGGCGACGACGACGTCGGAGAATTTCACCTGCGTGGTCAGCGCCACGATGCCGACGAAGACCGCGGAGACGGCAACGGCGACGGTGAACGAGCCCAGCGCCGCACGGATGTGGCCGGCGAGCGTCTTGATCCGCATCTTTGCAAAGCGGCTGCCGATCAGGGCGCCAATGCCGATCAGCGCGACGCCGCGCACCCAGTCGGGCAGGCCGCCTTCGACCCATCCGCCGCCATGCAGCACGCTGGAGGCAATCATCGCGCCGAACATCCAGCTCGCCGGAAACTTGATCAGCCGCAGCACGAGCGCCGTGGCGAGCGAGGCAATCACGACAACCGTGAGCTCGAGCGGCGAGGCGATCGACGTCGTCAGCGACGGCGCGGCCGAGGGCGCAACGCCCGCGATCGCCAGCACCATCGGCAGCGCCGCGGTGAGGATGATCACGCGCATGGTCTGCACCACGGCGATGCCCGGCAAGTCGGCGCCGCGCTCGACGGCCAGGATCGTGATTTGCGACAGCGCGCCGGGGCTGCCGGCCAGGAACGCCGAGGTGCGGTCCCAGCCGTGGATGCGCTGCAGGTAATAGGCCGAGCCGAAGGTCGCGCAGAAGGTGGCGAGCGCAAGCAGGCCGATGGTGAGCGGATAAGAGCTGACCTGCTGGATCAGATGGCGCGAAACGACGGACCCCAAGGAAATGCCGAGCAGCACCAGCACGGTCTGGGTGAGGATCGTCGGCATCGCGAGCTGGCGCCCGGCGATCGCCGCGATCCCGACCGCGATCATCGATCCCGAGATCAGCCCGCCGGGCAAACCCGCGAGCAGGAACAGCAGGCCGCCGGCGGTGCCGATGACGAGCGTCTCCGTAGCGCTACGGATCGCGGCGCGGCTCGGTGGGGCAAGGGACAGGGAGGCGGTGATTTGCTTCACGACGCCTTATGACAAATCGACGGGAGGCGCACAATTGCGGCTGGCTCATGCCGCAATGCGCTTGTTTCGCCGTTCGCAGCCGACTGACTTATTTTGTGGCAGGCGCGGCGGGAGCGGCAGGTGCTGTCGGCGCGGCGCTGCCGGCCCGCGCGGTCTTCAGGCACTCGCGGCGGAATTTCCGGCGTTCCTTGCCCTTCAGCGACTTGGCGTCCGCCTGCTTCGAGCATTCCAGCGATTCCGCCGCACGCTGCTTCTTATCGGCGGCCGCAGCCGCGATGACCTCGGCTTTGGTCGGGGGTGTTGCGGTCTGGGCGAAGGCCGCGCCGGACGAGAGCAGGGTGGCGAGGGTGAGGACGGCGAGGCGCGAGGCGAAGGTCATGTGTGGCACTCATTTGCAGCGGAGAGCCGGGAAGCTCGGCTCGCGATGCTGAACGCGACATGAATGGATGCTGGCGGTGTGATCACTAAATTTTTGCTGCGGCGACGATCGCTTTCTTGTCGGTTGCCGCCGACACGCTAGGATAGTGATCTCAATTCGGCTCTCCCAATGAGCCAAGGAGGAGACATCAGGATGACCATTCAGGCAAAGTTGTTTTGTGCGATCGCGGCATCTGGCGTCGCCGCGCTGCTGGCGTCCGCCCCGGCGCAGGCGCTGACGACGCAGGAATGCAGTGCCAAGTACCAGGCGGCCAAGAAGGACGGCACGCTCGGCACCACGAAATGGAATGACTTCCGCAAGGCGCAATGCGGCGCCGATGCTGCGCCCGCGGCCACCACAGCGGCAGCACCAGCAGCTCCCGCCGAACCCAAGGCCAAGAAAGAAGCCAAGAAGGATACCAAGGACGCGGCTCCGGCCGCCGCGCCGGCCTTGCCGGCTGGCCCCGCGATTTATCCCAACGCGATCGATCCGAAATACGCCAAGGAGAGCGCCGGCAAGGGCCGCCTGCACACCTGCGTCGACCAGTATAACGCCAACAAGACCACCAACGGCAATGGCGGCCTGAAGTGGATCGAGAAGGGCGGCGGCTATTACAGCGAATGCAATAAGAAGCTGAAGGGCTAGCTCTGAAGCCTCATCAATGCGGTTAGCGGCCGGGGCAATGCTCCGGCCGCTTTGCTTTAGTCCAGCAGCTTCTCGGCTGACTTCGCCACCAGCTGCGCCCGCTTGCGCGGGGCGCGCTCGACGAACAGCAGGCTCTGCCCGAAGATGAAGCAGTAGAACAGAAACGCCTGCGCCTCGGCTTCGTCGGTGGAAAGTCCGGTGGCGCGGTAGAGCTCCGCAACGTGCTTCAGCCGCGCCGCGTCGACGCTGGCAACGGCGCTTGCTGCAGTCTCGTCGGAGCGGGCCCATTGCCGGATCGCAAGCTCGATCGCCATGCCCTCCGGGTTCATGCGCTCGGAATAGAGCTGGATCACGGCCTTGAGCCGGTCGCGGGCAGTTTGGCCGTCAAGGCTGGTCTGCTGCACGATCGCCTCGACCCGTCCCTCG
>JAEWBW010000103.1 GCA_023390955.1 Pseudomonadota bacterium
TCCGCAACGTCTGCCTCCCTAATTGACAGTATACTTACTATCTAGGGCTACACTAATGCCCTCTGGCCCATGGCGCCAGAGGAAATATCGGCAAACACCGCCGTCCCGGCTCGTCGGCCGGGGCAACGCACGCAACGCGATCAGAGCGTACCAAAAGATTCGCGCCCGGAGCATACGCCCGGGCGCGACCGTCTGACTACCGCAGTCTGGACGCAGGCTTACCGCGCGGCGAACGGCGCCAGCACGTCCCTGCAGGCCGGCGACAGCGACGGCGCATTGTCGGCAACGCACTTGATGATGCGGCCGCCGCCGGCCTCGACACCGGCGCACAGCGTGCGGATGTCGGCACCGCAGGCGGAGCGGACGATGAACAGTTCTTCGCGCGGGCGCAGCGGCCGCAGCACGATCACGGCCGGCGCGGCCGCAGGAGCAGCAGCTGCCGGAGCCGCACCTGCAGGAGGTGCAGCCGCCGCCGTTGCGCCGCTACCGCCACCGACGGCGGCCGTCACGGCCTTCTCGCAAGCCGGCGAGACCTTGGCCTTGTTCTTCTCCAGGCATTCGATCGCGGGCGCGCCGCCGGGTGGCACGCTGGCGCAGACCTTTGGATAATCGGCGCGGCACGCGCTCTTGATGGCGGCGACCTGGGCGCTGCTCGGCTGTTTTGCAGCAGCGGTCTTCGGTGCCGGTGCGGCAGCCGCCGGCTTTGCAGCGGGCGCAGCGGCCGGTGCTGCTTCAGCCTTCGGTGGTGCAGCTTCGGTCTTCGGTGCAGCGGGCGCAGGCTCAGTCTTCGCCGCGGCGGGAGCGGCCTCGGGCTTCGGAGCGGCAGCGGCCTCGATCGCGCGAACCGCGCTCTGGCATCCACCCGACAGGCTCGACATGTTCTTCGCAAGGCACTGGATCGCCTCGACGCCGCCGGGCGTGACGCTCGAGCAATGCTTCATGTAGTCCGACCGGCAAGCGGATCTGACCGCGCTCTTCTGCGCCTCGGTCGGCGCTTGCGCGAACACCGGGCTTGCGGCCACGAACAGAACCGCCGCCAGCAACGCCTTGCGGCGCGCGACATGTTTCGAGGTCTTGAATTTCAACGTATTGAACATTTTTGTAAATTCCTGCCCGTTCGATGAAAGTCCGCGGCTCCCTGAGGGGGGCTCTCAAATCTTCGTCTGCAACCTTTGCGAGTGATGTCGCGCGCGGCATCATTGGCCGCTTTGGCCGATGTCGCAAGTCAATAATGCCGACGCGATTGCGACGTAACTACGTCGTCAAACCTTCACCATCCGCTTCCCGCGGTTCTCGCCCGCGAGCAGTCCGATCAGCGCCTGCGGTGTCGCCTCGAGGCCGTTGAGGATGTCCTCCTGGGCCTTCAGCTTGCCGGACTTGACCCAACCCTGCAGGTCGGCGAGCGCGCGTTCGCTGTCCTTCATGTAGTCCATCACGATGAAGCCCTGCATCACCAGCCGCTTCACCACGATCAGACCCGGTACACCGCGCGGACCGTGAGCCGAAGGCACGCCGTCATATTGCGAGATCGCGCCGCAGCAGGCGATGCGGCCGTAATTGTTCATCTGCGGGATACAGGCTTCCAGGATGTCGCCGCCGACATTGTCGAAGTAGACGTCGACGCCCTTTGGCGCGGCGGCGCGCAGCGCCTTGAACACCGCGCCGTCCTTGTAATCGACCGCGGCATCGAAGCCGAGCTCGGAGGTCAGCCAGTTGCACTTGTCGGCGCCGCCTGCGATGCCGACCACGCGGCAACCCTTGATTTTCGCGATCTGGCCGACGATCGAGCCGACCGAGCCCGCGGCCGCCGACACCACCACCGTCTCACCCTCCTTGGGCTTGCCGACCTCGAGCAAGCCGAAATAGGCGGTGAGGCCGGCGATGCCGAACACGCTGAGCAGATGCGTCATCGGCTCGAGCTTCGGCATCTTGGTGAGATGCTTGGCGGACACCGCGGCAAATTCCTGCCAGCCGGTGTCGCCGAACACGATGTCGCCCGCAGCCAATCCCGGCGCCTTCGAGCTGACGACCTCGGCAATGGCGCCGCCCGCCATCACGCTGTTGGCTTCGACAGCCGAACGATAGGTCGCGCCGTGCATCCAGGCGCGATTGGCGGCGTCGAGCGAGATGTAGCGGACGCGCAGCAGAGCCTCGCCATCCTTCGGCTCCGGCACCGCGCCGTCGACCATCTTGAAGTGCTCGGGCCCAAGTTTTCCGCTCGGCTTTTCCACCAGCAGAATCTGGCGGTTGACGGTCCCGGTCATGGCATTTCCCCTCTGGCTCTTATTGGTACAGCGGCCGCGCGGAAAGTGTGCAGCCTGCTTTCGTTGTGCGCTGCATGAAAGCTAGAGCGCTTGCCGCTCTTTCACAACAAGAACATCCAGCCAACGCGGATACACGCCAAGCGTGTTGCCGACCGCGAAATTCTACGACACTATGAGGCAGCCGGTGTTCGTGGGGATAAGAAAAATGTCCAACAGATTCACGCAATACATTCTGGCCGCGATGGTGCTCGGCATCGTCATGGGTTCGGCGATCTACAATTTCCTGCCAGACACCCGCGGCGACTGGGCATCATCCATCAACCTGATCGCCATGATGTTCCTGCGCCTGATCAAGATGATCATCGCGCCGCTGGTGTTTGCGACCCTGGTCGGCGGCATCGCTCATATGGGCTCGGGCTCCAAGCTCGGCCGCATCTTCGCAAAGACCATGGGTTGGTTCATCAGCGCCTCCTTTGTCTCGCTGATGCTCGGCCTCATCATGGTCAACCTGCTGCAGCCCGGCGCCAACTTCCCCGGCACCCTGCCCGAGAAGGGACAGTCGACCGGCCTGCCGGTCTCCGCCTTCTCGATCGAGAAATTCCTGACCCATCTGATCCCGACCTCGATCGCGGACGCGATGGCGCAGAACGAGATCCTGCAGATCGTGATCTTCGCGGTGTTCTTCTCGGTGGCGATGGGGGCGATGCCCGAGCGTTCCAAGCCGATCCTCGCGCTGATCGACGATCTCGGCCACATCATGCTCAAGGTGACCAGCTATGTGATGCTGTTCGCGCCGCTCGCGGTCTGGGCCGCCATCACCGCGACCGTCGCCAAGAACGGCCTGCTGGTGCTGTGGAAGCTCGTCGTCTTCATGGGCGGCTTCTATCTTTCGCTGGCGATCCTGTGGGGCATCCTGGTCATCGTCGGCTTCATCGTGATCGGACCGCGCTACAGCCATCTGCTCAAGCTGGTCCGCGAGCCGCTGATGATCGCGTTCTCGACCGCAAGCTCGGAGGCCGCCTATCCGAAGACGCTGGAGGCGCTCAACCGCTTCGGCGCCTCGTCGCGGATATCGAGCTTCGTGCTGCCGCTCGGCTATTCCTTCAACCTCGACGGCACGATGATGTACTGCACTTTCGCGGCCGTCTTCATCGCGCAGAGCTACCATATCGATATGTCGCTCGGCACCCAGCTGGCGATGCTGGCAACGTTGATGATCACCTCGAAGGGCGTCGCCGGCGTGCCGCGCGCCTCCCTCGTCGTGATCGCCTCGACGCTGGCGCAGTTCAACATCCCGGAAGCCGGCCTGCTGATGATCATGGGCATCGACACCTTCCTCGACATGGGACGCAGCGCCACCAACGTGATCGGCAATACGCTGGCGACCTCGGTGGTGGCGAAGTGGGAGGGCGAGCTCGGGCCTGAGCGGGAGCTCGCGGAGGGCGAAATCATGCCGGGCAATCTTGTGCCCGGTGAGGTCCCTGTGGCCGCCAGCCATTCATAGAGGTGCGCCATGCGCCTTGCAGTCGCGATTTCGGGCGGCCTGTTGCTGGCAGCGAGCCTGCTGGCGGCCGACGCCTCGGCGCAGACCAGTGAAGGGTTGAGCCCGACGCTGTCGGCCATCAAGCGCAGCCACGCCGTGCGGCTCGGCTATCGCGAGAGCTCGCCGCCGTTCTCCTTCCTCGACCAGGCCAACCGCCCGATCGGCTACAGCCTCGAACTCTGCGAGGCCATCGTCGAGGAGATCGGCGTCGAGGTTGACGATCCCAATCTCAGGATCGACTACGTCAAGGTCACCTCCGACGATCGCATCGACGCCGTGGTGGCGAACAAGATCGATCTCGAATGCGGCTCGACCACGGCCAATGCCGAGCGCGGCAAGCGCGTCGCGTTCTCGCCGCTGATGTTCGTCGCCGGCACCAAGCTGATGGTGCCGAAGGCATCCGGCGTGAACGCGGTGACCGATTTGAAGGGCAAGACCGTGGTGGTGACCAAGGGCACCACCAACGAGCAGGCGATGCATGTCGCCGACAAGAAGTATGCGCTCGGCCTCACCATCGTCACCTCGCCCGATCACGAGCAGTCGTACCAGATGCTCGTCGACGGCAAGGCCGACGCGTTCGCCACCGACGACATCCTGCTCTCCGGCCTGATCGCGCGGCACAAGGCCCAGGACAAGTACCGGGTCACCGGCGATTACCTGTCCTACGACCCCTACGGCATCATGTTCCGCAAGGGCGAGCCGCAATTGTCGGCCGTGGTCGAACGCACCTTCCGCAAGCTCGGCTCCAACCGCGATCTCGTGCCGCTCTACAACAAATGGTTCACCGCGCGGCTGCCGACCGGCGAGCGCCTGAACGTCCCGATCTCGCTGCAGCTCGAGGAAGCGTTCAAGGCGATGGACGATTCCGCAGGCGCGCACAATTAGCGGCGCTCCTCTTACCCTCCCCTGGAGGGGGAGGGTCGATCGCGCGAAGCGCGAGCGGGGTGGGGTGATCTCTCCACGCGAGCGCTGTCGGATGCGGAGAGACCGTCACCCCACCCCGTCTCACATTTCGCTGCGCTCAACGTGAGCCGACCCTCCCCCTCCAGGGGAGGGTGTTCGTTCCGTTCCGACGAAGTCACGACGGAGAAGCTGCTGTCCCAAACACCCGGTCCAGCGCCGCGTCATATGTCGCCTGCACCAGCTCCGGAAAAACCTTCGCCAGCGCCTCCATCATCACGCCGGAATTGATCTCGAGCACCTGCCAGGCACCATCGACGCGAACAAGGTCGATCGAGGCGAAGTCTATATCGATAGCGCGGGCGGCATCGATCGCGAGCTTGATGCAAGCTGCGTGCGTCTCGTCATCCTCGATGAGAACCGGCATCGCGCCGGCGTCGAGATTATGCCGCCATGTCAAGATGCGGCGCGCGCCCTTCGGCACGATCGCGCCGAGCTCGCCTTCGGAGAGATTGTCAGGCTTCACCCGCGGCATTCCGCTCGCAAGCTCGCGCAGCGTCTGCACGCCGTCGCCGAGCACTGACGGCCGCTCCTTGCCATAAACCACCATCGGCGTCTCCCCGAGCAGGATGACGCGCACCTCTTCCTCGATCGCAACGTAGGGCGCGATGACCAGACCGAGGCTCGCCGCAAAAACCTCGCGAACGGCGTGGTCGAGCTCACCGGGATTCGTCGCCCGAAATACGGAGCGCCCCGCGGTCCCCTCGTTCGGCTTGACCACGACGCCTTGCGGGTTCTGCGCGAGCAGGCCGATCATGTTGGGCCACCAATCGGCGCCCGCGATGTGCTCACCCAGGGACGGATTGAGAAATAGGCGATGCGGAACGTGAGGCACGGCCGCGAGTGCCAGAACCTCTGAGGTCGCCGACTTGTCGTTGGCGAGACGATGCGCGATCGCGCTGTTGAGGCCGATGTCGTAGCCGAAGGCGAAGCGGCGCTGTTCGCCGCTGACCATGGCGACCAGCCAGCCATCCGCCCGCACGTCGATCGCGATGCCCCGACGTGCACAATAGTGCCATATCGCCCTCACAAAGGCCCGTTCGCGCTCAGGCATATCGAACCATTCACCCGGTTTCGGCCACTCATAGGCAGGAACTGGCGGCCTGCATGGCTGGAATGAGAGCTATTCTTAATGAAATTATCGCGAGCCGGATGGAAATTAAGTGCTGCAATCGAGCGTCTCCGTGAAAAGAAATTGCTGCCCGCGCCCGCCAGACAGCAAATCCGTTAATGATGCCGCAAATCCAGCCGCTTCTGCTGCCTCAGGCGGCACCGATTGCACGCCGCAAGAGGTTGAAAATCCCGCCTGATCGCGTAGATCAATGACGCGAAATCATCCGCCATGACAGCGATGCGCGCCTCGTTTCAGAGGGCGGGCAGAGCTTGGTTCAAAAACCAACGCAATTTCGGAATAGCGAAACACATGAGCGCGTTTTATCGAGAGAAGGTCCTGTCCGTCCAGCACTGGACCGACACGTTGTTCAGCTTCCGCGCCACGCGCGATTCCGGCTTCCGCTTCCAGAACGGCCAGTTCGCGATGATCGGCCTCGAGGTCGACGGTCGCCCGCTGCTGCGCGCCTACAGCATGGCGAGCGCCAACCACGAGGAAGAGCTCGAGTTCTTCTCGATCAAGGTTCAGGACGGCCCGCTGACCTCGCGCCTGCAGAAGATCAAGGAAGGCGACACCATCCTGG
>JAEWBW010000111.1 GCA_023390955.1 Pseudomonadota bacterium
CCCCACCCTAGCCCTCCCCCGCAAGCGGGAGAGGGAACGGAGTCTCGATGCCGCCCGGGCCTTACGCCGCCCGGATGTTGCTGAGGAACGCGTCGATCTCCGAGCGCAGCACGTCGGCTTCGCGGCGGAGCGCGTCCGAGGCGCCCAGCACTTCGTTGGCCGCAGCGCCGGCTTCGGCGGAGGCGGTGGAGACGCCCACGATGTTGCTGGAGACCTCGCTGGTGCCGCCAGCGGCATGCTGAATGTTACGGGCGATCTCGCGGGTCGCGGCGCCCTGTTCCTCGACGGCGGCTGCGATCGTCGTCGTCACGTCGTTGATCTCGCCAATGATCTGGCCGATGCCTCTGATGGCACCGACCGCTGATGTCGTGACCTGCTGCATGCTGGCGATCTGGGTGCGGATCTCCTCCGTCGCCTTCGCGGTCTGGCTCGCGAGGCTCTTCACCTCGGAGGCGACCACTGCGAAGCCGCGGCCGGCTTCGCCCGCGCGCGCCGCCTCGATCGTGGCGTTGAGCGCGAGCAAATTGGTCTGCGAGGCGATGGTCTGGATCAGGTCCACGACCACGCTGATGCGGCTCGCGCTGTCGGCAAGGCTCTGCACGGTCGCATCCGTCGCGCCGGCCTCGGTGACCGCCTTCTTGGCGATCTCGGCCGAGGTGACGACCTGGCGGCTGATCTCGGTGATCGAGGACGACAATTGCTCGGTGCCGGCCGACACGGTCTGCACATTGACCGAGGTCTCCTCGGCGGCGGACGCAACCGCGTTCACCAGCGCGTTGGACTGGTCGGCGGTGTTCGACATGCTCTGTGCCGTCGTCTGCATCGAATTGGCCGAGCTCGAGAGCGTATCGAGCGCCGAGCGCACGGTGCCCTCGAACTGGGTGATCTGCGCTTCCATGCGCGAGGCGCGCTCGGCCTTGGCGAGACGATCCTTGTCCTGCTCGCCGGACAGCGCGCGGGCTTCGATCATGCTCTCGCGGAACACCTGCAGCGTCTCCTTCATCGCGCCGATCTCGTCATCCTGACGGGAGCGGACGATCTCGGTGTCGAGGTCGCCGGCCGAGAGCAGCTGCATCGCCTTCTGCAGCTCGCGGATGCGGCGCAGGATGTTGCGGCCGACATAGAGCCAGACGAACAGCGCCGAGCCGATCAAAGTAAGCCCGCCCAGCGCCAGCATGGCGATCGTGGCGAGCGAGATCTCCTGACGCGCCTGGAAGGTCGCGGAGTTGGTCTCCTTCTGCACGCCCTCGACCAGCTGCTGCACGCTGATGCCGAGGCCGACATTGAGCTTGCGGGTCTCGTCCAGGATGGTCTGGCCGTAGTCGCTGGCGTCGAGCTCCTTCTGGCGAATCTTGAACACGCCGGTCTTGCCTTCACCGAAGGCGAGCAGCTTCTGCACGGCCTCGCGCATCGCGGTGGCGGACGCGTTCTTCGGCAGGTCCTCGAGGTTCGACTTGACGCGGTCGCGCGTCGCCTTGAATTCCTTCTCGATCGTTTCCAGCATGTCGCTGTTGTTGGCCGAGAGCGCCGCCATCATGTCGGCGGCCATCAGATTGCCGTTGGCCGAGATGGTCGAGATCTGGGCGACGGCACGCGCGGCCTCGGTCGCGTCGTCGGCGGAGACTTCCGCCGAGGCGAGGATCGCGTTCAGGCGCGTCTGCGCATCCAGCATCGCGGGCGTCGCCGCGGCAACGAAGGCAACCTGCGCCTTGCGCAGCGCTTCATATTGCTTGTCGTGCAGCGCGCCGGCATCGAGCCGCTCGCGCGCGGCCGACACCAGGCTCTTGGTGGCTTCATCGATGCTCTTGACGGTCTCGCCGAGCGCGCTGACGATCTGCTTGTCGGCGCCGAGCTCGACGATCTCGCCGACCTTGCCCATGGCCTGCTGCTGGATCTCCTGCACCTTCTTGGTGCGCTCCTTCAGCGCGTCGTCGGTCGGAGAGGCCAGCACGCCCGGTCCCTGTGCCGCGAGCGTTGCGCTCTGCGAGGCCAGCTGCAGGCTTGCGGAAAGGCGCGGGATGTCGCGGCCGCTCAGATCCATCATCGTCGTGCCGAGATGGTTGAAGACGAAGCCGGCGCCGGCGGAGATCACGAGGCCCATGCCTGCGATGACGGCGAAGGCGGCGAACAGGCTGCCGCGCACGCCCCATTTCGGCAACGAGATACGCGGCTTGAACTTGCCCAGGACTTTGCCGAGTCCGAAACGGATCGCCATCTGAATTCCCCCACGCCGTGCTTTATGTTTTCGCCCGGGAGTATCCGTGCAGCCGGTTAAAAAATCACAAGTGGTGCAATCGGTTGGGTTCTTTCCACGGGACGAAAAAAGAAGGGCCGGCGAGGCATGCCGGCCCTTCGTCGCGCGGAGGTTTTGGTTAGCAATCAGTAACGCGCGGCAACCGGGCCGGCCCAGTTGATGCGGTAGTTCAGGCCGGCCTTGAAGGTGTGGTCGTCGGTGGTGAAGCTTCCCGGCGCCAGCGCGGCGGGTGCGACGAAAGTGGCAGAGCCGAAATTGTAATACTGATACTCGGCCTTGGCCGACCAGTTCGGCGCGAACATGTATTCGAGGCCGGCGCCGACGGTGTAGCCGTTGCGGTGGTCGCCGTTGATCGCGGAAACGACCGGCACGCCGCCGAGCGTCACCTGCTCGTTGTTGTCGGAATAGGCGTAGCCGCCCTTCACGTAGAGCAGGCCCGGACCCCAGGTGTAGCCGACGCGGCCGGTGATCGAGCCGAGGCCACGCTGGTCATTGGTGTAGGCGACGCCGCCCGGGAACACCGCGCCGACGCTGCCGGACAGCCAGGAGTACTGGCCTTCGACGCCGACCAGGAAGTTCGGATTGAACTGCCAGTCCGCACCAGCCTGCAGGCCGCCGAGGAAGCGGCCGTTGCCGTTGTTGCCGGTGGAGAGGCCGTTGAAATTATTGTCGCTGGAGAAGGCGCCGCCGAG
>JAEWBW010000182.1 GCA_023390955.1 Pseudomonadota bacterium
GGGCAACCGGCATCGACATGAAGACGGGACGCCCGATCGAGACGGACGTCTCGAAGGACGCGCGTGACGGCAAGAAGGTCACGGTCTATCCGTCGATCCTCGGCGGCAAGAACTGGGAGCCGATGTCCTTCAACCCGCAGACTGGCCTCGCCTACGCCAACACGCTGAACTTCGGCGGCAAGTACAAGGCCGAGCCTGTCACCTTCAAGCAGGGTGAATGGTATCTCGGCATGGACCTGACCGATCCGTGGCAGTTCGACGACGGCCCGCGCGGTCACCTCAAGGCCATCGATCCCATGACCGGCAAGTCGAAGTGGGAACAGCCGAGCGACATTCCGCGCTTCTCGGGCGTGCTGTCGACCGGCGGCGGTGTGGTGTTCTCGGGTCAGCTCACCGGCGAGTTCGAAGCCTTCGACGCCGACACCGGCAAGAAGCTCTGGCAGTTCCAGACCGGCTCCGGCATCGAGGGCCAGCCTGTGACCTGGCAGCAGGACGGCGTGCAGTACGTGGCTGTCGCGGTCGGCTATGGCGGCGTCTACTCGCTGTTCTCCGGCGACGAGCGGCTTGCCAAGGTTCCCCCCGGCGGCTCCCTGTGGGTCTTCGCGCTCAAGCAATAACCACGGGTCAGGCGTATTGATGGAAGTCTCTCAGAGAACGGCGGCGATTTTCGCCGCCGTGGCGGTGCTGACGGTCGCGCTGATTGCGACCGTCCGCGCTGCGGATGAACCGAACGCCCAGGCGCAGATCGACCACGGCAAGACCACCTATGCCGAGAAGTGCTCGCACTGCCATGGGCCCAATCTGATGAACTCCGGCACCATCACGCCGGATCTGCGCGCCATACCCGACGACAAGACGCGCTTCGTCACCACCGTCAAGCAAGGCAAGAACAACAAGATGCCGCCATGGGCCGATATCCTTAGCGAGGAGGAGATCGGTAACCTCTGGGCTTTTGTGTCGAGCCGGAGGCGGCCATGAGAAACAAACTCGTGGCCGGTGTCGTCGCAGCGTTGTTGTCGGGTGCCACGGCCGCGCATGCGGCCGATGGCCAGCCACTAAAGGTCTGCCTCGACGAGGACCGGCCGCCGCTGTCGTCGCATCCCCGCGGCAAGCCCGGCGCCGGCTTCGACGTCGCGCTGGCGCAGGCGGTCGCCGACCGCCTCGGCCGGCCGCTCACGATCCAGTGGTTCGAGACCAAGCTCGACGAGGATGCCAGTCCGCAGCTCGAGGCCAATGCGCTGCTCTCCGACGGACGCTGCTCGCTGGTCGGCGGCTACGCGCTGACCAAGGATTCGCTGGTCGCCCCCGGCATGAAGACCGCACGCATGCCGGGCTTCGACGGCGCCACGCGCGACGACCGCCGCCGCCGTGTCGATCTCGGTGTGCTCGTGCCGAGCCAGCCCTACATCTATTCACCGATGACGGTCGTGCTCGGACCCAAGGCGCGCGAGCGCAAGATCGCCGGGATCGGCGACCTCGCGGGCCTGCGCCTCGTCATTGAGAGCGGGTCGCTCGGCGACGCCATCCTGATGACCTTCGAGAAGGGACGGCTGATCGACAACATCACCCATCTGGTGCCGGGCCGCTCCGACATGCTGGGCTCTCTGAGCAAGGGCGAGTATGACGCGACGCTGCTCGACCTCGCACGCTTCGATGCCCATCGCACCGCGCATCCGGACACCGCGATCACGGCGTCGGGCTATTATTATCCGATCGGCGCCAATCGCGGCTATGTGGGCCTCGCCACCGACCCGGCGTTGTTGACGGCCGTCAACAAGGCACTGGGCGAGCTCGCGGCCGAAGGCAAGATCGCCGAATTCGGCAAGCAGGCCGGTCTCACTTATCTGCCACCGCGCGAGCCCGCGATTCTCGGCGACGTCTGGACACAGATCATCCAGCGATGATTTGCACGGCGGCCGCAAGCGGCCTCCGCCCAACACCTTCGACACAATTCCGTCGTCGTCCGCTGCTCAGTTCCATCGACTGCATGGGGAGCAGATGGTGGGGCTGAAACGCTGTTGCGCGTATGCGCTGATGCTGTGCGGATTGGCTGCTCCTGCGAACGCGGCCGGCATTCGGTTTCTGAATTCTGACCCGCAGCTCGCAGGCCTGATCTGGTACCCCTGCGCGGGCACGCCCCAGGAAGTGCCGCTAGGCGCCCTCGCCGTTGGCCCCAATGTCAGTCTGCCCGGCGTGAAGGACTGCCCCGTCGCGGCCACGAAGCTTCCGCTCATCGTCTTCTCGCATGGCCGCGGCGCCTGGTTCGGCGCGCATCACGACACAGCTGAGGCGCTGGCCGATGCCGGCTTCGTCGTCGCCGCGATCAGCCATCCCGGCGACAACGGCAAGGACGATTCGAACAGCAACGGCGTATCCTCTTTTGCCTCACGCCCCGCCGACATGATCCGCTTGCTCGATTTTCTGCTGCACGACTGGAAGGACAAGGCGACGATCGATCCTTCGAAGATTGGCTTCTTCGGCTTCTCCAAGGGTGCTCATACCGGCCTCGTGCTGATCGGGGCCAAGCCGGACTACGAGCGCCTCGCCAACGTCTGCCAGGAGAAGACCGGCGTGTGCCAGGAACTTCATGATGGCGCCGCCAGGCCCCATCCACCGCAGGACTCCCGCATCACAGCCGCCGTGATCGTCGATCCCGCGACCGGCACCGTCTTTACCGCCGAAACTCTGGCTGCCATCAAGGTCCCGATTCAATACTGGCGATCGACATTGGGCGGGCCGGGCGTCGGTGACGGCTCGGGCACGGCACGCGTCGCGGCACTGCTGCCCCGGACGTCCGAGCTGCATGTCGTGCCGACCGCCCATTTTGGATTCCTGGCACCCTGCTCGTCGAAGCTTGCGGCGGCGATCCCGCGCATCTGCGCTGACAAGCCGGAGGGATTTGACCGGCTCGCCTTCCATCGCGAGTTCAACGCCAGCATCGAACGATTCTTTCGGGAACAGCTGATCGCAGGCAGCACAGTGCGATGAAGCGGCTGCGCCGTACTCCTCGATGAGGAGATCAAGAGCGACGAACTCCTGCGTGCGCTGGTCGTCATCGTGCCGCTGGTGGCCGCGTATTTCATCTCGGGCGAGGCGGCGCTGCTCAATCTCGGCCTGATCGCGGTCTCGCTCCTCATTCCCACGCTGAAACTCAGGCTCACGCCGCAGACGATCGTCCTGCACTATCTCGCGATCCTCCTGACCTTCGGCGCATTATTCCTTGCAGCTCCCATCAAGCCGCTGTTCGTAACGCTGACGGCACTGGCCGCCTTCATTGCGGTGGCGTTGACACGCTACGGCGATGCACTGCGTACCCTCGGCAATTGGGTGTTCATCCCCGCCGTCTATCTCGCCTGCGAGGTGCGGGAGGGGGTGAGCGACGCGGAAGCCATGCGTCATGCCGGTTTGATCGTGGCGGCATCACCAGTTGCGCTGGCACTCGTCTGCGGTGTCCGGATATTCGACCTGCGGCGCCATCTCGGCGCCAAGCCACCGCATTACGGCGTGGTCTCGGTCAGGTGGTTCGTACCGGCGGCCGCGACGGCCGCAGCTGTATTCGCCGCCGCGACGCTGGTCGAGGTGCTCCACCTCGCCCAGGGCCAATGGGTGATCTGGTCGGCGGCGAGCGTCGTGGTCGGCGATCTCTCGGCCTCCACCAGCAAGCTGAAGCAGCGCGCCGTCGGCGCGCTCGTCGGCGTCCCGCTCGGCCTCATGCTGGGAATACGGCTTCCCGAAAGCCGGGCCGGCTATTCGCTGGCGGTGCTTGCGGCAACGCTGACGCTGATGGCCTTCACGCGCTATCCGCTCGGCTTCGGCCTGCGCTGCTTCTTCATTGCGCTGGCAGCCGCATTCGCCGGCACTGCCAGCGGGATCGCGGAGGAACGCGTGGCCAATGTGATCACCGGCGGCGCGTTCGGCGTCATCGCGGTCACGCTCAGCGAGGCCCTTTGGCGGTCTTTCGCACCGAAGGCGTCCGGAACGCCGCAGCAATAGGCTCCATCACGCAAATTGGTTGCCGCGCAGACGGACGTTCGGTTCGCCATCAAGATCGAACTGCAACGCGTTCCCGGCGAAGATGCAGTCCTCTATCACGACGTTCGGAGAGCCGTTCGTCTCGAACAGACGTCCCGTGGAATCGTCATCCCAGCTCACATTGCGCTCGAACCTGCACCTCGAGATCGTGATGCGGTCGGCCTCCGACATCACGATGCCATCGACGGCGCGGTTGTCGCGAATGACCGTGTCCCGGATCGCAACATTCGTCGTCTTTTCGATCGTGGCGAATCCCGTGTTGCAC
>JAEWBW010000206.1 GCA_023390955.1 Pseudomonadota bacterium
CGACGAATACCGCCAGCACGAAGATGGAGAGCCGGAAAACGAAGGGATCGACGACCTGTGCGACATGCTCCATGGCTTGTCTCCTCACGCTTTCGGCTGAAAGTTCGGATGGATGACGGCGCCGTCCCTGGTCAGCGCGGTCGCCTTGACGAGTTCGTCGTCCCAGTTGACGGCGAGCTTCTTCTCTTTCTTGTCGACCATGGTCTCGATGAAGGAGAACAGATTGCGCGCATAGAGGCTGGAGGCCGACGCGGCGACGCGGCCGGCGACGTTGGTGTAGCCGACGATCTTGATGCCATCGAGATCGACGACCTCGCCGGGCCTCGCACCCTCGACATTGCCGCCGCGCTCGACGGCGAGATCGACCAGCACCGAACCCGGCTTCATCGACTTGACCATCTCGGAGCTGACGAGCTTCGGCGCGGGCCGGCCCGGGATCAGCGCGGTCGTGATCACGATGTCCTGCTTCTTGACGTGCTCTGCGGTGAGCGCGGCCTGCTTGGCCTGGTACTCCTTGGACATTTCCTTGGCGTAGCCGCCCGCGGTCTGCGCGTTCTTGAACTCCTCGTCCTCAACGGCGAGGAATTTCGCACCCAAGCTTTCCACCTGTTCCTTCGTCGCCGGCCGCACGTCGGTCGCGGTGACGATGGCGCCGAGACGGCGCGCGGTGGCGATCGCCTGGAGGCCGGCCACGCCGACGCCCATCACGAAGACCTTTGCAGCTGGCACGGTGCCGGCCGCGGTCATCATCATCGGAAAGGCGCGGCCGAAGGCTTCGGCGCCTTCGATCACGGCGCGGTAGCCGGCGAGGTTCGCCTGCGACGACAGCACGTCCATTACCTGCGCGCGGGTGATGCGCGGCATCAATTCCATCGCGAAGGCGGCGACGCCGGCATCGGCGATCGTCTTCAGCGCGGCCTCGTTGCCATAGGGGTCCATGATGGCGATGACGAGCGCGCCGCGCTTGTACTTCGCGAGCTCCGAGGCTTCCGGACGCTTGACCTTGATGATGATGTCGGCGTCCGCGAGCGCATCGGCACTGACGGTGGCGCCGGCCGCGGTGAAGTCGGAATCGAGCAGGCCCGATTTGACGCCGGCACCGGGCTCGACGGCAATCTCGGCGCCGAGCGCCTTGAACTTCTTCACCGTATCCGGCGAAGCAGCCACCCGCGGCTCGGACGGATCGATTTCCTTGGCAACGGCAATCTTCATGGGGCCTCCGGCGACGCGGGAAAGCGCGCACGCGAACTTAGCGTTACTCCCGCAACGTTGGATACCGGTTTTGGAACCGGCTTGAATGCAAATATTATAAGCACCCGCCGCCTATGACGGATGCAGCCGACGATGGTCAGGTCAGGAAGATCGCCATCAGGATCACGATGAGCGCGACCGAGATCGTGCCCCACTTCACCAGCTGGATGAAGCCCTCGTAGGTCTGCGCGTGCGCAACGTAGTCGTTGCCGTCGGCGGTCGTGTACGCCACTTCGCTATGGTCGGCCATGAATGTCCCCAGTCGAAAGTCGAATTCTTGACTATTCTTGGGCTGGGATACCGCAAAGCTTCGGGCAGGGCAACGGCACCCATGCGCGGTTTTGCGGCAAATCAGGTCATTTGGAATCCAGATTATCGCGGATCCAGCGCGTCAGGCTCTCCTCGCTGACCTCGCCGGCTGCGAGCGAGAGGATGATGACCGCCGCCTGTGCGGGCTCGGGACCAAACGCAACGCCGTTCTTGTGAAGAAAGGCCATCATCACCGTGAAGGCGATGCGCCCGTTTCCATCCACGATGGCCTGATTTTTTGCGAGGCCGAATGCGTACGCCGCAGCTAGCTCATCCATCGGCGCCTGCTCATAGCGCCATTTGTTGATCGGACGCTCCAGCGCTGAGCGCAGCATGCCCTCGTCGCGCAATCCGGGCGCACCGCCGAAACGCCGGAGTTGCCGACTGTGGATTGCTACGGCCTGCTCGTAGGTGATCCAGAGCGGCTCTTGCGGTTCGCTCATGCGCGCAGCCGGCTATTTTGCAAGCGCAGCGAGCGTATCGCGATATTTGTCCATCACTTCGTCGGCAATTTCCATGGTCCGCTCGAAGTCGGGATCATAGGGGAGTGCCTGGAAGCCACCGCCGGGCAATTCCACGATGTGCAATTGCTGCCCGCGTTTGAGGTCGAGCCGCTGCATCAACTCGCGGGGCAACAGCATGCCATCCGAATTGCCGATCTTCTTGATTTCAATCTTCACGGCTTTGCCTCCGGCTACGTTATACAAATGTATAACACCGAAGATACTCTCGTTCAACAGGTGTTTTACAAGCGTCTGCGCAGCGGATTAGCCCTGGGCTGACCGCGAACGCTCGATCCCCTGCAGCAGTATCTCCAGACCCGTCTCGAAGGTCGCCTCGAAATGCGCCGGCTGGAAGTACGGCGCTGCCGCCGCAAGGTTGGGGAACTGTGCGGCAATGGTCTCGTTCGCGACCGGATTGGCCGAGGACGGCCCCTTGGCATAGCCGGCGGTCTCGTCCAGCGCGGCGCCGGTGAGGTAGTAGCCGAGCTCGCGGAAATAGGCGGCGGCCTCCCGGTCGGAAAAACCGGCCGCGCGAAAGATCCCGATGATGCCGTCGATATAGGCAACGCCCGCCAGTGTGTTGAGGCGATGCACCGCGAAGAACGGGAAGAACGCCGGGTGCTTCAGCGCCATCGCACGAAAGCCGTGCGCAGCGCGGCGGAGCCGCTCGCGCCAGTCCCAGTGCGGCTCCATGACGACATGCGCCTCTGCCAGCATCAGGTCGACCAGCGCGTCCATCAGATGCGCCTTGTTGGGGAAGTGGTGGTAGATGCTCATGGCCTCGCAGCCGAGCTCTTCGCCGAGCCGCCGCGTCGATAGCGCCGGCAGGCCCTCGCGATCGACCAGCGCCATCGCGGCGGCCGCGATACGTTCCGGCGACAGCGATAGCCCCCGCCCGCCCTGCCCCGCCGCCCGGCGCTTGCGCGGCGCGGCTGCAGCTTTCGTCCTGGCCCCGGCCTTCCCCGTCATCCCACTCACTCGAATCCGCTTGCAACCTTACACTGGAAGGCTGTATTGGGAAGCTAGACTTACACCGTAAGGCTAGAAGCAGAGGGAGCCAAGCAATGACTATGGTTGACCTGTTCGGCCTGCTGGTGCCGGTGACCTATCTGGTGATGCTGGGAATCGAGGCCCTGATTCCGGCGCGGCAATTTCCAAAGATCCGGTACTGGCGCCTCAAGGGCTTCTTCTTCCTGACCGTGCAAGGGCTGCTCGCAACGCTGACGCCTTTGCTGATCCCGGAGCACTGGCTCGCAAAACACCGGCTGATCGATCTGACCGGGCTCGGCGTGATCGGCGGCGCCCTGCTCGGCTATGCCGTGCTCTCGCTCGTCAACTATGTCTGGCATCGCAGCGCCCACACCTTCCCGGTGATGTGGCGGCTGTTCCACCAGATCCATCACAGCCCGCAGCGCATGGACATGTCAGGTGCCGCGCTATTCCATCCGCTGGAGACGTTCGCGTTCTTCGCGATTGCGACCATCGTCACCACGCTGGTGCTCGGGCTCGATCCGGTGGCGGCCGCTGCGACCGGCTACATCGCCGCCTTCTACGGCTACTTCCAGCATATGAACGTGCGCACGCCGCAATGGCTGGGCTACATCATCCAGCGGCCCGAGGCACATTGCGTGCACCACCAGCGCGACGTGCACGCCTTCAACTACGGCGACCTGCCGATCTGGGACATGCTGCTCGGCACCTTCCGCAATCCGGCAGATTTTGAAGGCGCGGTGGGATTCGAGACGCCCGCTACCGATCGCTTCGGCGCGATGCTCGGCTTCGTCGACGTCAACGCGCAAGCCGCCGGGCCGAACAGTCTCGGCCGCGGCGCAAGCCAGCCAGGCTGACGCAGCGCGTCAGCCCATCGCCTCCAGTTCGTCGATCATGCCGGCGATCACCGAGAGGCCGCCGTCCCAGAATTTGGGATCCTTGGCGTCGAGCCCGAACGGACGCAGCAGCTCCGAATAGTGCTTGGTGCCGCCGGCCGCGAGCATGTCGAGATAGCGTTCGGCAAAGCCTTCGGCCGCGTTCTCGTAGACCGCATAAAGCGAGTTCACGAGGCAATCTCCAAAGGCATAGGCGTAGACATAGAACGGCGAATGGATGAAGTGCGGGATGTACATCCAGTAGTTCTCGTAGCCCGCCTTGATCTCGATCGCCGGGCCCAGGCTTTCGCCCTGCACCGACAGCCAGATCTCGCCGAGCCGCGTTGCGGTGAGCTCGCCGTTCTTGCGCTCGGTGTGGACGGCGCGCTCGAACGAGTAGAAAGCGATCTGCCGCACCACGGTGTTGATCATGTCCTCGACCTTGCCGGCAAGCAGCGCCTGGCGCTGCTTCGCACTCTTGGTCTGGGCAAGGAGCCGCTTGAAGGTCAGCATCTCGCCGAACACGCTCGCGGTCTCCGCCAGCGTCAGCGGCGTCGGCGCCATCAGCGCGCCGTTCTTCGCCGCCAGCACCTGATGCACGCCGTGGCCGAGCTCATGCGCCAGGGTCATCACATCGCGCGGCTTTCCCTGGTAGTTCATGAGTACATAGGGGTGCGCCGACGGCGTGGTCGGATGCGAGAAGGCACCGGGCGCCTTGCCCGGACGCACCGGCGCATCGATCCAGCGATCGGTGAAGAAGCGCTCGGCAATCTCGGCCATCTTCAGCGAGAAGCCGCCATAGGCCGACAGCACCATGTTGCGCGCCTCGGGCCAGGCGATCACGTCGGTCGCGGCGAACGGCAGCGGCGCGTTGCGATCCCAATAGGCCAGACGCTTCTTGCCGAACCATTTCGCCTTCAGGGCGTAATAGCGATGCGACAGCTTTGGATAGGCCGCCTGCACGGAGGCGACCAGCGCATCCACCACCTCGCGTTCGACGCGGTTGTTGAGATGGCGGGAATCCGCGACGTCCTTGAAGCCGCGCCAATTGTCGGAAATGTCCTTGTCCTTGGCGAGCGTGTTGGTGATCAGCGCAAAGGTGCGCTCATTGGCCTTGAAGGTCTTTGCCAGCGCTTCGGCCGCGACCTTGCGCTTGGCGCCGTCGCGGTCCTGCAGCAACGTGAGCGTCGGCTCGATCGCCAGCTCCTTGGCGCCGACCTTGAAGCGCAGGCCCGAGATGGTCTGGTCGAACAGACGATTGAAGGCGGAATAACCGGTCTGCGACTTTTCGAGGAAGAGTTGCTCGAGCTTGTCGTCGAGCTGATACGGCTTCTCCTTGCGCAGATCCTCGATCCACGGACGGTAATAAGCGAGCTCGGCGACATCCATCGCGCGGGTCAAAATATCGTCATCGACCCGGTTGAGCTCGAGCGCGAAGAACAGAAGATGCGTGGACGCCGCCGTCAGCCGCTCCGACACGTCGCCGTAAAACTTTGAAATCTTTGGATCGACGCTGTCGCCGGCATGGACGAGACCGGCATAGGAGCCGAGACGCCCGGCAAGATCGTCGATCGCTTCATAGCGCCGCACCGCCTCGGCGAGCCATTTTCCGCCATCTTCGCCTGCTGTCCCTGTCGCAAGCTTGCCCTTGTAGTCGGTCTCAAACGCGACGCATTCGGCAGCCATCTTTTCGAGATCGCGCGCCACTTCCGGCGCATCGATCCCGGAATAGAGATCGGCCAGGTTCCATTCGGGCAGCTTGCCGGTCTTGCTCACGGCCTTCGTCTTTGCGGACTTTGCCTTGGGCTTTGTTACAGACTTTGTCATGGGCTTGGCCGCCGACTTTTTGACGGCCGACTTGCGGAGAGCGGATTTGCTGACGGCGGATTTTTTGGAGCGCGAAGTCATTGTGCTGGAAACCTGTGTTCAACAGTCGCAACGGCGGGTGAGGTCGGCAAGGTTTAAGAGTGCGTTAATCGGCTTCGGCCAGAGTGCCCCGATTCGAGACAAATAGTAGTAGCGTGCGGGGAACACCATGGCTGCCAGTATTTTGATCGCCGACGACGACGCCGTAGCTCGCCGCCTGGTCGAGAACATGGTGCAGAAATGCGGCTACGAGACGATCGTCGTGGACTCCGGCGATGCCGCGATCGCAGCCCTCACCGCGCCTGACGCGCCCGCCATCGACGCAATCGTGCTCGATCTCGTGATGCCCGGCCTCGACGGCATGGGCGTCCTGGCGAAAATCCGCGAGGCCGGCCTCAACGTGCCGGTGATCGTGCAGACCGCCCATGGCGGCATCGACAATGTGATCTCGGCGATGCGCGCAGGCGCCGCCGACTTCGTGGTCAAGCCGGTTGGCCTCGAGCGGTTGCAGGTCTCATTGCGCAACGCGCTCAACGCCTCCGCGCTCAAGGGTGAATTGCAGCGCATCCGCCACAGCCGCGAGGGCCGGCTGACGTTTGCCGACATCATCACCCGCAGCGACGCGATGGCGCATGTGATGCGCGCGGCGCAGAAGGCGGCGAATTCGTCGATCCCGGTGCTGATCGAAGGCGAATCCGGCGTCGGCAAGGAGATGTTCGCGCGCGCCATCCATGGCAGCGGCGAGCGCAAGGCGAAACCGTTCGTCGCGGTCAATTGCGGCGCAATCCCCGACAATCTCGTCGAGTCGATCCTGTTCGGCCACGAGAAGGGCGCCTTCACCGGCGCCACCGAGCGTCATTCAGGCAAGTTCGTCGAGGCCCATGGTGGCACCTTGTTCCTGGACGAGGTCAGCGAGCTGCCGCTGACCGCACAGGTGAAGTTGCTGCGCGCGCTCCAGGAGGGTGCGGTGGAAGCCGTCGGCGGCCGCAAGCCGGTCAAGGTCGACGTCCGCATCGTCTCCGCGACCAATCGCAAGCTGCTCGAACGGGTGAAGCAGGGCCATTTCCGCGAGGACCTGTTCTATCGCCTGCACGTGCTGCCGCTGACCATTCCGTCCCTGCGCGCACGGCGCGAGGACATCCCGCATCTGCTGCGACACTTTCTCGCGCGCTTTGCCGCCGAGGAAAACCGCCAGATCGCCGGCGTCAGCGGCGAGGCCGTTGCGCATCTGTCGACGCTCGACTGGCCCGGCAACATCCGCCAGCTCGAGAACGCGGTCTATCGCGCGGTCGTCATGAGCGAGGGCGATCAGCTCGATCTCGCCGACTTCCCCGTGCTTGCCGCGCATCCGCCGCACGTGACTGATGTGCCGACCGCGCCGCTGATGCTGGAGCCGGTCGCGCCGACGGTGCCCGCAATGGTTTCGGGTAGCGAAATACCCATTGCGCCGCTGTCCTCCGCAGGCTCGCTGACCATGCTCACCGCCACCGGTGACGTGCGGCCGCTGGAGGAGATGGAGAACGAGATCATCCGCTTCGCGATCTCGCATTACCGCGGGCAGATGTCTGAGGTCGCGCGCCGCCTCAAGATCGGCCGCTCCACGCTCTATCGAAAACTCGACGAAGCCGGTGTGCAGGGACATGGCGGCAAAAGCGGCGAGGAGACGCACTGAGCCACGCTGTGAACGGCCGTTTGCGTGGAGTTCCAAAGCGGCCGCAAGTCCTTCGTTTAATGTGAGATTTTGATCACGATTTGAACCGTGTCTTGGAAGTGACAGACAGAGGGAAAAGCGCCTGACCGAGGTGCACAATCCGTTGCAAAGCGGCTCCCTTGAAGTCAGTTTGTCGTGACTTTCCCGGGGTAGCGCTGGCTGCAAAAACGGGGCCTGTATATCGTCTGCGTGGGAATCGTTGCGTGCAGGCGTGCAACTTTCGAGCGGCCGGCGCAGTTAGCCGAGGCCAGAAGACGATAACGAAGCTGTCCCATGAGGGATGGTTCACCCCA
>JAEWBW010000243.1 GCA_023390955.1 Pseudomonadota bacterium
CATCAAGGCCGTCCGCTGGTGCGACCTTGTCGACCAGGCCCCAGGCCAGCGCCGTCGCCGCATCGATGTTTTCCGCCGTCATCACCAGCCAGCGCGCGCGGGCCCAGCCGATCAGGCGCGGCAGCAGCGCGGCGTGGATCACCGAGGGAATGCCGACGCGGACCTCCGGCATGCCGAAATGCGCATCATGCGCCGCGATCCGGAAATCGCAGGCGGCCGCGACCTCGAGCCCGCCGCCGAGACACCAGCCCGGCATCCGCGCGATCACGGGAGCAGGGAAGGCGCGCACGGCCTCGCAGAGATCACGCAGCCGGCTGATGAAGGCTTCGGCTGACTTCTGCTCGAGCTTTGCCATCTCCTTGATGTCGGCGCCGCCGATCATGCTCTTCTCGCCGGTGCCGCGCAGGATGACGACGCGGATGCTGCGGTCGCTGGCAAGCTGCGTCAGTCCCTCCCGCACGGCATCGGTGACGGGCGAGCCCAGGATGTTGAGCGTGCCGGCATTCGAAATCGTGACCTCGACGACGCCGCGCGCATCGCGCGTCACGCCGCAGTGATTGTTGAGCATGTCCATGGTGATATCTCGATCTTGGTGGAGCTGGCGCGAGGGCGCGCAGGTCGCGGCCACTTCCGGACCAAACCCCGTCATTGTCAAGCACAGGGTGTCGCAGTTGCAAAATCGAAGTCCGTCGCATAATATTATATACATCATATAAAGGAGCGACCATGTCCGAGATTGCAGAACTCGACCTGTTTTCGCCCGCGCTCCGGCGTGAGCGCGTGGTGGACTGGCAGGTACCGGCACCGACCACCAAAGTGGCAATGGGCCTGTCCGGCATGGAGGCGATGCTGGGGATTCGCGACGGCCGGCTGCCGCCACCGCCCTTCGCAAAGCTGATCGGGTTCACGATGGCGACTGTCGAGCCCGGCCGGATCGTCATGGAACTGGATCCCCGGGAGGACCTCGAGAACACCGTCGGGATCCTGCATGGCGCAACCGCCGCCGCGCTGCTCGACACCGCCATGGGCTGCGCCATCTCGACGCGGCTCGAAGCCGGCCAAGGCTCTGTCACGCTCGACCTCAAGATGACGTTCCTGCGTCCGCTCTCGGTCCGCTCCGGGCTGATCTCCGCTGAGGGCAAGGTGATCAAGCTCGGTCGCCAGACCAGCTATACGGAAGGCTTCGTCCGTGACGGCAAGGGCGGGCTCGCAGTCCATGCAACTGCAACCTTCTCGATGATCGGTAACACTTTAAACGCGAATTAATGCGACCTTTCCGCCATCGGCGTGTTATAAGATGACTTCCGACATTCAATGAGACTGCCATGCGCTATTCCCGGGAACACAAGCAGGAAACCCACGACCGCATCGTGAAGAAGGCCTCGGTGCGGCTGCGCGAAAAGGGCGCCCACGGCATCGGCGTCGCCGACCTCATGAAGGAGGCGGGCCTGACCCATGGCGGGTTCTATGCGCATTTCGATTCCCGCGAGGCGCTGGTCATCGAAGCCTTCGGCTATGCCATGGACCGTTCGATGGAGCACTGGCGCAAGCTCACCAGCGAGGTCGCGCCGGACAAGCGCCTGGCGATGGTGGCGGACAGCTATCTCTCGACGCTCCATCGCGACAATCCCGGCCATGGCTGCTCGGTGCCCTCGCTCGGCGCCGAGATCGCGCGCGAAAGCCCGAAGACGCGCAAGGCGTTTGCCGGCAAGCTCGACGAGATGATCGAGATGATGGCCGACTTCATCCCCGAAGTGCCGCGCAAGGCCGCACGCAAGCAGGCGATCGCGACGCTGGCCAGCATGGCCGGCACCTTGTTGCTGGCGCGCATTGCCGGCACCGGCGATTTGTCGGACGAGGTGCTGAAGGCCGGCAAGGACGGCGTGCTTGAGGCTGGCCGGCGTGAGAAGGCCGCGAAGAAGGCGAAGCCGAGCTAGCGATAGCCACGCTCTCCGAACCTCATCCTGAGGAGACCGCAACGCGGTCGTCTCGAAGGATGGCCACGGGCGAGATGCGGGCCTTCATGGTTCGAGACGGCGCTTCGCGCCTCCTCACCATGAGGGTCGGAGAGTTCATCGCCCCGCAAACAACGCTCGCTCCCGATCCACGATCTCCGAGATGTAATCCGCCACAGCGCGAATCCGCGCGAGGTCCTTGCTGTCGGCGTGCATCAGCATCCAGAACGTCCGCGTGATCGAGATTTCCCCCGGCAGCACGCGCCTGAGCTGCGGATAATCGCTCGCCATGAAGTGCGGCAGCACTGCGATGCCGAAGCCTGCCAGCGTGGCGTTGAGCTGCGCGATCAGATTGGCGCTGCGGAAGCGCGCGGAGATCTTGGTCGACACCTGCGGCAGATAATCGAGCTCGGGCGTGAACAGCAGCTCCTCGATGTAGCCGACGAAGCGATGCTGCGGCAGGTCCTGCCGCGAGGTGATGGCGGGGAAGCGGTCGAGATAGGCGGGTGCGGCATAAAGCCCGAGGCGGTAGTCCAGCAGCTTGCGGCCGACGATGCGGCCTTCCTTCGGCATGGTCAGGCTGATCGCGATATCAGCCTCGCGCTTGGACAGGCTGAACAGCCGCGCGGTCGCGACCAGCTGCAGGTCGAGATCGGGATAGCGATCGGCAAAGCCCGCCAGCCGCGGCGCCAGGAAGGCAGTGCCAAAGCCGTCGGGCGCGCCGATCCGCACCGTGCCGGTCAGCCGCGCCACGGAGCCGCCGACCTGCTCCTGGTTGGCGACAATGGTGGATTCCATCGCCTCCGCGCTGTCGGCGACGCGCTGGCCCGCCTCGGTGAGGAGGTAGCCGGTCTTGCGCCGGTCAAACAGCTTTGCCGAGAGGTGCTTCTCCAGCCGGTCGACCCTGCGGATCACGGTCGCATGATCCACGCCAAGCTGCTTGGCCGCAGCCGAAACCGATCCGCCCCGCACAATGGCGAGCACGAAGCGGAAGTCGTCCCAATCGATCGCGCCTTGATCCAGCATTTTCGCACATCTATGGTGCAATATCTCAGACTTGAATCCTATAAAATGCAGGTCAATAGGATTTGTCAAAGCGATCTAACCCGTTCCATTGGGAGGACTTCATGCGCGACGTCGGACATTTCATCGGTGGCAAGGAAGTAAAGGGCAAGTCGGGCCGCACCGCCGACGTCTTCGAGCCGATGACCGGTGACGTCCAGGCCAAGGTCGCGCTGGCCTCCAAGGCCGAGGTTCGCGCTGCCGTCGAGAACGCCCGCGCCGCCCAGCCCGAATGGGCCGCGACCAATCCGCAGCGCCGCGCGCGCGTGATGATGAAGTTCCTGGAGCTGGTGCAGCGCGACTACGACAAGCTGGCCGACGTGCTGGCGCGCGAGCACGGCAAGACCGTGCCGGACGCCAAGGGCGACATCCAGCGCGGCCTCGAGGTCGCCGAATTCGCCTGCGGCATTCCGCATCTGATGAAGGGTGAATACACCGAAGGCGCAGGCCCCGGCATCGACATCTATTCGATGCGCCAGCCGCTCGGCGTCGTCGCCGGCATCACGCCGTTCAACTTCCCGGCGATGATCCCGATGTGGAAGTTCGCCCCGGCGATCGCCTGCGGCAACGCCTTCATCCTCAAGCCGTCCGAGCGCGATCCCGGCGTGCCGATGATGCTCGCCCAGCTCATGATCGAGGCGGGCCTGCCGGCCGGCATCCTCAACGTCGTCAACGGCGACAAGGAAGCCGTCGATGCCATCCTCGACGATCCCGATATCAAGGCCGTCGGCTTCGTCGGCTCGACGCCGATCGCGCAGTACATCTACGAGCGCGCCGCCCAGACCGGCAAGCGCTGCCAGTGCTTCGGTGGCGCCAAGAACCACGCCATCATCATGCCCGATGCCGACATGGACCAGACGGTCGATGCGCTGATCGGCGCCGGCTACGGCTCGGCCGGCGAGCGCTGCATGGCCGTCTCCGTCGCCGTTCCCGTCGGCAAGACCACGGCTGACCGCCTGATGGAAAAGCTGATCCCGCGCGTGGAGTCTCTCAAGATCGGCACCTCGATCGATCCGTCGGCCGATTACGGTCCGTTGGTGACACGCGAGGCGGTCGAGAAGGTCAAGAGCTACATCGACATCGGCATCAAGGAAGGCGCGACGCTTGCCGTCGACGGCCGCGGCTTCAAGATGCAGGGCTACGAGAACGGCTTCTACATGGGCGGCTGCCTGTTCGACCACGTGACGCCGGAGATGCGCATCTACAAGGAAG
>JAEWBW010000292.1 GCA_023390955.1 Pseudomonadota bacterium
CGATAAATCCGAATTTCTGTAAAGTCGAATATTTTGACGCGAAGGGCTTGACTTCCTTGCGCTACAGCCGGCTTCAACGGTGTGAGGCCTGATCTTCGGATCGACCGATCCCGACTGCGGAACAAAATTCCCAGTCGGATCTGGAAAAGAGGCTCGGCGGTCGATACAACTTACGGCCTAGTATGCGCGAGGCAACAATCTCTGCGCGGCTTCACCGGAGATTCTCATGGCCCGTTCCCAGCGCATGATCATGGGGCTGCTTGTCTCAGTCGTCATTTTCTCGGCCAATGTCGCGGGTGCGCAGACCACCTCGCCCGAGGCCCTGTCTGCTGCGAAAGATTTGGTCGAGACCATGCATCTGAGCGATCAGCTCCGGACGATTTTGCCGACCATCATGAAGAATATGAAGGCATCCGTTGTTCAAGGCCGCGCCGAAGTCGACATGCAATATGAGGCCGTTGCGCCGAAGATCATCGATTCCTTTCGGGCGCGCGTATCAGAACTGACCGATGCCATCGCCATCATCTACGCAAGGAACTTTTCGACGGAAGAGCTGCAGGCGCTCGTCGTATTCTACAAGACGCCGATCGGGCAGAAATTCTTGCAGAAAGTCCCCTCCCTGACGCAGGAGACCATGGTCGTCGGGTCGAAGTTCGGCAAGGACATTGGCGGCGAAGTGCAGCAGAGAATAAAGGAGGAGCTGCGCAAGAAGGGCATCGATCTCTGAACCGTCTTTGATTCAGGCCAGCCCTCGTGGTTCAAGCCCTGCCCGCCCCGGCGCCTTCGTCTTGGCGCGCAGGCGCAGCTACGAGCGCCGCTTGTCTGCGACGGCAGCCATCGGCGCCGGCTCCAGCTGCGGAAACATCAGCAACGGCCGGAAGATGAAGCGGGTATAGGCTTCGTAGTTCCGCTGCGTCGAGACGGCCGGCTTCATCGGCATCGCGTAGCTGGCCTCGATCGTCATGAACGGCGCATAGGTCCATGAGAAGCCGACGCCGACCGAACTCAGCTCGGTGATACCCGGAAATGTCGAATAGACCGCGCCCCAATCGGTGAAGACGTAGGTGTCGAAGCCCCTCAGAAGCTGCGACCAGTTGTAGTGCAGCTCGGCGTTGATGTAGTAGCCGCTGTCACCGGATGCCGCGTTGGTCGGATAGCCGCGCACGGTGGTCGGGCCGCCGATCGAGAAGATCTGGTCACCGGGCAGCAGCTTGGTCGGCGAGTATTGCCAGCTCGCCAGAAGATTGGCGCTGAAATTGGCCGGGCCGCCCGCGGCACTTGCGATCGCGGTGCCGGTATAGGTGTTGAAGGTCCGGTTGCCGCCGAGCACGTAGTCGTGCCACTCGATGTAGTTCACTCCCGGCGAGACCGTGAACGAATACCAATTGCCGAACCTGCTCAGCGAGAAGCCGCCGGTGGACTTGTTGTAGTGGTCATCGGTCACCGCGACACTGCCGAAGCGGCTCACCGTCTTGCCTTCGGTGTGGGCGGCGTTCAGCAGCAGCATCCAGTCCTGCGTCACCCAGACCGGCTGGCTGAAATTGACCGCGGCCTGGCTCGAGCGCCCGGTCACGTCGAGCGCGACGAACGGTCCCTCGATGATCTTGATCCTGCCCTCGGTGTAGCTGACGCCGGCGCGGCCGCCCCACGGATTGACCGGAACGTTGTAGGCGACGTTGCCGTTGAGATTGCCCTCGGAACGCACGCCGTAGAAGGTCAGGCGGTCGTCGACGCCGAACAGGCCGTGACGCTTGTAATAGGTGCCACTTTCCCACCGGCCGGTGTTTTCGACGCCCTGGTTATCGACGAAGATCTGCCAGGTATCGACCGGCGGCTCGATGACGGCGAATTGCAAATCGGTCAGGCCGAAATTCGAGCCGGGCCTGAGCAGCGCCTTGATCTGCACGTCGTTGGTCTTGTTGAACCAGGTGACGTCGCGGTTCAGCTTGGGAACGTCGAGGACCTCGCCTTCGGGCTCCTTCACGCGCTGGAGGATGTAGTCCGCCCGCGTCTGCTTGTTGCCCTCGATGGTGGTGTTCTGGAGCCGTCCCTCGGTCAGCTTGACACGGACGACGCCACCATTGGCATCCTGCTCCGGCAAGGTCGCGATCGCGGTGACGATGCCGCGCTCCGTATAGATCGCGTTGATGTCGCCCACGAGCTGCAGCAGCGTCGCGATATCGACGTCCTTGCCGATATACTTGCTGACGATCTCATCGAGCTCGGCCGGCGTGATGAACTTGGACTGGTCGAACTCGACCTTGCGCAGCTTGAATTTCGGGCCGCCGGGCTTCAGGGCCGGGTTCTTCTCCCGCTCGCCGCCGATCACGGCGGGACCCTGGATCTTCGGCGGCGCGCTCTGCTGCTCGAGCTGACGGCGCTGGCGGTCGATGTCGTTCTGGATGACGCCGGGGTTGATCGACTGGGCGTGCACGAGCCCGGTGCAGACCACCGTCAGCCCGATCCCGAATGTTGCCCCCCGAATCACCATCGTCGATTCTCGTTACCATGCCCCGGCGAGGCGACCAACGGCCGCCGGCTTCGGCATCGTTTCGAGGGAAGCGTCCTTCCAGCCCGAGCCGCTGGCGCGCTGTTCAGGGCGGTGACGGCGCAGCTTGCGCATGTCCGTCAGGCCCTGGGTGTTGACGGCCGGACCGTCGCCGACGGCTTCGACCGAACGCGGGCTCAGCAGCGCATCGAGCAGCGCCTGGCCGGACAGCCCGAGCCGGTAGAACGAGCCCGGCCCGCGCTTCTGCGTATGCCAGGTATCGAGGCTCTCGGTGCCCTCGCCGTCGACCGCAATATTACGGACCATCGCGGCGCCGGTGTAGACGTTGCAGCAGGTATGGGTCGGACCGTAGTTGGTGACGGTCGCGGAGATGCCGTTGGTGTAGAACACCACATAGCTGTTGCTGGTGTTGGAGTTGCCGATCTGGCTCATCGTGAACACGCCGCCCGGCTGGTAGAGCTGGATCGCCGGCCCGTTCGTCGGCGCCGGGCCGCGGTTGTTCAGGAACACCTGCACCGTCGCGGTGTCGAGCAGCAATTGTCCGGGGACATAGCCGTTGACGATGGTGACCGCCGGCGCATCGGTGATGAAGCGCGCGTCCACCACCCGGAACTGGTTGATGATGATGGCATCGGGATCCATGAAGACATGGGCCGAAGTCGCGGTGCCGCCGTTGTAGCCGGTGATGTTCATGATCAGCGGGATCGACGGGTTCGACATGATCTGCTCGCCATTCACGTTGATCGTGTTGGCGGCGAGATCGAGCTGCTTGACCACGCTGACCCAGCCGATGGTGAGGTCATCGGGCGACGACAGCTTGACCGTATTGCCCCGGACGCGATCGAGGTGGACGGCGCCGGCCGACGCGAATTGCGTGTCGCCGTTGGCGGACACCGAACCGCCCCGGATCGAACCGAGATCCGAGGTCAGCTTGATGTCGCCGGGATCGCCCGCGATGCCCGTGGTGGTGAGCTGGCTGAAGACGATGTCATTGCGGGCATGCAGCGTTTGCGTGCCGCCGCTGATCGCGGTCCCGAGCGTGATCGCGCCGGCCGACGCCGTGATGTCGAGGGTGCCGCCGGCCTGGATGTTGTCCCAGGCGACGACGGTGCCCTTCAGCACGGCATTGCCGGTGGCAGCGGTCAGGTTGTGGCCGGTGTTCGTCGTCGCCGCGATCAGGCTGGCCGCGCCGTGGGCTGCGACCGTGCCCTGGGTGATGGCACCGCCGACGGTCGTGGTCTGGCCGAGGATGAAGCCCGCATCGGCAGTAACGTTGATGCTGCCGACATCGCTGTTCGTACCGTTCGCCGTCAGCGCCTTGAACGTCACGTTCTGGGCGGCGTGAAGGATCTGGGTGCCACCGCTGACGCCGGTGCCGAGCGTGATGGAGCCGGTCGTCGCCGTGATGCCGAGGGTGCCGCCGGCCTGGATGTTGTCCCAGGCAACAATCGTTCCCCGCACCACGACGTTGCCGGTGGTGGCGGTCAGATCGTGGCCGGTGTTCGTCAGCGCCGCGAGCAGGTTGACCGCGCCATTGGCCGCGACCGTGCCTTGCGTGGTCACGCCGCCGGCAATCGTGGTCTGGCCGAGGATGAAGCCGGCGTCGGCGGTGACGTTGATGCTGCCGACATCGCCGGTCGTGCCGGTCGCGCTCAGCGCCTTGAACGTCACGTTCTGGCTGGCATGGATGGTCTGGGTGCCGCTGCTGGCGGCGGTGCCGATCACGATGCTGCCATTGCCGGTGACGGCGCTGAACGTGCCGCTGGCGCCGGTCGCCGTGCCCGCCACGACCTGGTCGAGGCTCAGGCCGTAGGTGCCGATGATATCGACATTGCCCTTCACCGCCGACAGCAGTGTGGCGTCGAGTGCGCTCAAGGCCGTGAGGTAGATGCCGCCGTCGCTCGTGCTTGCCGACAGCCGCGCGGCGTTGAACGTCAGCCGCGAGGTCGCGGTGCCGATGCCGTTGGATGCGGTGAGCGCGAGGCCTGCGCCTGCGCCGGAAGTGACGAAGGGGCTCTGCCCGTCGCCATTGCTGAGGATCGCACCAGCCGACGCCACGCCGCCGGCGCTGACCAGGATCGACGGCGCATTGCCGGCCGCGGCGTAGGACAGCGACGTGTTGAGCTGGCCGATAACGGCATCGCCCGTCGTGGCGACCGTGATCACGCCGGCCGCATTGATGGCGGACTGGGCGCCCATCGTCAGCGTCGCGCCTGCCAGCGTGACCCCGCCGGACGTGCTGGTCGCACTGGTTCCAGCCGCGATCGTGACGGCGCGGTTGGCGAGCAGCTGCATCAGGCCATCGCTGGAGATGCCGGTGTTGACGGTGAGCGCACCGCGCGACACGTCCAGCGTCATCGCGCCACCGGCGGTCAGCGCGCCATAATTGCCGCTCCGGCCGACCACGAGATCGCCGGCGACTGCGAGGATGCTGAGATCGCCGACCGCCGAGCCGGTGACCGTGCCCGAGATGTTCACCTGCAGCGGCTGGAAGGTCGATCCGTTGAAGCCGATGCTGCCGCCGGCGCGCAGGTCGAGGTCGGAGCCCAGAATGTGGATCGCGGAGCGGTCCGTGAAGCCGGCCTCGGCGTAGATGCTGCCGGTCGCAGCCAGCTGGATATCGTTGCCGGCGGCGATGTTGCCGAGGATGAGATCGCCCGTGGTCTGCTTGATATAGACGCCCTGCCCCGACGACACCTGGTCGAGCTGGTCATTGGCCGGATCGGCGAAGGCGATCTGGAGCGCGTTCGGGTTGGTCGCGGGATTGCTTCCCGCAGTCCCGGCGGCGCCGATATTGCCGTGCTCGGCGATCAGGCTCAAATTAGCGATGTCGCCGGAGATCACGGGCACGCCGGCCACACCCGCGGTGATGCTGTTCACCGCATGGAGCTTGACGTCGCCGCGGCCGGTCACCTCGATGCCGTTGGTCTGCGCCGCCATGATCGGACCGTAATTCGCGGTGACGCCGCCGAGCGTGAGGCTGTTCTTGCTGCCGAGATAGATATTCGACAGCGCCTTGGCCGAAATCGCGATCGCGTTGTCGACGACGACCAGGTTCTGCTGCGAGAAGCTGACCGTGTAGGTCGTGACATGCGTCGTCGGGTTCGTGACCGCGCTGACCGTGAGCTGACCGGGACCGGCCGACGCCAGCAGTGCCTTCTGCTCATTCGACAGCGACGAGGAATCGGCGCTGGTGAAGGTGAACACCTGGGGCGCAGCCGAATTGCCGACCGACCCACGCGGCGCGTAGAGCATGATCTGGTTCGCGCTGATATTGGCCATGACGTTGTCGTCGATCGGCGGCGGCGTCGCGCCGATGGCGGACGAGGACACCGTGTAGGCGAGCTGGTCATGCGTCCACTGCGAACCCGCAGTGATGATGCTGTAGACCCGCTCGGTCGACGCAAGCGTGTAGCTGTAGGTCGCACTGTAGGTGTTCAACGCGGCCTGCAGCGCGGCGTTGGTGGGCAGGCGCTGATCGGCCGCCGCAACACCCTGGAACAGGCTCGTGAACAAGCCCGACGAGAGCGTGCTGCCGAACACGGTTCCCAGCGCGTCCGTCTGTGCGCTTCCGAGCAATGTCGTCAGCCCGCTATTGAGCTCGGCGGTGGAGATCTTGCCGAGCAGGAACTGGTCCTTGAGGAAGCGGGTCGTGGCCTCGACCTTCATCTGTGTCGTCGAGACGGTCGCCGGGTCGATGCCGAGCTTGGCGGCCACCTGCGCCCGCAGCACCGTCAGACCGACCGCGGTCGGATTGTAGGTGCCGTTGGCGAAGGCGATGTTCTTGAGCTGGAAGTAGTCGTTATAGGCCGCCGTCACCATGGACTGGTAGCTGTTGACGGCGGCGGTGGCCGGGTTGCCGTTGAGCAAATTGAGGTCGCTCCAGACCTGCTGGAGATGCGCGCTTTCCGCAGCCGAGATACCAACCACCGCACGGCCGCTCAGGATGTTGGCCGAATTGCCGTCGGAACCCGCCGCCGCCAGGAAGACCGGACCGCCGGTCGACTGGATCGTGCCGATCCGCAGATCGCCCTTGGACTGGACAATGTAGGTGCCGGTGGCCGAGGCGCTTTCGAGAACGCCGCCATCGACGGTGCCGTCGGACTGCGTCGTGCCCGTCGCCTGGATCACCAACGGATTGATGTTGGTCAGCGTGGTCGCATTGTTGACGACGCTGCTGGTCGCACCGATCGCGCCGCCAGTTGAGTTGATCTCGATGTTCTTGCCGATCACGACAGGGTTCGCGGCGTTATAGGG
>JAEWBW010000306.1 GCA_023390955.1 Pseudomonadota bacterium
CCCTGGGGTAATGGGTCCTGGCTTTCGCCAGGACGACACCGGTTGTTCTAGCTAGTTGCACACTTCCACATTGGCGTCGTTGTTGGGGCCGCCACCGCCGCGATATTCGAGATGGCAGCCGCGCGAGACCGCACGGCAACCCGTGCTGCCGCAGAAGACCTGCCCGCCGCTCGGAGCGCGGCTAGCGCGAGCGGCAACGCCTGCGGCTGCGCCATAGCCGCCGGCTGCGCCGGCAGCCGCATCGCCAGCCTGACGCGGCTGCTTCGCAGGGCGCTCACCATCATCGCGCTTGGCGGTCGCGGGCTTCGAGGCGCGCTGCTTTTCACATTCATTGTCGTCGTTGACGGCATAGCCGCTGCGGCAGACGATCTTCGTACACTTGTCGCCATCGGCCTTGAAGCCGTGGTCGCAGACCATCGGGCAAACCCGCGAGGTCTTCGCCTTGACCGCGTCGAGCGCGTCGGTGCTCGCGACCTTCACGTCGAGCTTGGTACCGGCGTAACGGTTGAACTGCGACAGCGAGCGCTGCGACGCCGAATTCCAGTTGCCGTCCGCAGTGCCCGAGTAGCAGCCGACGCGGCCGAGCTCGGTCTGCACCGAGCGGCCGAGATCGACGGGCGTCACAGCCGGCGTCAGCGCGGCAACGTTGGTGCCGGGAGCCTTTGCAGGCTGCGCCGCCGGACTGTTCGGAACAGTGGCGGCCAGATTGACGCGCTGCTGCTCGGCCGCGGCGGCCTGCTGCTGCGCCTGCTCCTTGGCCTTTTGTGCGGCGAGCTGTGCCTGCTCGGCGGCGCGCGCATCGGCGTCAGCCTTGGCCTGCGTGGCCTTCTGCGCACCGGAGGCGGCCAGGCGGTCGCGCTCGGCTTCGGCCTGCCTGGCTTTTTCGGTCGCAGCCACATGGGTCTGCTCGGCAGTGATCCTTTCGAGCTGAAGTTTTGCAAGGTTCGAATAGAAGCCGTCGGGATGCTGGGTGAGGAAAGCGTCCCATGCCGCCTTGTTGCCGACCTGCAGCGCAAGCTCATAGTCCTTGCGAATTTCGGCCTGCGAATTGGACGCCGGCTGCGCCGGTGCGACGGCCGCGACCTTCGCCGGGACCAGCGGCACGTCCTCGCCACCGAGCGAACCGTAGACGAACGGCTCCTGCCTGTTGATCGTGGTCTTCAGGACTTCGTCGCGCACGAAGCCGAAGGCACGGCGGACATCGAGACCCGGCCGCGTCAGATGATGCGACAGCGCAACCGTGAACGGGCTGTTGCTGCCGTCACCGTCCTGCGCGGTGGAGCCGGCCTTGGCCGAATAGGCGATCAGCGTGTTCGGGCTGGTCGGCTCGACCTGGGCAAGCCCGCGGCCGATGCCGCGCGTCGCCACCGTGCGCTTCATGGTCTTGGCGAAAGGATTGTCGCGGCAAGCATCGAGGATGACGAGGCGAAGCTGCTTGGCCGGTTCGATCGCCACCAGGATGCGGTCGAGCGAGAGCGCCTCGTCGAACACGTCGGTGTCGCGCTCGAGCTTCGCGTCGACCGGGATCAGATAGTTGGAGCCTTCGACCTCGATGCCGTGGCCGGCATAATAGACAACGGCAATGTCGGCATCGCGGGCACCGTCAGCGAAATCACGAAGCGCGCGCCTGGTGTCCAGCGCCGACAGATCGCGGCGGGACTCCACCACGTCGAAGCCGGCGTCCTTCAGCGTCTTGGCGATCACCGCACCGTCGTTGACGGGGTTCGTGAGCGCCGGGACGTTCTGATAGGCGGAGTTTGCGAGCACCAGCGCGACGCGCTTTGCGGCGAAGGCGGGCGCGGCCACAAAGACCAGTGCGGCGGCGAGGAGAAGCGAGCAGGATCGGAACAGGTTGCGCATGACACAGCTTCCAAAGACCGGGATTCGATACCCTTCGGGCTCACCCTAGCAAGGCCCGCGCCGTCCTCTTGTGACCGAGATCACGAAAGGGACGCGCGGGAGCCCACTGCGGAACCCTTTTCATTAGTCTCGCCAGCACGATAGGGGTTCGCCGATTGGGCTGTCAGGCCCCGATGTGCCCCTGATATTGCGGCAGATCGTCCCTGATCTCGTGCCAGGGCGCCTTGGAGCCGACGAAAATATGCGCGGTCGGGCGGATGGTGGGGGCGTCGACCAGGGTTCCCATGGTGAGGTGGACCCATTTGCCCTCGCGAACCACCGAATAAAGCAGTGAGCCGCAGCGGGCGCAGTGCGCGTCATGGGTGGCGGCCTCGTCCCCGACGATCAGGCGCTGGTCCTCGCCGCCGGTCACGCGGAATTTGTGCCGCTCGATCCCCGCAAACGGCTTGAAGGCGGAGCCGGTGGTGCGGCGGCAGTCCGAGCAATGGCAATTCAGCGCGTAGGAGAATTCATCCGCAACTTCGTAGCGCACGGCGCGGCAATAGCATTCGCCGATGAGAATGCGAGCATTCGGGTTTTCTGATTTCATTCCAGCAATCCGCGCGGGCGACGAAGTCACCCATAGCGCAAACGGCCGCGCATCACTAAGTTCGCGGCGAACAAACTTTTGGGAGGACGACCGATGAGCTACGACCGTTCCAGCGTTGAAGCCGTGGTGCAGGGCTATTTCGACGCGCTCTACGAAGGCGATGCCGACAAGCTCGGCGCGGTGTTTCACCCCTCGGCCGATTTGCGCTGGGTGGAAAAAGGCGAGCTCAAAATCCTGACCGTGCCGGACTGGCTCGGCTGGGTCCGCAAGCGCGCCTCGGCCAAGGCGGAAGGCAAGCCGCGCGAGGATTTCATCGTCACCATCGATCGCTCGGACGACAAGACCGCCTTCATCAAGGTCAAATGCCAACTGCCGCCGCGCTATTTCACGGATTACCTGGTGGCGATGAAGCTCGCCGACGGCTGGCAGATCGTGTCGAAATCGTACCGCTATGATCTGAAGGATTGAGGGACGCCGGCAGCCTCACGACATCTGCGCCGTCGGCTGCGCGGCCTCTCCGGTGTTGCGCGGCCTGAGATGGCCGCGGATCACCCGCGCGATGATCGCGGGATGCAGAAGGCTCGGTGGCGGCGCCATGAGATTGGCGACGCGCAGGAAGGCGATCGCAAGCCACGCGTCGTGGCGAGCAGCCTGGTGCAGCTTGCCGATGTACCAGTTGATGAACCTGACCTTGGCGGGCCGCGCGCCCTGGACTTGGGGGTGGCGCAGATCGTTGCCGACCGCGATGTCCCAAGGCGTATCGACCGCGACGCCGGCGAGGCCGAAGAATCGCCTTGCGAGGTCGGCGGTCCCTTCACGAAGGGCTCGCTGCAGCAGCGTGGCCTCTTCCGCCGCGACCGTCATGCCCTGGCCGTAGACCGGATTGAAGCTGCAGAGGGCATCGCCGAACACGAGATAGTTCTTGGGAAACTGCGCGAGCCGTTCGTACCGGCGGCGCAAGTTTGCAGGATAGCGATAGCTGACGAAGTCGCTGACCGGCTCGGCATGAGCGACGATGTCGTAGATCTCCGATGTCGGCAGCGAGCCGGCATAGGCCGCGAACATCTGCGCATCGACGGGCGCGTGATCACCAAGATAACCGCCGATCGAAACGATCCAGCGGTCCGCGCTGTGATAGGCGATCACGCCGTTGCGCCAGTTCGGGCCGCTGCCGGCAACCACGATCGCGACCTTGCCGCCGAGATCGGACGGCTTGCGACGATAGAGCCGCGTGGTGTAGCCGATGCCGATCTCGATCCTCTCCTCCTCGGGCTTGATATAACCGAGTGCTTCGAGCCAGGCCGGGCTGAGCGAACCGCGGCCGGAGGCATCGATCACGAGATCGGCCGTCATCACTTGCTCGGGCGCGCTTTCGATCTTGACCCGGACGCCGAGGATTGCGCTGCGATCCTCGCTCGCGACCAGGTCCTGCACCGCGCAGCCGGCGATCACGCGGACATTGGGAAGTTTGAAGAGCCGGCGCCGCACATGGCCTTCCAGCGCCGGGCGCGAGGCCAACAGGCCGAGGAGATCGCTCGGCGTCGTCTTCAGCGCAACGCCATGGCCGACCCACAAGACGTCACCGGCGATGTCGCCGCGTATCCCGCCGTCGGCCACGACCTCGTCGGTCCAGCCCGGGAAGAACTGCTCGATCACCTCGCGGCCGCGCGCGAGCAGACCATGGGCATGGCGGCCCTGGGGCACGCCTTTGCGTGGCTCATCGACCACCGGAAAGTGATCGCGCTCCAGCACGGTGACGGTGTCGTAGAAATCAGCCAATGCCCGCGCGGCCAGAAGGCCGCCCATGCTGGCACCGATCACGATGGCCTTCCCGCCGATCCGCGTCATGTGATGCTCCTGCGCTCGCGACACCCGGCCACTGCCGGACTGGCGGTGATACGGCCGCATCGAGGGACAGGTTTTCGGTCGGGCTTGCGCGAAGCGTCACAAATTTGTCAGGACTGCGAGTGAAACCGGCGTTCGCCGGCTCCGTAAGCGCCCCCGAAGGGTGTATCGACGGGCCGCTCGTTTCAGCCGTCCAAGGATGTCCATGTCCCTCGATCGTCGTGCTCTTCTGTCAGGTCTCGCTTTGCTCGCCATCAGCCCTGCCCGCGCGGACAACGCGCCGCCAGAGCTGGAAACCTACGAGCGCGGGAGCGGCGGACGGGTCGGCTTTTACGCCGAGAATCTCGCGACCGGCGCAAAGCTCGGCTGGCGCGCCGACGAACGGTTCGTGATGTGCTCGACCTTCAAGGCATCGCTTGCGGCCAGCGTGCTGGCCCGGGTCGATCGCGGCGAGGACAAGCTCGATGCCATGATCCGCTACGGGGAGAGCGACCTGCTCGACTACGCACCGGCCGCCAAGGAAAACCTCGCCAAGGGCGCGATGTCGGTGTCCAACATGTGCAAGGCCATCGTCGAGATCAGCGACAATTCCTGCGCCAACCTGCTGCTGGCGCGGATCGGCGGACCGGCGGCGCTGACGGCATTCTGGCGCTCGCTCGGCGATGCCACCTCGCGGCTCGACCACAACGAACCCGAGCTCAACCGCTCGCGCCCGGGCGAGGTCGTCGACACCACAACGCCGGCCGCAATGGTGGGCAATTTTCGCCGCCTGGTGACGGGCGACGCGCTGTCCGCATCCTCGCGCGCGCTCTTGACCGACTGGATGGTCAACTGCAAGACCGGCGCAAAGCGCTTGCGCGCCGGCCTGCCGGGAACCTGGACCATCGGCGACAAGACCGGCAACAACGGCAAGGACGCCTGCGGCGATATCGCGGTGGCCTGGCCGAAGCCGGACACGCCCATCCTGATCTCCGCCTATACCCAGGGTGGCACGCCGACGCCCGCGCAGATCGACGCGGTGTTCGCAAGCATCGGGCGCATAGTGGCCCAGCGCCTGGGATGACCGCTGCGCATTGACCTCGCAGCCGCTTCCGGGTGAAGACACATCATCATGGAAGCCAAATTTCAGATCTTTCTCATCCTGCTTGCCGTGCTGGCGGGCACGGCGCTCGCGGCGCGACGCTTCAACGTCGCACCGGCCATCGTCATGCTGCTGGCCGGCGTCGGACTCGCTTTCGTGCCGGGGATGCCGGAGGTCGAGCTGCCGCCGGAGCTGGTGCTGCTGATGGTACTGCCGCCGCTGATCTACTCGGCGAGCGTCGCCATGAGCTGGCGCGAGTTCAAGAACAATTTGCGCCCGATCGTGCTGCTCGCGGTCGGCGCGGTGATCTTCACCGCGGCCATGGTGGCAACCGCCACGCATTACCTGATCGGCCTGCCCTGGACCATCGGCTTCCTGCTGGGCGCCATCGTGGCACCACCCGATGTCGTCGCACCACTTGCGATCGCGCGACGCCTGCACATGCCGCGCCGGATCCTGGTCATCCTTGAGGGCGAAGGCCTCGCCAACGACGCCACCGCGCTGATCCTCTACCGCTTTGCGCTGGCCGCGATCATGGTCGGGCATTTCTCGCTGCCGACCGCGATCGGCGAGTTCTCGCTGATCGTCGCCGGCGAGATCGCCTTCGGCATCGGCGTCGGCTGGCTGTCGCTGCGCGTGCGCAAATGGTCCCGGGATTCGCAGGTCGAGCTGACGCTGTCGCTGATCACGCCCTACGTCTCCTACTGGCTGCCGGAGCATGTCGGCGGCTCCGGCGTGATCGCGACGGTCGCCTGCGGCCTCTATGTCAGCTGGAACGGGCCGCTCTGGATTTCCTCGGCGACGCGCCTGCAGGGCATCTTCTTCTGGGTCCTGATCATCTATTTGATCGAAGGCCTGCTGTTCCTGCTCACCGGCTTCCAGATGCGGGCGCTCTATGAAAAATCAAAGGCGTTTCCGCTCGACGAGATCCTGATCGTCACCGCCATCGTCATGACCGTCATCGTCATCGCGCGCTTTGCTTGGATGTTTCCTGCCGTCTACCTGCCGCGGATCCTGAGCCGATCCTTGCGCGCACGCGATCCGTCGCCGCCGTGGCAATGGGCGTTCACGCTCGCCTTCACCGGCGTGCGCGGCGCGGTCTCGCTCGCCGCCGCCCTCGCCCTGCCCTTCACGCTGCCGGGCGGCGAAGCCTTCCCCTATCGCGACCTGATCCTGTTCGTCGCCTTCGGCGTCATCTTCATCACCCTGATCGGCGTCGGCCTCACGCTGCCGCCCGTCGTGCGCTGGCTCGGCATCGCCGATGCCGGCCGCGACGAGCACATCGCCGAGCACCAGGCCGAGATCAATGCGCGGCGTCAGGCGCTCGATGCAGCCTTGAAGTCGCTGGACACCATGACGGCGGAGAACAATCTGTCCGAAGACGTCGTCAGCCTGCTGCGCGCGCGGCACGACGTCCGCATCAACCAGCTTCCGGAATCGCTCGATCCCGACCGCCACGACGTCTCCGCCACCGGCACCGCCCTCACCCGCGATCTGATCTCAGCCGAGCGCAAATTCATCCACGTCCTGCTCCGCGACGGCCAGATCACCGACGAAACCCGGCGGCGGATCGAGCGCGATCTCGACCTGGAGGAAGCGAGCCTGGCGAACCGGGAGTACAAGGGGGCGCCGCTGTAGGATTGACTCCGAGACGAGAGGCCCGCCCCTCCAACGCATCCGTCATTGCGAGCGCAGCGAAGCAATCCAGACTGCCTCCGAGGAAAGACTCTGGATTGCTTCGCTCCGCTCGCAATGACGAGGAGAGAGCTACTTTTTCTCGCAATACTGCTTCATCGCCCCAACCACCGCCGCCACGATGATCTCCCGCCGCTCCGGGGAATTCATCTCTATCTCCTCGTCGCGGTTGATGATGGAGCCGGCCTCCAGCAGGACCGCCGGGCTTCGGGTCCGCGAGAGCACGACCAGACCATCATAGCGGTAGACACCAACGTCCTTGTCGATGAGGTCGCGGCGGTAGCGACCCATGATCGGCAGCGTGTATTGAGTGGCGTATTGCAGCCCGCTCTCCTTCAATTGCTTGCCGATCAGGCGTGCCACCGTCAGGCTGGTGGCGAAATGCGGATTGCGCTTTGACACGAAGGTCGAGTGGCCGCTGAAGCGATCACTGAAATGGCTTTTCCCGCCCTCGAACTCCCACGGCTCCTGCAGCTTCTCCGGCACGGAGTCGTGATGGATCGAGAGGAAGAAATCGGCGTGCGCATCGTTGGCGGCGTTGACACGCTTGAACAGGCTCGGCTTCGCCTTGCCTTCCGTGATCAGCAGGCGGGTTGCGGCAAAGCCTTCCGATTTCAGCCGCGCGACAATGAGTTTTGCGAGCTGCAGGTTGAAGCCGAACTCGACGTCATTGCGCGCGCTGTCCGCGCCGGGCGATTCCGAGGTATGGCCGACATCCACAAACAGGCGGAATTTCGCCGGCTCGCAGGCAACGGGCGCTGGCGCGGGCTTCGCTTGCACCTTATTCGTTTGCACCCTTTTCACTTGCGCCCGCTTCACTGGCGTATTTGGCTTTGATTTTGGCTGGAACGAGAACCAGGCTGCGGGCTTGGGTTCGGGCTTCGGCGCAGGCTTGGCCGCGGATGTCTTTTTCGCCGCCGCGGCATGGGCCGGACCCAACGGCGCAAGCGACGACAGCGCAAGCGACGCGACGATGGCTGCAACGATCCTCCGCGAGAATTGCAAGCGCTACTCCGCTGCGGCAATTCGGGGGCGGCCGACAAAGCCGGCGGCATCGCCGAACCGTTCCAGCATCACCGCCGGCAAATCCTTGGCCTTGCTGGTGACGCAGGCGCCGGAGCGCACGGCGTAGCGGTCCTGATGCGCGACCTGTGACGGCACTTCGCCCTGCTGGAGCGCGCGCGCCGCGTCCATCACCACTCTTCGAAAATGCATTATGCCGAGATCGGTCGGACCGAGATGCTCGCGGGTGCGGTCGGCGATCGGGCCCTGGCTGTCCTGCACGGCGGCATCCTGCTCGGAGACGCCCTTGATGCCGGTGTAGCTGCGGGTCTTCTGCAGCTTGCGGTCAATCAGATAATCGTTGCCCTTGTGACGCAGCGGCACGTAATTGTCGTCGACCTCCGCCATCACGCCATTGCCGCGATCATAGCCGTCGCGCTCGGCCTGCGTCAGCGGCCGCTCCGGATTCCAGGCATAGGTGTAGATCCAGCAATTGGTGTCGGTGACCGGCACGAAAGTCTGGCCGAAGATGTTTTCGCCGGGCATCGCGCTCGGCGCGTAGGCGTGGAACGGCATCAGGAACTGGGCGATGCGCCAGTAGATATTGTCGCCGCCGGTGAGCCGCCCGCCGGCAATCGTCAGCCCCGCCTCATGCGGATTGATCTTGATCACCGGCCGCGGGTCCTCCGCGATCCAGCGCATGTGGTCCGTGCTGACGCGCGCCAGCGGATTCACAAAATGCTTCTTGATATCCAGGATCTCGTTCTCCTCCTTGTCGAAGGAGAGATGCGCGAAGGTGAAATGCGCGGTGTCGATCGAGCCTTCCAGCGCCTGCACCCAGTTGCAGTCCTGCCACTTCTTGCTGACGTAGCGGTGCGAGGCCGGCAGCAGCGCCATTTCGAGATCGGGCAACTCGGGCATCGCTTCCGCCGGACCCATATAGGCCCAGATCATCTCGCCCCATTCGCGCACCGGATAGGATTTGATGCGGATCAGGTCCTTTGCATTGAGGTCGGGATAGGAGGTCGGCATGTCGACGCAGCGGCCGTCGATGTCGAACTTCCAGCCGTGATAGACGCAGCGGATGCCGCATTCCTCGTTGCGCCCCAGCCAGAGATTGGCGCCGCGATGCGGGCAGTATTGATCGATGATTCCGACGACGCCCCGACTGTCGCGGAAGGAGGCCATTCTTGCCGGGCTCGCCGGACACGATGCGGCCAAGCGCGAGCAGGACCTTCGAGGTGAAGTCCTCGTTGAGGACCCGCGTGCTGTCGCAGAATGCCTGCAACGCCGCGATGAATTCGGCCTTGTCCTGCTGCAGGCTGCGATCCTCCGGCGCGGCGAGCATCTTGCGGGCCGCGATGTACAGCTTGCCCTTGGCGTCCTCCCAGACCTCGGACCGCCGGTCGAGCTCGCCCGCCTGCAGGTCGCCGAGGATCTGCAAGATGCTTTCGGGCTTGCTGAGGCCGGCCTCCTGGCTGCACCACAGGAGGAAATCCAGTTGCTGGATCATCTCGACGATCTTGCCCCGCAGATCCTGCTGCAGGGTCGCGTTGAAGCGGTTGGGCGAGTATTCGCTGGCCCGACCCTCGAGGAACATGAAGCGATATTGCAGTCCGATCTGGATCGCCTTCAGCAGCATCGTCGTGACGGGATCGCCATAGTCCTTGTACTTGATCTCGACGATGTAGATGTGAAATTCGCGGGCGCCGCTGTAGTAGACGACGCTTCGCGCGACGAACATCCGGAACGCGCGGTCCTTCTCCGACGAGGTCAGGACCTGCCGGTTGTCGCGGAAATCGCCCCGCATCGCGTCGGAGACGAGCATCCTGATGGTATCGCTCCAGCAGCGCGCGACGTCCTCCTGCTCGATGCTGTCGGTGAATTGCGCCCAGGGGATCGGGCCGCCCTGCGGGGCCTGGAAGCCGAACGAATCGAAGCGGCCGAAGAACTCGACGCTGGTGTCGGCGAGCACGTCGAGCCGGCCCGGACTGTTCGCACCGGGGGCGGTGCGGACGACGATCTTGCGCTCGGGGAAATTCTCCATGAAGACGCGCTTCTGCAGATCGCCATGCACGACGTTCATCAACCGCGTCGAGGACTCCAGCAGCTGCTCGTTGAACGCGTCGAGCTCGTCGTCGGTGAACTGGACGGACAACCTGATGACGCTCTGGATACGCTTGAACAGCTTGAACATCGGGCTCTTGCGAACCACGGCGTTGCCTGTATCAGCCGCACCCGCCGCGTTCTTCAAGGCGGCGGGATCGACCACGATGGGCTCAAAGGGGGTGTTGATCTGCAGCGCCTGGATCTCCGACATCGTCTCCGGCGTCTTGGTGAAGACGGCGATCGGAATCATGACGCGATCCTGGGTGGGGAAGTTCGCCATCTTGGGCGCGTGCTCGATCGAGCCCTCGAAATAGCCGACCTCGAAGCCGGTGAAGGAGTGGCTGACCTTCTGCTTACCCGTCGCGACGACCAGCAGGATGTCGGTGGTTTCGAGATCGGCCCTCAGGCGATCCCGCCAGTTGGCGCCAAGCGAGAATTCCACATCGATCGTCAGCTTGAGAATCGCCGGGCTGAATGCGCGCCGCAACTCTTCGGCGATCGCCGTGGCAAGGTCGCGGTCCTCGCTGGAATAGCTGATGAATACGTGTAGCCGTTCTTCCGCCATGTTGAGCTCCCGCAATACTTAAAGTTGTATTTCGATGGAAATCTCCCCGCCGCCTGCTGAAGGCAGCGTAGACCCATCTCTTCGGGTAGCTATGTGATGTGGTTCACAGAGGTGCAGATGCCGCACCCAGGCTGAACCTTGCGGATGCCGCGCCGAGAACCATCTAGACCGGCCGTTCGCCCTTCACCGTTACGCGCGTGCCGGAGCGCGTATGCGGCCAGTAATCCCACATCGCGCGGTGCTGGGTGCAGCGGTTGTCCCAGAACGCGATGGCGTTCTCGGTCCAGCGGAAGCGGCACTGGAACAGCGGGTTCTCCGCGTGCTGGTAGAGATAGGCCAGCATCGCGTCGCTCTCGTCGCGCGGGACGCCGTTGATGTGGCGGGTGAACCCGCGATTGACGTAGAGCGCCTTCTTGCCGGTGACCGGATGCGTGCGCACCACCGGATGCTCGGCGTTCGGATAGGACGGACGGTCGGCGACGCCGTAATTGGCGTAGAGCCCGCGATAGATCGGCTCGCCGTCATGCAGCGCGGTCAGCCCGTCGAGATAGGCCTTCATGCGATCCGATAGCGCCTCATAGGCAGCGTACATGTTGGCGAACAGCGTGTCGCCACCGCGCGGCGGGCATTGCTTGATGTACAGGATCGAGCCCATCGGCGGCTCGAGGTCGCAGGACACATCGGAGTGCCAGCCCTCGCCATTGGCGCGCGGCGAGTTCTTGTCGGCGTAGATCTTCATCAGCGCCGGATCTTCGTCCTCATGCGGCGCGGCGGGATGAAAATGCAGCTCGCCGAACTTGCGGCCGAAGGCGAGATGCTGCTTCGGCGTGATCTCCTGGTCGCGGAAGAAGATCACGAGGTTTTCCGCGAGCGCGCGATGGATCTCGTCCATCTGCTGGTTGGAACGGGCCTCGTCGGAAACAAGCTTGCCTAGATCGACGCCGGAGATTTCCGCGCCGATGATCGGCGTCAGCTTTTCGACCGCGATGGTTTCATAGGGCGCGCCGTCCTCGGTGGTGTGGCGATAGCGCGGGCCTTGCTTGCCGGAC
>JAEWBW010000318.1 GCA_023390955.1 Pseudomonadota bacterium
TTCGCCCAGCATCTCGGCATGCGCGAGGACGACCAGCGCCGGTTGACCCGCGCCGCGCTGCTGCACGACGTCGGCAAGGCCTTCGTGCCGTCGACGCTGCTCGACAAGCCGGGCAAGCTCACCGATGAGGAGATGGAAGAAGTCCGTCAGCATCCGCGCCGGGGCTATGATGCGCTGGCCGCGCAAGGCGGCTTTCCGCCGGAGATGCTCGACGTCGTCCTGCACCATCACGAATTCCTCGACGGCAGCGGCTATCCGAACGGATTGTCGTCGAACCAGATCAGCGACATCGTGCGGCTGACCACCATCGTCGACATCTACGCCGCCCTCGTCGAGAAGCGCGCCTATCGCATGCCCTTCACCCACGAGCGTGCCTTTACGTTGATGGAAGGCATGGGCGACAAGCTCGACCAGCAGCTGCTGCAGGCGTTCCGCCCCGTGGCGCTCGGCTCGTTCTGAGCCGCGCACCCAGCCGATAGACGCAAGCCTCTCACAACCTGCCCGGGCTAGTTGCGCGGGCAGACTTGGCGTGGGGGATGCGCATGAACGCGACGGCACTGAGCGGCGATCTCGACATCCCCGCCGATATCGCGGCAACCCTGGTCAATCCGGCCGCCTATGCCGACGACCGCATCCACGACACCTATCGCTGGCTGCGCGCCAACAATCCGCTCGGCATCGCGCGCCCCGAAGGCTTCGATCCGTTCTGGGTCGTAACCAAGCACGCGCATATCCAGAGCATCAGCCGGCAGAACGAGCTGTTCCACAACGCCGATCGCCCGACCACTCTGACGACGCGCTCGGTCGAGGAGCGCGTGCGAAAAATAACCGGCGGACCGAACCTGGTGCGCTCGCTGGTGCAGATGGATGCGCCGGATCATCCAAAATACCGCGCGCTGACCCAGGGCTGGTTCATGCCCGCCAATCTCGGCAAGTTCGAGCCGCGCGTCCGCGAGATCGCCCGCGCCACCGTCGCGCGCATGCTGGCGCGGGACGGCGCCTGCGATTTCGTCGAGGACGTCGCGCTCGGCTATCCCCTGCATGTCATCATGGAGATCCTCGGCGTCCCCGAGGCTGACGAGCGCCGCATGCTGCGCCTGACGCAGGAGCTGTTCGGCCCGCAGGATCCCGACACGGCGCGGATCAAGGAGCAGCTCACCGCCGAGCAGTTCGCGGCGATGATGCAAACCGTGGTGCAGGATTTCTCCGCGTACTTTCGCAAGATCACCGACGACCGGCGCGCCAACCCACGCGAGGATCTCGCCACCGTCATCGCCAATGCCAGGATCGGCGGCGACTACATGCCGGAGCACGACGCCACCAGCTATTACATGATCGTCGCCACCGCCGGCCACGACACCACCTCGTCCTCGACCGCCGGTGCGATCTGGGCGCTGGCCAAGGACCCCGCCGAGTTCGCCCGGGTGAAGGCCAATCCGGAGCTGATCCCGGGCCTCGTCGACGAGGCGATCCGCTGGATGACGCCGGTCAAGCATTTCATGCGGGCGGCGACCGCGGACACGGAGCTTGGCGGCCGCCAGATCAAGAAGGGCGACTGGCTGATGCTGTGCTACGCCTCGGGCAATCGCGACGAGGACGTATTCGAGGAGCCGTTCCGGTTCAAGAGCGACCGCAAGCCGAACCGCCACGTCGCCTTCGGCTATGGCGCGCATCTCTGCCTCGGCCAGTATCTGGCAAAGCTCGAGATGCGCATCCTGTTCGAAGAGCTGCTGCCGCGCCTGAAATCGGTCTCGCTCGACGGCGACGTGAAGATGACCCAGGCCTATTTCGTCAACGGCCCGAAGAAGCTGCCGATCAGGTTCGAGGTGGCTTAAGACTTCTCCGTCATTGCGAGGAGCGAAGCGACGAAGCAATCCAGACTATCTCCGCGGCGGCGGTCTGGATTGCTTCGCTTCGCTCGCAATGACGTGGTGGCTAGTTCAGCGGTCTACCCCAGCATCTTCCGCAGTTCCGCCTTCGCCACCTTCTCCAGCGTCGAGCGCGGCATTTCGTCGACGAGACGGATTTCGCGCGGCAGCTTGAAGTCGGCAAGGCCGGCGCGGCAGGCGGCCATCACCCTGTCCTGCAGATCGGCGGGCGCGCCGGCAACGCCGGCCTGCGGGATGATGAAGACCACCGGCACCTCGTCCAGCATCGGGTGCTTCTTCGCGACCACCGCCGCCTCGCGTACGCCCGGAACGACCGCGATCACCTGCTCGATCTCGGAGGCCGCGACGTTCTCGCCGCCGACCTTGTGCATGTCCTTGGCACGATCGCCGAACTTGATGGCGCCGTGCTCCAGCCGCACCACGCGGTCGCCGGTGATGAAGAAGCCGTGCTCGTCAAAGCTTTCGCGCGTCGCCTTCTCGTTGTGCAGATATTCGGCGAACAGCGACAGGCCGGGAATGCCCTTGATCAGGAGATTGCCGGTGTCGCCGACTTCGGTCGCGCGCCCGTCGTCATCGGTGATGCGGATCTCGTATTCCTGCGCGGCGCGGCCGATCGACATCGGCACGTTGGGCTGGTCGACCTCGCCGACGATGCCGTGGGTGATGGTCTCGGTCATGCCCCACCAGCCGATGATCTTGACGCCGAACTTGGCGAAGGGCGGCGGCTCGTTGACCGCGGTGCCCCAGAGCCGGAACTTGTGGTTCTTCGGGATCTCGTGCTCGAGCAGCGCCTTCATGCAGAACGGGATCGTCGAGGTCCAGGTCGAGCCGTGCTCCAGCGCAACGTTCCAGAACCGGCTGGCCGAGAACCGCGGCTGTATCACGCAGGTCGCGCCGACCCACAGGCAGGCCAGCATGGAATAGGCCAGCGCATTGGTGTGGAATAGCGGCAGATAGGTCTGGTGCACGTCACCGGCGTGGAGGTCCTCATGCGCGGCGTTGATCTTGGCGCCCCACAACGCATTGGCGTGGGTCCACAGCACCGCCTTCGGCCGCGACGTCGTGCCCGACGTGTATTGCACGCTGCAGGGGGCGAGCGGATCGGTGGCGCGCCTGGGACGGTCGGCACTGTCAGCGAACAGCGCCTCAAAGCTTTCGCCGCGCGAGACGGCTTGCGCAGGAGCAGCGCCCGCATCGTGCGAGATCACCGCCATCCAGCGCAGCTTGCGGCAATTCGTTGCGACGAGCTCGGCATAGGCCGGCTGCGTGATCGCGGCGACCGCGCCGCAGTGATCGGCAAAATATTCGATCTCCGCCGGCGCCGATCTCGTGTTGGTGGTGACTGCGATTGCGCCGAGCTCGACGCAGGCAAACCACGCCAGCAATGACTCGATGCAATTGTCGAGATGGATCAGCACATATTCGCCCGGCTTGACGCCGCGCTTGACGAGGCCCGCCGCGAGCGCGCCGACCCGGTCGTGAAACTCGCCATAGCTCCAGCGTCGCGCGGGCGCATCGAACGGTGCCCAGATCAGGAAGGGATGATCGCGGCGGACCTCGGCGCGCATCTTCAAGAGCCAGGGCACATCGAGCCCGGCGAATGGGCCAACGATTCCGGCTGCGGTCTTTTGAAGTGGCATGCGTCCTCCCGTGCAGCCTGCATC
>JAEWBW010000342.1 GCA_023390955.1 Pseudomonadota bacterium
AGGCGCAGATCCTCGCGCTGATCCTCGATCTGCAAAAGGAGCTCGGCACCGGGCTCGTCCTGATCACGCACGATCTCGGCGTTGTCGCGCAGACCGCGCAGCGCGTCGCCGAACAGGTTGGCACCGAACACGGCGAGGCTGATCGCGACCCCCGGGAAGATCACCAGCCACGGGGCGGTGCGAACATATTCGGCGGCCGATTCCGACAGCATGCGTCCCCAGGACGGATAGGGCTCGGGAATGCCGAGGCCGAGGAACGACAGCGAGGCCTCGGTCAGGATGGTCGAGCCGAGCTGCGCGGTGGCCAGCACGATCAGCGGGGCCAACGTGTTCGGCAGCACGTGGCGCAGCGCGATCCGCGTTTCGCTCATGCCGATCGATTTGGCGGCTTCCACGAACGGCTGCTCGCGCAGCGCCAGCGTGTTGGCGCGGATCACGCGGGCCACCGTCGGGATCAGGGGAATCGCGATCGCGATGATCACGTTGGGGAGCGACGGCCCGAGCGCGGCGGTCATCACCAGCGCGAGAACGAGCAGCGGCAGCGCCTGGAGCACGTCGGAGACGCGCTGGAACACGAGGTCGACCCAGCCGGAGAGATAGCCGGAGGTCAGCCCGACGATGACGCCGATGGTGCCGCCGAGCGCGGTGGAGCCGATACCGACCGCGAGCGAAATCCGCGCGCCATGGATGATGCGGCTGAAGACGTCGCGGCCGAACGGATCCGTTCCCATCCAGTGCGTGGCGCTCGGCCGCGCCAGCGCGTGCGCGGCATCGACGCTGAGCGGATCGAAGCGGGCGAGGAAATCGGCGAACAGCGCGGTGAAGACGAACACCGTCATGATGATCAGGCCGGCCGCGCCGAGCACGTGCCGCTGCGCCATGAACAGCACGCGCCGCCAGCCCCCGGTCGCATGCGCGCCGGCGCGTCTCAATTCAACGTCAAAGTCGATCGCCGCCAAACGCCTCTCCTAGTCCGTATACCGGATGCGCGGATCGAACACCGCGTAGAGCATGTCGACCGTGAAATTCGCGAACACCACCACGACGGCGATGAGCATCACGAGGTTCTGCACGATCGGATAGTCGCGCCACCGGATAGCCTCGACCAGGAAGCGTGCGATGCCGGGAATGTTGAACACGGTCTCGGTCACGATCAGGCCGCCGATCAGGAAGGCTGCCTCGATGCCGATCACGGTGATGACGGGCAGGATCGCGTTCTTCAGCGCATGGTGATAATTGACCGCGGCATCGGACGCGCCCTTTGCGCGTGCGGTGCGGATGTAGTCCTGGCGCAGCACTTCCAGCATCGAGGAGCGCGTGATGCGCATGGTCAGCGCCGCGCTGCGGAAGCCGACGGCAGCGGCGGGCACCGCATAAGTGGCGAAGGCCTCGAGCCAGGTCGCCGGATTGGGGTTGAAGATCGGCATCTGGCCGAACATCGCAACCGACGCGGTGAGGATCAGCAGGCCGAGCCAGAACGAGGGCAGTGACAACCCGCTGAGACTGACGACGCGGAGCGCGTAGTCGAGCCTGGTTCCCTGTCTCACCGCGCTGATCACCCCGAGCGGGATTCCGATCGAGGCCGAGAACAAAAGTGCCAGTCCTGCGAGTCGCGCCGTGATCGGAATCCGCGGAAGGATCTCCTGCAGTGCAGGCTTCTCCGAGACGTAGGAATAGCCGAGATCGCCGCGCAGCAGGCCGCTGATCCAGTGCCAGTATTGCACGATCAGCGGCTGGTCGATGCCGAGCTCTCTTTCCAGATTGGCCTTTTCCGACGGATCGACATATCCGGCCGCGGCGAACAGGATATCGACGATGTTGCCGGGTACGATGCGCAGCAGGAAGAAGATGACGATCGAGATCCCGAACAGGGTCACGAGCATCAGGAACAGGCGCCGCACGAGATAGGCAAACATCCCTTCGTCTCCTGCCCGACCGTCAACCGCTCGCGCTACTTGTCCATCCAGACGTCCTCGTAGCGGTATCCGTTATAGGAGCTGTTGGACATCACGGTGATGTTCTTGACGTATGGCTTCCAGCAGGTGCCGGTGCGGCCGTGGAAGATGATCGGCCGTGCGACGTCCTCCTGCAGCTTCTTGTCGATCTCCCACACCAGCTTCTTGCGCTTCTCGAGGTTGGTTTCCTGCGATTGCTGGTCGAACAGCTTTTCGATGTCCTTGTTGCAGTAGTTGGTGTAGTTGCGCTCCGAGCCGCAGGAATAGTTCTCGTAGAACGATTGGTCGGGTTCATCGACGGCGTTGCCGGTGAGGTTCAGGCCGAGCGCGTAGTCCTTGCGGGCGACCTTCGGGAACCACTGCGCCGTGTCGACGACGTCGAGCTCGGCGTCGATGTAGATGGTCTTGAGCTGATCGATCAGGATGACGGCCGGGTCGCGGTAGACGTTGATGTTGCGGGTGGACACCTTGATCGCCAGACGCTTTTCGGGACCGTAGCCCGCTTTCTGCATCAGCTTTCGTGCCTCCTCGCGGTTCTTCGCGATGTCAGGCCCGTAGCCTGGGATCTGCTCGAGCATCTCTTTCGGCATCGCCCACAGTCCGGCAGGCGCCGGTTCCATGGTTCCGCCGATGTCGCCCTGTCCTTCGAACATGATGTCGATGAACGCCTTGCGATCGAGCACCAGCGCCAACGCGCGGCGGACGTCGATATTGTCGAATGGCGGATTTGACGAGTTGACGATGATGTTGGTCGCGACGTTGTTGGGCTCGACGACGCATACCGCGCTCGCGTCCTGCGACTTGACGTCCTTAAGCAGCGGAATCGACACTTCCGTTGGGAACGTCATGTCGAACTTGCCCGAGACGAAGCCCAGAATGGCAGTCGAGCGATTTGGGGTGATGGTGAACTCGATGCCGTCGAGATACGGCAGGCCCTTCTTGAAGTAATCCGGGTTCTTGGTGAGCTTGATCGATTCGTTGGCCTTGAACTCGACGAACTTGAAAGGCCCGGTGCCGATCGGCTTGGTCCGCATGTCGGCCGGCGACACATGGCAGGGATAGACCGGCGTATAGCCGGATGCGAGCAGGGTCAGCAGCGCCGGCTGCGGCCGTTTCAGGTTGAAGGAGGCCTCAAAGTCGCCGTTGACGGAGATGTCGTTGACCTCGTCGTACCAGGACTTGCGCGGGTTCTGCCGAAACTTCTGTTGCGACTTGCCCATCAGCATGTCGAAGGTGCATTTGACGTCGGCCGCAGTGAAAGGCTTGCCGTCATGCCATTTCACACCCTGGCGCAGCTTGAACGTGAGTACCTTGCCGTCGCTGCTCCAGGCCCAGCTTTCGGCGAGCTCGGGCTTGATGGTGTCGACGCTGTTCTGGGCCTTGTGCTGGTCGAAGATGACCAGATTGCTCATGATCGGCATGAATGGCACGTTGAACGAGTAGCTCGCACCTTCATGGATGGACGCGCTGCCCGGGCTGTCGCGGTGATACATTCGCAGGATGCCGCCCTGTTTGGGCTCTGCGGCCATCGTGGTGGTCGAGGCCGTCAGCACAGATAGCGCCGCCATCGCGGCGAGCGCCCGAACGCTCCGCATGCTCTCTCTCCCTCAAGACCGGCCTTTGCGGCCTGTTGGGCAGGACGATAGCGACGCCCGCCGAGCGAGGCAACCCGCAAGGCCGACTGTCGCCTCGACAATTCGGATGACGGAAGGCCGCAGGCTTTTCTCTCACGATGTGAGAGTGCAAGTGCGAAGAGAGTTGGTTCCGGTGCGAATGTGGCGCGAGCGGGATCAACAAACTTCGCCGTCGTCCCGGCGCAGGCCGGGACGACATCAAGGGTGTGGTGACGCCTTCACACGATCCGCGACGTCTTATTCCCCCAATAGCGATCGCGCAGCAGGCGCTTGTAGAGCTTGCCGGTCGGCAGCCGCGGCAACTCCTTCTCGAAATCGACCGAGCGCGGCACCTTCTGCCGTGACAGCGACTGGCTGCAGAACGCGATCAGCTCCTCGGCCAGCGCGGCATCAGGCACGATGCCCGGCATCGGCTGCACCACGGCCTTCACCTCCTCGCCGAGATCGACGTTGGGCACGCCGAACACGGCGGCGTCGGCGACCTTGGGATGGGTGATGAGCAAATTCTCGCATTCCTGCGGATAAATGTTCACGCCGCCCGAAATGATCATGAAGGTGGCGCGGTCGGTGAGATAGAGGAAGCGGTCCTCGTCGACATAGCCGACGTCGCCGACCGTGCTCATGCTGCCGTCGGCCGAGCGTGCCTCCTTGGTCTTCTCGGGATCGTTGAAATATTCAAACGGCGATCCCGTCTTGAACCACACCGTGCCGGGCGTGCCGGTCGGGCATTCCTGCAAATTCTCGTCGAGAATGTGCAGATCGCCCAGCAGCACCTTGCCGACGGTGCCGCGATGCGCCAGCCATTCCTCGCTGTTGCACGCGGTGAAGCCGAGGCCTTCGGTCGCGCCGTAATATTCGTGGATGATCGGTCCCCACCATTTGATCATGTCGTCCTTGACCAGTGCCGGGCAGGGCGCTGCGGCATGGATCGCGATCTCGAGGGTGGAGAGGTCGTAACGCTTTCGAACGTCTTCCGGCAGCTTCAGCATGCGCGAGAACATGGTCGGCACCAGCTGGCTGTGGGTGATGCCCCATGTCTCGATCAGCTGCAGGTAACGCTCGGGGTCGAAGCTCTCCATGATGATCACGGTGCCGCCCATGCGGATCGTGAGGTTCACGGCGGCCTGCGGCGCTGAGTGATAGAGCGGGGCGGGCGAGAGATAGACCATGCCCTCGCGGTAGTGCCAAAGCTTCGTCAGGAAATCGAACAGCGGCAGATTGTGCTTCGGCGGCTCCTCCGGCAGCGGCCGCAGGATTCCTTTCGGTCGTCCTGTCGTGCCGGAAGAATAGAGCATGGCGGTGCCGAGCCGCTCATCGGCGATTGGCGTGCTCGGCAGATCTTTGGTGACGGCCTCGAGCCCGACGATGCGCTCGCTCTCGCCCGGACCGTCGGCGACGATGCAGAGCTTGACGTCGGGGCAGGATTGGAGCGTCTCGCGGGCGATGTCGAGTTTCGCCTGTGACGTAATCAGGATCTTCGACTGGCTGTTGACGAGCAGATAGGCGAGCTCGACCGGGGTCAGGAAGGAATTGATGCAGGTGTAGTAGAGCCCCGCGCGCTCGCCCGCGCTGCAGGATTCGAGATAGCGGCTGTTGTTCTCCATGAAGATGGAGAAGTGGTCGAGCCGTTGCAGCCCGTGCTTGCGGAACAGATGCGCGAGCCGGTTGCTGCGCGCTTCCAATTCGCGATAGGTGACCGCTTCTCCGGTCCCCGCCATGATGAAGGCGGGTTGCAGCGGGCGCAGACGGGCATGCAGACCTGTGTACATCAGTCCTCCGGGTTCATCAGGCGGCGAGAGTGAGGATTTCGCGGATCTGCGCCGGGCCATCGATCTTGCGCGGGTTGCGCGGCTCCCAGGGCGTCCGCATCGCCTGTTCGGCGATGGTGTCGAAATGCTCGGGCGAGACGCCCACATCAGCAAGGCTGCGCGGCATGCCCAGGCTGCGAATGAATGCGTCCAGCACGTCTCCGGCATTCTGGCCGGGAAATCCCATCGCGGCCGCGACGATCATCTGGCGATCGGCATTGTCGCGCACGTTCCAGCGCATCACGGCCGGCAGCATGACGCAGGACGTGTAGCCGTGCGGGACGTCAAAGCCTGCGCCCAGCACGTAGCCGATGCCATGGCTGGCGCCCATCGGCACGCCGGCCGCGAGCGCGCCCATCGACAGCCATGTGCCGATCTGCGCATCCATCCGCGCGTCGAGATCGCCGGGATCAGCCTTCACCCGCGGCAGCGCGTCGGCGAGCATGGCGAGACCCTTGACCGATTGCGCATCGGCAAAGGGGTGTGTCTCGCGCGAGCAGATCGCCTCGACGCAATGATCCACCGCGCGGATGCCGGTCGAGAGGAACAGCCATTCCGGCGTATGCACGGTGATGGCGGGATCGAGGATGGTCGCGCGCGGCACTGTGAGCGGATGCCGCAGCATCTCCTTCACATGGGTGGCGCGGTTGGTCACCCCCGCGATCGCGCTGAACTCGCCGCCGGCGATCGTGGTCGGCACGCTGACCTGTCGCACCGACGGGCCGGCCATCCGCGGGGCGACACCCTTGTGGGTGCGGATGCGCTCGATCCCGTCGACGCTGTCGATGCCATTGGCGAGGCAGAGCTGCACGGCCTTGGCGCCGTCGGTGATCGAGCCGCCGCCGACCGTGACGATCAAATCCGCACGTGCTTCACGGGCGGCATTGGTGGCGGCGATCACCGCTTCGCGTGGCGTATGCGCGGGCATGGCGTCGAACAGGCCGGCGCAGCGTGCGCCGAGCGCGGCCTTGATCTTGGTGATTTCGTCGGTCTCGCGGTTCAGCGTGCCCGAGACCATCAGGAAGGCGCGGGACGTCCCCAGCCGGTCCATCTGCGCAACCACGGCATCAGCCGCCGGATGGCCGAACACAACCTCCTCGATCGCGCCGTAGACGACACGTCCCTGGTGCACGCCTGTCCTCCCCGGACAATTCGTCTTGTTCTTGTCGGGGCAATCTAGCCGAGCCTGCCGCGCCCGTCATGTGCGAAGACGCTGGCGCTACCTCGCCTTGGCTGTGGCGAGGCGTAAGTTGCGTTGCGATACGGGCGTCGTCAAACAAACCAGCCCAGATGCTGGTGGTCGAAGGTCGGCGCCGGATGGCCGTCGGGCAGCACGGGCATGCCAGAGAAGTCGAAGCCCATCGCGATCAGGACGTCCACCGGCGATGAAACCCCGGGAGTGTTGAACAGCTGGAACACGAAGCTGCCGGGGTCCCAGCCGAACGCCGCGCCACCGGATGGCACGACGGTGTCCACATGCACGGGTGTGGGCGCGGGCGGGGGCGTCGTGGCCACGACCGGTGGCGTGGAGGGTGTGTAGCCCGTCTGGACCGCCGGCGTTACCGTCGCGCCGGGACCGAAGGAGAACTGTGCGTTCGCGAGCGCGACATCGGCCGCATCCGGAAGCCTGCGCTCGCCGTCGGCGAGGTAGAGGTACATCAGGTCGTGGGCGGCGCTTGATGCGGTGGTATCCGGCAGGCCGATCACGTGGCCCAGCTCGTGGGCCACCGTGGTCAGGAGATCGAGGTGGCCCGCGGCGGCGCTGGACGGGTCGGCGTAGAGATCGGTGCCCGCCGCATTTGCAGGGTTGGCGAACTCGAAATTGTCCGCGGGTGTGGAATCGATGAACCAGCCGTGACCGGCGGCATCGACGTCGATCGTGATGTGGGCGGGCGCGGATTCATCGCCGATGATGTTGCCGGCGAGATCGGCGATGCTGAAGGTCGTCGCGTGCATTGCCGCGAGCTGGGTGGCGGACGCGCCCGCGTCCGCCCATTTGGCGATCGCCATCGCGACCACGGAATCGAGCTGTGCCTGGCTGAGATGCATCTCGCCGGGATCGCCGGAAATGCTCTCGACGCCGCCGTCGGCTGCCAGCAGCGGCGAGGCGACGTGGATGGTCGTCGTCGCGGACGTGCTGGACGCGGTCCCGTCGCTGACAGTCACGCTGAAATGGCGGTCGCTGGTGTCGACGGTGTCGCCGCTGTTGGCGAACACCACCTGATGCAGGGCTGCCTGGTAGCTGGCAGCGCTGGCCGATCCGCTCAGCGTCACCGTGATGATGCCGGCGCCGGGCGTGATGACCGCCGAGATGCCGCTCGGCAGACTACCGGATATCGCGAGCACGTCGCCTGTCTTGGCGTCGGTCAGGGTGATGGTCGCGGAAGACAGCGTCTTGTTGTCGGCGTCGCTGACGCTGGCGTCGCTGTCGGCGATCGCGACGAACGAGCCGTTCGCGGTGTAGTTGGTGGTGAAGCCGGCGCCGGCGACATTGCCGTCCAGGTCGACCACCGGCGCGTCGTTGACGTCGGTGATCGTCAGCGTGGTGGTCTTGGTGTTGGTGCCGAACAGATTGCCGACCGCGCCGTCGTCGAGATGCCAGACGATGCTGCGCGTCGTGTGGGTGTCGCCGAAATTGGTCGGGTTTTCGCCCGAGCTGAATTTCACCGACTGCAGCACCTGCTGGTAGTGCGCCACGGTGTCGTAGCCGGTGAAGGTCAGGGTCAGATTGCCGTTGCTGCTCGTCAGATTGCCGACGATCGAGGTGCCCGCGGTGCTGAAGGTCAGGGTGTCGCCGTCACCGGCAAAGCCGCCATAGGTGTTGATGGTGGCGCCCTTGAGATTGCCGGCGTCGGTGATGGTCATCGCCGGCGCCAGCGCCGCCGGTGTGCCCTCGGTGTAGGTGGAATTGCCCACATTGGGCACCGGCAGCGCGTCGAACGCCATTCCGCCGAAATTGGCCGGATCCTGCGTGAAGACCGGATTGGTCGCGCTGATCGAGTTGATCAGCGATGCCGAATGACCGTCGGCGCTTAGCTGAAGGACATAGATCACATCATCGACGCTTGCCCCGCTGGTAGTGACCTCCTCGGAGACCACGTAGAGCTGGCGGAGCGTCTGGTCGAACGTCATCTTGCCGGGGTAGAAGTGATTCCCGCCCGGCAGCCCGTTAATGGTCAGAGCCACAGCCGCGGTGCTGCCGGTCGCGGCTTCGTCGATGTAGTAGATCTTGTTGAGCGCCGCACTGTAGGTCGCATCCGGCGATGGATGCTGCGAGAATGTGTTGAAGTAGACCGTGGTCGTGCTGGGATCGACCACGATGCTGTCCAGATAGCCATTGCTCCACGCCGAGTGATCGGTAGTGAACGGAAACTGCGACTGCTGGATCAGCGGATGAACATCGGTCGGGTCGGACACGTCAATCCAGTACGCCCCGTTCGCGAAGGCGCTGCCGTTCGACCGGGTGGTCCAGAACAATTTATTGGTCGAAGGGTCAAACGCGAAGTCGGTGGTGACAAACAACGGCCCCTGAAGAGGCGCTCCATAGTTCGGAATGGTGGTCTGCTGGTTGGATTTGAGCAGGTACCCGCCGTTGGTGCTAACCGGCGTCAATGCGCCGGTCGTCGGATCATAAGTGAAGTCAAGGATGCCGGTCGTCGCGGGCTTGGCCGCCGTCCCTTCCGTTGTGCCCACATAGAGGTGGTGTGTCACGGGGTCGATCTGGATCGTGTTGAGGATATCGGCGGGCAGCGGAGAATAAACGTCGGTCGGCGCTGCCGTGCTGCCGATGTGCCCCATGCGGAGCGTGACATGGTCTCCATTGCCGGTATCGGAGAGCACATAATAAAGGCCGGCGGCCCAGTCGATATCGATATCCCCCGGAAGCGCTGTCCCCAGATCGAGGCCGGGGTTGTTGTCGACGAGGACGGTTGTGGCGCCTTCGGCATTGCTGCCGTTGGCGGCACTGATGTTCATGTAGGCGAGGCGCGCGTCGGTGGGATTGCCTTGGCCAAGATACCAGAGCTGACCGGACACCGCCGACGGATTGACGTAGAGCGATACCGTGTCTGAATCGTTCAGTGCGCCGCCCGGCGAGTTGCCATTGTCGTTGGTGGTGACGGTCAGGGTGTCGGCGCCAGTCGCCCCAGTGGTCGGGCGGTAGACGATGTTGTTGGCGGCAGCCAGCGTCGTGTTGATCTGGGCGATGGTGCCGGTCAGCGTCACCGTCGCGGTGCCGCTGTTGCTGACGACGGCAC
>JAEWBW010000377.1 GCA_023390955.1 Pseudomonadota bacterium
GATGACGCCGACGCCGCGGTCCTCGACCTCGTAGAGCTCGAGCGGATCCGCTTGATCGATCGGATCGCTCTTGGCGTCGAGCTCGTCCTGCAGCTTTTCCCAGTCGGTTCCCTCGATGGCCTTCGAATAGAGCTTTCGAAGAAATTCCTGCGCCGCGTCCCGCTGCCTCTTCGACCGGACGCCGTTCGCGATGCGTTTGTGCAGGTCCACGGCTTTTTCTCCCCACTACCCGGATGTGCTGGACAGATTTCGTGACCAGGGCAGGTGCGCTGTCATGCGCTCGCCGATCCTCAGCCAGGCCGGCTTGAACTCGTCGGGAATGTGCTGGCCGACAAAGTGGCTCAGGAGCGCGAGGCCCTGCTCCGTGGTTTCCACCTCAACCGGCAGCTCAGCTTCGATTGCAGCGATAGTTCTGCCAGAATTCACGATGCCGCTGACCATCCAACTCTGCTGAAACCACCGATTGGTGAGCAGGGCCAATTCGACTTCATACGGTCCGAAGCGAACGCGATACGCCGGCTTTGACGTAAACGGATGCGGAAACCGCTCGAAGCCCAAGTCCTCAAACAATGACTGCATCGAGACTGGCAACTGCCTCTCCTATTCAACCGCGATCGCGGCAAGCCAATGCTCGTAGGACTCGTAGAGGCCGAGTGCATCCTCGACACTTCCGTTGGGGTTCTGAATCGCCGGATAGATATCGTTGCCTCTTATGATGCCGGTGCTCGTGATTGCTGCGGCTATGCCGTTATGTTGAACGGCCCAGGCAATAACCGGCTGCTTCACGATCCAGCGACGACCCTCGCCCTTCACGTCGAACAGCTGCACCGTCCCGGGCGCGGCCGGGACGATGTGGCTTTCCAACAGTTCGGTCACACGATCCCACTCTCTGACTGTAACTTGGCGTTGATCGCCGGAGTCCAAGCGCAGCTTCAGGAATCCCGGCTGATCCGGTTGTGCCTCACAGACACGATCGATGCGAATGAACCGGCCCTCAGCGTCCCTGAGAAATCTCATGACGTTGAACCTTCATTAACGCCCTGATTATTCGGTTTTTGGAGGCGCTCTATGAGGCGCGCGGCGAGCTCCATCATGTCCGCCGGGATGTCGGGCCTGCGCGAGCCCAGTTCGTTCAGGATTTCGGCCTGTCGAAGGTCCGAGACGCCCCCGTAGCTTATAAAGGTGGTCAGAACCTCGTTGTGGCCAAGGTTCTGCGACCAGGCCTTGTACTCCTGCGGCGTCCGACAGACCTCCTGGCCAAGGCCGACCAGCGTTCGCCGGATCGAGTGCGGCGAATATCGGGGCAGCCCCGCCACATCGAACGCGGCTCGAAAGATGGCGCGCACGGGATCCGCCGTCTTCCAATGCCTGCGTTCGAGACCCACCACCGAGAACTGGTGGTCGTCGCCGACATCCTGCCGCGTACTCGGAAATAGGGGATCATCCTCTCCCCAGCCCAGGCTCAGGCGCAGGTGATCGACGTAGGAGAGGAAAACATTCCGGGCCTCGCCGCCGACGGGAAAAAAATAGGTCGGAAAGGTTTTGGCGCCCTTGGTGCGCACTTCGCGGGCATCCTGATGGATGCCGGTTTTATTTCTGAGAACATGCTTGAGCTTGAGCGATCGCACCGCGCCCACGCGAGCGCCGGTCAAAAGCAGACAAGAAACCAGTGCCCGATTGCGCAGCTCCACGTCCGACAGGGCGGGCATCGCTCCGATGACAAGGTGCATTTGTTCGACGGACGGGGCCGGCTTGACCTGCCGATCCAGTGCAATGCTGCGATCACGCCGCGGCAGCTTGAAATAGTCCGCGTCGACGTGACTGAAGGCCGTTCGAAACCCCGGCTGCTCGGCAAGCCAGGTGAAGAATTTTTCGAGGTGGAGGAGCTTCGAATGAATCGTCGACCGTTGGTTGACGGCTGCCGAGCGCTTTCCGGATGCCGTCAACAGCCGCTTCTTGAAGGCGATCGCGGTGTCCGAGTGGAACCGCCTGAAGTCCTGCCAGTCGGTGAACTGCTCGTAGTCGACGATGGTTCGCCGCGCGTGATCGACGGTCTTTTCGGTGAGACCCTCCGCCTCGCTCAGGTGGCGGAAGTAACGGCGTTTGATCCGTTCGTTGTCGGGATTGCAGCGGGTCACGACGCGGCCTCCGCGGAAACGACTTCCTGAAGAGGCTCGCTCTCCCGCCTAATGGTCATTGGACTGTCCTCGTAGGCAATGCGACACCCGCCCAGTTTCCTGCCGATCTCGGTCACCCGCACCCGACGAAACAGCTCGCGACCACACACCGGGCAACGACCGTGGAAGTCGACCGTCGTCGACGCTCGAGGGATCAGGCGAACGACACCGCCGAGCGGGATCCGCCGCGCCTTGCACGGAATGCAGTAAAGCTCCCCCGGTGCGAGCGGCTGTCTCGGTTGCGCCCGTGCTCCGAGCCACTCGGCAACGGCACTGCCCAAGTAGAGAAACGGTCTTTTGCGATCGATCGGACGCAGCCCCAGCATCGACCAGCGTCGAACCGTCCCGAGGTTCACGGCGAGGAGCTCCGCGAGTTCCGGCGCCGAGTAGGCTCGATTCCGGTGAACCCGTCTGAGATTGTGACGCCGGGTCACGGGCGGGCTCCCGGAGCTCGCTCGGAGGTGCTGGAAATCGTCCGCTCCTCCATCCAAACATCAAGATCGGTCGGCCGATATCGAACAAGATGCCCAAGCTTCATGTACCTCGGGCCACCACCATAAACGCGTAGCTTCTCCAGGCTCGATTTCGACATTCCGATGTGACTGGCGGCCGCTCGAGTATCGAGCGGTGTTGTTTGCGAGTTCATCAAGCATCTCCTTGCCGGGGGACTCCAGCGATGAGACACAGGTTCAGAGGCTTTCCGTCGGCTTAAAAGAGATGCACTGAGTTTTATCGGCACGATTTCTAAACGGCACGTTTGCGCCTTCCCGGGCGACCGAGCTCCGGCCGTTCCAGAACAGCCAACTTCCAGTTCTCGCGCGCTGCGGACCTGGAGATTCCAAAGCCGCGCATTTCTTCGATGAGGTCGTCCCGACGAAGATCCTCTATCGGAATGCCGGCTATACGATCCTTGAGGTGCTTGAGCGCTTTCAACTTGTTTGCGTGGGAAGTTTTCCGTCGGACCGGCCGCGCCCGTGCTTTGAATGCAATCAAATCCTGGCGAGCGACTACGAGATCCGTAAAATCCCAGCCTTGTTCGATCGTGATCGCTTTCCAGGTGCCGGAGAAATCGCCGGCGAAGCGAGATACTAAAATGGTCATCCCCTCCGGATAGAGGACGAAATCAAGAAAGCGGCAGTTGAAGAGATCTTCTTCGCTGAGGCGAGATAGCAATGGCTCGCGGACGCGCGCGCGCTCCCTTCGTCCGCGGATGACCATTCCGTCCCTCGCAGCAGCGAAAGAGAGTTCGATCCACGCCGCTTCGTACAGCTCCTTAGACTTCGCCCCCTGCAGACCCATTTGCGGGCCAAAACTTGCGGTGAGCATCTCGAGATCGAAAGCGGCATCAAAACAGATCCAGGCGAGCGCCTGATCGAGTGGTATCCACGGGCCGTTCGGAACAGTTTGGATGCCCCGTGGATCAGTCATCGCGCCTCGCCCTCGACACTCACCGTCAGGACGTGCGCTGCCCAATCATTCAACGCGGCACGTTTTTCCGACCGCCAATCGTACCGTTGGTACACGCCGGCAATGCCGCTTCGAGCACCACTGACGTGGTTCAAGACAGCTTCGGTAACTTCGAAACGTACACCGAGGCGCTGAAGTCCGGTGGCTACGGTTCTGCGAATGTCGTGGGCCCGCCACGGTGTGAAACGATCAGTGAGAGCGGCGCTCATCAACACATCGAGGCGTTTCTTGGCCTTGGAGAAGCCAGAAATGGGAGTCTTGCCGGTTGTTGAGAGCACAAGGCCTCGACCGGGCCAAGACGTTCCTCCGGCGAGTCCGTCGAGTACGGCGACAGAGGGATCGCTCAAGGGGACATGCTGAGGCTTTCCGTTCTTGGTCCGGCTGCCAGGCAGCACCCACTCGGCAGCTTCTCTATCCAGTTCGGCCCAATCCATGCGAGCGACTTCCTCGCGGCGCTGAGCCGTAAGGACGAGTAACCTGAAGAATGGATCGAAAGGATCACCGAGCGTCGGGAGTGATCGCCAGAGGAGGCCCAACTCCTCGTCAGACAGTACTCGGTCGCGAGACGGAACAGGCGGTGGTGCTTCCATTCCTTCCATCGGCGACCGATCCAAGTCACCGCGACTGACGGCCCACCGAAACAACTTTCGCAGCGTCGCGTGGGTAAGCCTAGCCACGGCCGGACGGCCTTGCAGCTGATCCCAAATGGGGTTGAGGTGCGAACGCTCAATGCGTGGAAGCGGCCTCGTGCGCAGGATTGGAATGGCTTCTCGTCGAAGAACGCCTTCGCCAAGCTGCCAGTGTTTCCATCTTTGCTTCAAATAGAGTTTCGTGAAGGCTTCTACGTACTTGTCGAACGCTAACTCGACAGCCTCGCGGCGGCGTTCCCTGTTCGCCTCGACAGGGTCGATCCCCTGCCGGACCATGATCATCAGGCGCTCGGCCTCTTTGCGCGCCTTCTCGGGAGTCCATGGAGACCCATGCTTGCCGATCGTATATCGCTTTGAGGGGGCCTCGCGCCCGCCCATCCGGTACTGGAGTACGTACGACTTCGCTCCTTGGCGCGTCACTCGCAGACCGAACCCCCGAAGGTCCTCGTCCCAGATAAATCGCTCGCGAGGCTCGGCAGTAGCCGCATCAACTGTGCGCTTGCTGATCTTGGCTGATGGCATAGGTCACCGAATAAGCACGATATAATCACGCTAGTCGAAAACGGCTGAAATTGGAAGCAAGCGCCTGCAACAATAAGTTGCTGATCTTATTGTATGTTCTCTAAAGCCACGCAAAAAAGCGCAAAACCCGGAAACGCGGAAAATATGACTCTTAATCAGCGGGTCCTAGGTTCGAGCCCTAGTGCGTCCACCATTCGCTCCCCGACATCGCCAGTGATCTAGCGCGCGAGGCGCGACGTGGTCCTTTGCTGGCGTTCAAGCGACATGAGGATCCCGAGGCAGATCATGACGGTCATGACGGCCGATCCGCCGAAGCTGACGAGGGGCAGGGGGATGCCCACTACGGGTGCCAGGCCCATGACCATCATCAGGTTGATCGACGAGTAGAAGAAGATCGTCGCAGTCAGGCCCGCCGCGGTCAGCTGAGCGAAGCGCGACTTCGCATTCGACGCGACCTTGATGCCCCAGCCGATGACTGCGGCGAAGCACAGGATCAGCAAGGCGCCGCCCAGAAGGCCCCATTCCTCGACCCAGGTCGCGAAGGCGAAGTCCGTGTGGCCTTCCGGCAGATAATCGAGGTGGCTTTGGCTGCCGTGGAGGAAGCCTTTGCCGAAGATTCCGCCGGACCCGATCGCGATCTTCGATTGGGTGATGTGATAGCCGGCGCCGAGCGGATCGCTTTCCGGATTGAGGAAGATGTCGATCCGCTTGCGCTGATAGCCGTGCATGAACTGGTAGACGATCGGGACGGCCGCCCCGAGCACACCTGCCGGGATCAGGAAGACACGAAGCGGAACGCCGGAGATGAACATCACCGAGACGCCGCCTAACAGGACCATGGTCGCGGTACCGAGGTCAGGCTGGATCAGGATCAGCGCCCAGGGCACCCCGATCAGCGCGATCGCAGGCCAGATCGCGCGCCATTTGCGGATGTCGCCCGCCGGCAGCAATTCGTAGAAGCGCGCCAGGACGATGACGATGGCGGGCTTCATGAACTCGCTCGGCTGAAGACGAATGAAGCCGAGGTCGATCCAGCGCTGCGCGCCCTTGCCGACAAACCCGACCGCTTCGACGATGATCAGCATGACGAGGATGGCGGCATAGGCGGGGAAGGCCAGCTGCTTGATCGTGTTCTCGCGGATGGTCGACATGCCGACGGCTACGGACAGGAAGAACAGGACGGTTATGCCCTGCTTCATCGCCCAGGGGCGGATCGACCCCCCGGCGGCAGAATATTGCGTAAGAAAGCCGATCCCTGCGATCCCCATGATCATGAAGATCAGCCGCCAGGGCAGGCGCGCGAGGGGTTGCGGGATGATCGCGGAGGAAATCACGTGGCGGTCCTCGGCGCGGCCTTGAAGGCGGCGAGCTGTCGCGCGTTGCGCTCGGCCAGCGTCCCGCCCCACTGCTTCTCGAGCGGCTCAAGCGCCGCCATCGCTTTGTCCTTGTCGAACAGATAGGTCATCGAATCGCGGACGATCGGCGCGGCGGCCGAGGCGCCGAACCCGCCATGTTCGATGATGCAGCCGATCGCGTAGCGTGGCTTATCCGCAGGGGCGAAGGCGATGAACAAAGCGTGGTCCCGCAGCGCCCAGTTCGACTGGTGACCGCGTTCGCCAAGCCGGAAGACCTGTGCGGTACCGGTCTTGCCCGCCATCTGGATGCCGTCGATCGGCAATTTCGACGCGACCGCGGTGCCGCTTCCGTTGACCACCGCCGCCATCGCCTTGCGGATGATCTCAAGATGCTCCGGGCTCGCGTCGACGGAGGCGATCTTGTCTTGCTTGGCGGTCATCAGAAGCCGGGGCTTGAGCAGCTTCCCCGACGCCAGGCGCGCCGGCATGACCGCGAGCTGGAGGGGGTTCACCAGGACGTAGCCCTGGCCGATCGACGTATTGGCCGAATCGTAGCCCTGCCACTTGCGGTGATATTTCTTCTCCAGCCACTTCGGGTTGGGCATGGTTCCGAAGCGCTGTGACGGGATCGGAAGGTCGAATTCCTGACCGTAGCCGAGGTAGTTGACCATCTCCGTCGTCTGAGCCGGGTCGGTGACCAGGCCCATCGCCCAGAAATAGGTGTTGCAGCTGCGCTCGATGGCGATGTGCATGTCGACCGTGCCATGCACCGCATCGCAGCGGAAGAAGCGATTGCCGATGCGAATACCGCCTGGGCAATGGACGCGGCGGTGCGGATCGATACCCTGCTTCAGGAAAGCGAGAGCCATTGCCGGCTTGATCGTCGATCCCGACGGATAAAGCCCCTGGGCGACCTTATTGAGCAGGGGAATATGGTCGTCTTCCGACAGGCTCTTCCACTCGGTCCGGCCGATGCCTTCGCTGAAGCTGTTCGGATCAAAGGCTGGCATCGACACGAAGGCGAGCATGTCGCCGTTGGTAACGTCCATCGCGACGAGGGCGCCCGACTGGTCGCCCATCCGCCGAGCCGCATATTGCTGCAGCCCTTGATCGATGGTCAGTTGAACGGTGCGGCCGCTGCGGTCGGGTTTGGGATCGAGTTCCTTCACCAGCTTGCCGCGCGCGGTGACCTCGACGCGCTGGCCGCCGGGTGTTCCGCGCAGATATTGTTCCAGTGACTTCTCAAGACCTTGCTTGCCGATCTTCACGCCCGGAATGATCAGCAGAGGGTTGCGGTCTTCGGCCTTATATTCCTTTTCGTTCGCCGTCCCGACGTAGCCGACGAGGTGCGCGACTGCAGGGCCGTCGGGATAGTAGCGCGAGAAGCCGCG
>JAEWBW010000416.1 GCA_023390955.1 Pseudomonadota bacterium
CGCGCGTGCTCGGCCTGTCGGTGCGCACGCTGCGCAACAAGATCCGGCTCTACACCGCCGACGGCGTCGACGTGCCGGCCTATCACGACTAGCGCTGCTCCTGATTGATTGTTGATGCGGCGCCGCAGGCTCGGCCCGCGCAATTGCTGCTGTCGCAAAACGTCGTTAGCTTGGCGCCGCAATCAGGAGAGTGGCGTGGCAGACGATCAAGGACGACAGGGACCTGCGGGTCCCCGGGGGCGGCAGGGCGAGCCGGGACGGCCGGGCCCGCAAGGACATCCGGGACGGCAGGGCCCCGACGGCCAGCGCGGAAAGCCGGGCCCCGCGGGTAAGCCAGGCGCCGCAGGCAAACCAGGAGCTCAGGGAAAGCCCGGCCTTCAGGGCAAGGCCGGTCTGCCGGGCAAGAACGGCGAAGCGGGCGCGCCAGGCAAGCCAGGAGCGCAAGGCGCCGCCGGTCCACAGGGACCGGCCGGTCCGCAAGGTCCGCGCGGCGAGCAGGGCCCGCCCGGTCAATTGCCGTCGATCGAGCAGGTCCTGCCGTGGCTCGAGCAGCTGTTCGACGCCTGGGACGAGCGTCGTCGCCAGCGCGAGCAGGAAGCCGCCGAGCGCGCGGCGCTGGAGGCTGCCGTGCAGGATACCGGCGAAGCCGACGCCTTCGATGACAACGCCGATGAGCTCGGCGAGGACGATCACAAGAAAAAGAAGAAAAAGAAGAAGCACGGCCACAAGGATTAGTGGCGAGGCGGCGCCGCGCTTATTGCGGCGCTCCGTCTTCCTTGCGCGGCAGCATACCCATGCGCTCGAACTGCCAGCGCATGGCGCGGTACCAGAGATAGCCGACCAGCGTGCCGCACAGCGCCAGGATGACGAGGTTGACGCTGCTGTTGGAGCCGCTCCACCACATCATCCACGCGGTCCACAGCACCGTGAAGGTGACGGCACCGGCTTTCAGGGGGATCAGGGGGCGGCTCATGCTCGTGCTCCGGGTTATCAAAACCCCGGCGAACATCATCGCAGAATGAGACCCCAGATTCCGTGAGCCAGGTCACGGAACCGGTTCGGATCGCGTCCTATCCAAACCGCAGCCGCGAGCGCTCCTTCGCCTTCTCCGCCTCGATCTCACGATCGCGCGCCGGCGCGTGGGTGTGCAGCGAGGTCAGGAGCTTTCGCGCTGCGTCCGAGACCTCGGCAACCGCAAGGTCAAAAGCCTCCTCATTGGCCTGCGACGGCTTGTTGAAGCCGGACAGTTTGCGCACGAATTGCAGCGCCGAGGCATGGATCTCGTCCTCCGTCGCCGGCGGCTCGAAGTTGAACAGCGTCTTGATGTTGCGGCACATGCAGTAGCTCCCGTGACGGCGTTTCCCGGAGGACGATCGGCCAGGCGGAAATCCTACATTGCGTAAGCCCGTTTGTCAGACCGGCCGATATTCCGCTTGCGCGCTGCACCATCGTCAAAAAAATCTCCTGCCATCAAAGGCACGCAACTCTCGAACCCGGCGCCAGCGCTGCTAAGATGCTCCCCAAACAGGCCGGACCACACGGCCGTATCGGGGAGAGAACCATGAAGACCATTGGCGCAGCACTGTCGGCCGTCTTGCTGTCGATCTCAATGCCGGCGCTCGCCGCCGACTATCCGGCGCCAAAGCAAGGAGACTGGGTCGCCAAGGACTTCAAGTTCCACACCGGCGAGACCATGCCCGAGTTGAAGCTGCACTACACCACCGTCGGCGAGCCGACGGGGCAGCCGGTGCTGGTGCTGCACGGCACCGGCGGCTCGGGCGCCAGCATGCTGGGGGCTGCTTTCGCCGGCGAATTGTTCGGCCCCGGACAGCCGCTCGATGCGACGAAATATTACATCATCATTCCCGACGCGATCGGCCACGGCAAATCGTCAAAACCGTCCGACGGCATGAAGACGAGCTTCCCGAAGTACAATTACAACGACATGGTCGAGGCGCAGCATCGCCTCGTCAAGGAAGGCCTCGGCGTCAAGCATCTGCGGCTTGTGATCGGCAACTCCATGGGCGGCATGCAGACCTGGATGTGGGGTCAGAAATATCCGCAGGAGATGGACGTGCTGGTGCCGATGGCCTCGCAGCCGACCGAGATGGCGTCACGCAACTGGATGATGCGGCGGATCATGCTCGAAACCATCCGCAACGACCCCGAATACAATGGCGGCAATTACACCAGCCAGCCGCGCATGATGAAATACGCCATCGTCGCCTACGGCATCGCCAGCATCGGCGGCACGCTGGCCTATCAGCAGCAGGCGCCGACCGCGGCCAAGGCCAACAAGATCGTCGACGACCGGCTGGCGGCGCCGATCACGGCCGACACCAACGACTTCCTCTACCAGTGGAGTTCCTCGGAGGACTACAACGCCGCCGACGGGCTGGAGAAGATCGAGGCGACGCTGCTGCTGATCAACTCCGCCGACGACGAGCGCAACCCGCCCGAGACCGGTGTCACCGATGCTGCGATGAAGCGAGTCAAGAACGGCAAGCTCTATCTCATTCCCGCGAGCAACGACACGCGCGGCCACGGCACCACGGGCAACGCAAAATTCTATGTCGAGCAGCTCCGGCAATTGCTGCAGACGGCACCGCAGAAGACGATGTGAGTCCGCGCAGGCGCGATGACCATCGCCCGTTTCCGACGCGTTGCGCTCGCCTTGCCGGAGGCCCTGGAGGGTTCGCACCACGGCAAGGCCGACTTTCGCGTCGGCAAACGCGTGTTCGCGACGCTTGGTTATCCCGACGAAAAATGGGGCATGGTGAAGCTGACGCCGGAGCAGCAGACCATGCTGGTCGATGCGGAGCCTGACGTGTTCCGGCCGGTGCCCGGCGCCTGGGGCAAGAACGGAAGCACGAATGTGCTGCTGGCGAAGATCGACCAGGTGACGCTGCGTAGCGCGCTCAAGATGGCGTGGACCAACGTCGCACCGAAGTCGCTGTTGGCCGGCTGATGACCACCACTCCTGCCAACGATCGCACGCGCGCCGTCATGCGCTTCATCCTTGCGGCGTTCTACCTCGCGGCCGGCGTGGCACATCTGCGGGTCCCGGAAAAGCTGCTCGCGATCACGCCATCCTGGGTGCAGTTTGCACATGAGGTGATCCTCATCACCGGCGTCTGCGAGATCGCGGGCGCGATCGCGTTGGTGACGCGACCGCTGCGCTGGTGGGCCGGCATTGCGTTCGCGCTCTATGCGCTCTGCGTGTGGCCCGCAAACATCAAGCACGCCATCGGCGGCATCGACCTGCCGCCCATCCCCAACAGCTGGCTCTACCACGGACCTCGGTTGGCGCTACAGCCGGTGCTGATTTGGTGGGCATTGTACTGTGCCGACGTAATCGACTGGCCGTGGCGGCGCGACAAAGGGGGTTAGCGGTTCGGCCGCGGAATGGTATTCTCGGCCAGCTTCCCTCAGGAAAGGATCGTCGTGACCGACCTTTGCGCCGAAGACCTCGCCAGCATCTATCCGAAGCCGAGCCCGCGCGTGATCGCGAAGGCGCGGCCCGCGATCGACGTGCACGCCCAGAAGTTCATCGAGATGTCGCCGTTCTGCGTGCTGGCGACATCTGGCGCCGATGCCAGCGTCGATGCCTCGCCGCGTGGCGGCAGCCCCGGCTTCGTCCACGTCGCAGGTCCCAATCGGATCCTGATGCCTGACCGCTCCGGCAACAACCGGATCGACAGCTTTCGCAATGTCGTCGAAGGCTCGGGCTTCGTGCACATGCTGTTCTTCGTGCCGGGCATCGACGAGACGCTGCGCGTCGGCGGCCGCGGGACGCTGTCGGTCGATCCGGAGCTGCTCGACAAGATGATCGAATTCGGCAAGCCGCCGCGCGCGGTGCTGAGCGTCGACGTCAACGAGGTCTATTTCCACTGCGGCAAGGCGCTGATGCGCTCAAAGCTGTGGTCGCCGGAGAAAGTCGAGCGCTCGGTGATGCCCAGCATCGGCCAGGTGATCCACGACCAGACCGGCCTCGGCGACCCCGAGAGCCAGGAGATCATCGTGGAGCGCTACAAGACGCAGTTGTAGCCAGCTCACAGCTATCGTCCCGGCGAAAGCAGGGACTGATAACCACCGAACGTGGTTTGGCGAAAACTGGCAGTGAAGTTCGCGCCGTACCAGCACCGGCGCTCACGGATAGATCACGCGGCATGGGTCCCGGCTTTCGCCGGGACGACACTGGTGTGTGGAGTGACTGGCTCGGGCCTAGTGGCTGTCGCCCTCGAGCCCGCCGACGTGCTTCTGGGTATAGAGCTCGAGGCCGATGCGGCCGATCAGATCGAGCTGGGTTTCGAGGAAATCGATGTGGTGCTCCTCGTCGCTCATCAGCTTCTCGAACAGGTCACGCGTGACGTAGTCCTTGACGCTGTGGCAGTAGGTCGCCGCTTCCTGGTAGAGCGCACGGGCGCTCATCTCGGCGGCGAGGTCGCACTCGATGATCTCCTTGACGGTCTGGCCGATGCGCAGGGGGTCGAGCACCTGCATGTTCGGGAAGCCGTCGAAGAACAGGATGCGCTCGGTGAGCTTGTCGGCGTGCTCCATCTCCTCGATGGATTCCTTGCGCCAGACCTTGGCCATGTCCCGCAGGCCCCAATTGTCGAGGAAGCGGTAGTGCAGCCAATACTGATTGATCGCAGTCAGCTCGTGACGCAGTGACTTGTTGAGGTAGTCGATGACCTTTGCGTCGCCCTGCATGATTCACTCCAAGCTCTTGCGGCAAATCGGGTGGTAACCCCGATTTAGAACGCTTCTAAATCAGATTACGGATGAGGGCAACCGGACGCGAGGACGCATCCGGGGAAAAAGCCAGGTCTGTGGGTATGGGTATGGGAATTCAGAAGGCCGCGAGGGCGAACTGGGCCGGCTCGGCCGTTTCGTCGTTGGCGGCGACCGGATGGCTGTGCGGGCAACCGGCACAGCAGGCGCTTGCGCAGGGACCGAGCGCTTCGTCGATGATCGTCTTGATCGTCCGCGCGCAGCGGCCGCATTCGGCGCTGCAGCCGAGGCAACCATAAACCTGCTTGGCATGACGCACGGCATCGTCGGAATCAGCGAGGGCTGCGCGGATGTCGTTGTCGCTGAGGACGTTACAGGAACAAACAATCATGGAAAGCGGCGAAGCCCTTCGGTGATGCGCCATCATCGATATTTAAGGGGGCCGCCCGATGCAAAAGGAAAAACCGGTATTTGAAGCTATTCCAAACTGGCCCGGACAACAGGCTAGAACGGCTCTAAAAAGCGGTATTGCGCTGGGTCAATTTGGGCGGTCCGCTCAATCTCCACCGCCCCCGCCGCCGCCACAGTCCCCACCTCCGCTATCGCTGCTGAAGCAGCTGCCGCTATCGGTCGCGTTGCTGGAACTGTCGCGGGATGCGCCGTCGCCGGCGAACCAGCTGCCGACCGAGAAGCTGTCTCCCGTGCCGGAACTGTAGCTGCCATCCGCACTGACCCGCGACCGCTGCCGGCTGCGGTTCCGCAAGTGGACGGTCAGCGCGTAGCCGATCATGGAAGTGATCCCGAGAGCGATCAGGACATTCATCATCGCACTGCTCTGCTCGGTTCGAGGACGAGAGCCGCCTCCTGCCTATATTCGTCGCCCCCCGCAGGGCTGCCGTTCATTGATCATTCAAGTGAAATATGGAACCTAACAACGGGCCGTCCGTGCCCCCATCCTGTTTCCCGTGTGAGGTCAAGGCCATGAAGAGATCGCTGCTGGCATTCGCTGCCGCCGCTACCCTCGTCCTGTCGGCGGGTGCGCCGGCCCACGCCCAGCGCGGTGTTGCCGCTGGCGTCGCTGCCGGAATCATCGGCGGCGCCATCGTCGGAGGCGCCTTGGCCAATCCGTATTATTACGGACCCGGCCCGGGCTACTATGCCCCCGCCCCGGCCTACTACCCGCCCCGCTACTACGGCCCGGGCTATGTCGCCGACGACTATTACGGCGGCTGTGTCTGGCAGAAACAGCGCTTCTGGGACGGCTATGCCTGGCGCGTCCGCCGCGTCCGGGTCTGCGGCTAAGCCGCACTTTCCCCTGCAGGGCCGGTGTCTTGCGGGGCTTCCGTTCAGCTAAAGGCCTAAAATCGACCGCTTTTTCCGGTCACAGCTCCGTGCACGTTTACCGTGGATTGACCATTTGCGCGCTTCCTAGCCGGACGGCCAATTCCAATTGAGTGTGCGTGATCCCTTAGAACCCCGGCGCTTCCCGCGAAGCGCCATCCCAGGAGAGCCCAGAGTATGAAGAAGACTTTTGTTGCCGCCCTCACGGTTGCGACGGTCGCCGGTTCGCTGGTAACCGCCACGCCGCCCGCCAAAGCCGGTGACGTCGGTGCTGGCATTGCTGCCGGCCTGATCGGCGGCGCGATCGTCGGTGGCGCCATCGCGGCAAGCCGCCCGGCTCCGGTTTACGGCGGTCCGGTCTACATTGCCGAGCCCCCGCCGCCCGCGCCCTGCTACGTGCGCCGTGAGCGGTACTGGGACGGTTACGGCTGGGTCAGCCGTCCGGTCCGCGTCTGCTACTGAGTTGATCGCACCGGCGCGCATCGCGCCGCGATCCAAAGCCCGGCCGGATTTCGGCCGGGCTTTTTTTATGTCGGAATGGTCGATCTATCGTGCAGCCTGGATCGAACGCAGCACGTCCTCGCTCGGCCAGCAATCGACCTTCAGGCCGGCCTGCTTCTGGTAGGCGCCGAGTGCGGCGCGGGTCAGCATGCCCGCCTTGCCGTCGATCTTGTCCTTGTAGATCCCGATCCGCGTCAGGCCGCGCTGCATCGTCTCGACGTCCTTGGTGCGCATCTGCTTCGAGGCCGACCACGGCGTCGCGAACGGCAGCGCGTTCGTCATGCGGTCACTGAGGTGACCGACGAACAGCACGTAGAGATCGGAGAAATTGTACTCCTTGATGACGAAGTAGTTCTTCGTCGTCAGGAATGACGGGCCGTAGATTCCCTCGGGCTGCAGCAGCGAGGCCTCCTGCGCCTGCTCGGCCGCGCTCAGCTTCTCGCCACGCACCGGCACGAAGCCTTCGCGCAGCCACTGGCCGATCGGCTTCGTCACCTCCGGCACACCGGTCGTGCAATCGACCTTCGCCGGCGCCTTCACCTCATAGGCCCAGCGCAGGCCGCTCTGCCAACCCTTGTTGGCGAGTTGCTGCGCGGCGGAGGCCAGCGCGTCCGGCACCGAGTGCCAGATGTCGATGCGGCCGTCGCCGTCGAAATCGACGCCGTGCTTGTAATATTCGGACGGCAGGAATTGCGTGAGCCCGGTGGCACCAGCCCAGGATGAGCGCATGCCCTTGCGCGTGACCGCGCCCTCGCCGAGTATCTTCAGCGAGAGAATGAATTCATTGCGATAGGTGTCCTTGCGGCGTCCGACATAGGCCTGGGTCGCCAGCACGCGCACGAGATCATAAGGCAATGCATAGCGGCCGTAGTCGGTTTCGCGGCCCCAGATCGCGAGCATCACGGCGGCGGGCACGCCGGACTTCTTTTCGATCTCGGTCAGCGCCGGACGATATTTCTGCAGCAGCCGCTGCCCCTCGCCTGCCAGGCGCGCGATCGAGGTTTCCCGGACATAGTCCGCCGGCACCTGCACGAACTCGGCCTGTGACGGCGCGCCGGTCGCGGGCCGCCCGGGCAGGATCAGGTCAGGCAGCTTGTAGTCGGGCTCCAGGCCACGCGTCTGCTCGTCGAACGTCTTGCGCGACACGCCGGCCGCCTGCGCCTCCGGCCAGAGCGAGGCGATGAACTGGGTGAAGGCGGTATCGGCGGCGCGGGCGGGCGACCAGCCGCAGGTGACAAAGATCACAACTGCGATGAGCACCCGCCGCATCATGACATCACCGCGTCAGCTTCTTGTACTTCACGCGGTGCGGAATGATGCTGTCCTGGCCGAGCCGGCGCATCTTGTCCTTCTCGTAGTCCTGGAAGTTGCCTTCGAACCACTCGACATGGCTGTCGCCCTCGAAGGCCAGGATATGGGTCGCGATGCGGTCGAGGAACCAGCGATCATGGCTGATGATGACGGCGCAACCGGCGAAATCCTCCAGCGCCTCTTCGAGCGCGCGCAGCGTGTCGACGTCGAGGTCGTTGGTCGGTTCGTCGAGCAGCAGAACGTTGGCGCCGGACTTCAGCATCTTGGCGAGATGCACGCGGTTGCGTTCCCCACCCGAGAGCGCGCCGACCTTCTTCTGCTGGTCGGCACCCTTGAAGTTGAACGACGAGCAATAGCCGCGTGAATTCACTTCCTTCTTGCCGAGCAGGATCAGCTCGTTGCCGCCGGAAATCTCCTCCCACACGTTCTTGTTGCCGTCGAGCGCGTCACGGGACTGGTCGACATAGCCGAGATGCACGGTCTCGCCGACCGTGATGGTGCCCTTGTCCGGCGTCTCCTGCTTGGTGATCATCCGGAACAGCGTGGTCTTGCCGGCGCCGTTCGCACCGATCACGCCGACGATGCCGCCCGGCGGCAGCTTGAAGGTCAGATCGTCGATCAGGAGACGATCGCCATAGCCCTTGCTGAGACCCTCGAAGTCGACGACGTTGGCGCCAAGACGCTCGGCGACGGGAATGATGATCTGCGCGGTCTGGCTCTGCTTCTCGCTCGCCTGCTTGAGCAGCTCCTCATAGCGCTGGTAGCGCGCCTTGGACTTGGCCTGACGCGCTTTCGGCGACGAGGCGACCCATTCCTGCTCGCGTGCAATCGTCTTCTGGTGCGCAGCGTCCTCGCGACCTTCCTGCTCGAGCCGCTTCTGCTTCTGCACCAGCCAGGACGAGTAATTGCCCTCGTAGGGAATGCCCTTGCCGCGATCGAGCTCGAGGATCCAGCTCGTGACGTTGTCGAGGAAGTAGCGATCGTGCGTGACGATCAGGATCGCGCCGGGATAGGTGCGCAGATGGCCTTCGAGCCACGACACCGACTCGGCATCGAGATGGTTGGTCGGTTCGTCCAGCAGCAACAGGTCGGGCTGGTCGAGCAGCAACCTGCACAGCGCGACGCGGCGGCGTTCACCGCCCGAGAGCTTCGTCACATCGGCGTCGTCGGGCGGACAGCGCAGCGCGTCCATGGCCTGGTCGACCTTGCTGTCGAGATCCCAGAGGCCCTGGGCCTCGATCTCGTCCTGCAGCTTGGTCATTTCGTCGGCGGTTTCCTCGGAGTAGTTCATCGCCAGCTCGTTGTAGCGATCGAGGATGGCCTTCTGCTTGGCGACGCCGAGCTTGACGTTCTCGCGCACGGAGAGCGCCGCATCGAGCTGCGGCTCCTGCTCGAGATAACCGACGCGCGCGCCCTGGGCGACCCAGGCCTCGCCGTTATATTCCTTGTCGAGGCCGGCCATGATCTTGAGCAGCGTCGACTTGCCCGAGCCGTTGACGCCGAGCACACCGATCTTGGCGTCCGGGTAGAAGCTCAAATGGACGTTATCGAGCACCTTGCGGGTCGGGTAGCTCTTGGTCAGGCCTTGCATGAAATAGACGAACTGGCGCGCCATCGGTCCCGTACAACCTTCGATTTGAGGAAATTTGCTTGCCGCCGATGTAGCGATCCGGCCCCCAAAGGGCAACGTTTTCCCGCGATTCACCACGGATGAATACGGGACGGACACCATCCGGACACCCGATCCGGACAATTGAAACCATCTTTTAATGAATCGGGCCAAAGCTCGTTCCGACGCCCCAAAAAGCGTCACCCGCGGCAGAAGCGGCGGGGAGAATAGCGAGGCCGCATCATGGCAATGATCGAAACCACGACCCTTTCCGCCCCGGCAAGCTCCGGGCGCGCCGGCCTGCTCGCCGGGATCTCGGGGTTCTTGGGCCGGTTCGTCGCCTTGGCCTTCAATCCCTACCGTCCGGAACTTCACTATATGCGCGGCCCCGGCCCCGCCTGGCGTGCCAAGCACGGCATGGACGCCCCGATCCGGCTGAAGCCGCGCGAGCTCTGAAGTCCCTCCCTAGCGCAGTTTTGAACGACGCGACCGCTTGCGCGCACGCCTGATTGCGCGCAACCATGGCCTCGTTCCGACGATGGCGCGCAATGCCGGCGCCGTCTTTCCTCGCCATGATGGACGCTTTCCGATGACGCGGCTGCGCTGTGCAATTCTCGACGACTATTTCGATATCGCCCTCAACGTCGCCGACTGGCAGAAGCTCGCCGATCGCATCGACGTCACCGTATTCAAGCATCCCTTCGCCAACGAGACCGAAGCGGCAAGTGCGCTGGCCGATTTCGAGATCGTATGCGCGATGCGCGAGCGCACCGCGTTTCCCAAGAGCCTGTTCGCGGCGCTGCCGAAGCTGAAACTGCTGCTCACCTCCGGCATGCGCAACGCGGCGATCGACCTGGAAGCGGCCAAGGCGCGCGGCGTCGTGGTCTGCGGCACGCAATATTCGCGAGACCCGACCTCGGCGCTAGCGATGGGCCTGATCCTGGAATTGACCCGCGGCATCGGCCGCGAGAATGCGCGGATGCATGCCGGCGAGCCCTGGCAGACCTTTGCGGGTATCGAGATCGAGGGGCGCACGCTGGGTGTGATCGGGCTCGGCAAGCTCGGCAGCAAGGTGGCGGGGATCGCGAAGGCGTTCGGCATGCACGTGATCGCGTGGAGCCCGAACCTGACGGCGGAGAAGTGCAAGGAGGCCGGCGTCGCCTATGCCAGCAAGGACGAGCTGTTCGCCAAGGCCGACATCGTCACCATCCACGTGGTGCTGAGCGACCGATCGCGCGGGCTCGTCAGCGCCGCCGACCTCGCCCGGATGAAGCCGACCGCGTATCTCGTCAACACCTCGCGCGGGCCGATCGTCGACGAGACGGCGCTGCTCGAGGCCCTGCAGCAGAGGAAGATCGCGGGCGCCGGCATCGACGTGTTCTCGGTCGAGCCGTTGCCGGTCAACCATCCGTTCCGCAAGCTCGACAATCTCGTGCTGACGCCGCATCTCGGCTACGCGACCGAGGACGGCCTGCGCATCCATTACGGCCAGATGGTCGAGGCGATCGACGCCTGGAGCAAGGGCGGCGAGCCGCCGAAGCGGCTGATCTGAAAACGAAAAGGGCGCGCCGACGGCACGCCCTTTCGCAATCGAAATCCGTAGAACGCCTTAGCGCACGGTGACCGGCGCGGGCAGCGGCGGCACGACCGTCTGCTGGGCAACCGGCGCCGGGCCAGCCTGGGCGGCGACCGGAGCCGGACCTGCCGCAGGCGGCAGCCCCTGCGCGGGTGCGGCCGATGCGGTCGCGGTGCCCGGCGGCGGACCGCCCGGCATCACCACCACGCGGGTGCCGACCTTGGTGCGCTCGAACAGGTCGGACACGTCCTCGTTCAGCATGCCGATGCAGCCCGAGGAGACAAACTTGCCGATCGTCGAAGGCTGGTTGGTGCCGTGGATGCGGTACACGGTCGCGCCGAGATACATCGCGCGCGCGCCGAGCGGATTGCCGGGGCCACCCGCCATGAAGCGCGGCAGATAGGGCTGGCGCTCGATCATTTCCGTCGGCGGATGCCAATCCGGCCACTCGGCCTTGCGGGTGATCTTCTGCACGCCGGTCCAGGTGAAACCGTCGCGACCAACGCGCACGCCGTAGCGGACCGCGCGGCCATTGCCGAGGACGTAATAGAGGTAGGTGTTCGGGGTATCGACCACGATGGTGCCGGCCGGCTCCTTGGTCTGGAACGCAACCTCCTGGCGGCGCAGGTTCGGGGGCAACTGTGCGGGCGCAGCGTCGGGCTGCTCCTCGGGCGGCAGGGCTGCGACCGCCAGCGGGCGGCCATCGGCGCCGACGGCCGGCTGTTGCTGCTGAACCGCTCCGGTCGCGGCAGGTCCACCGACGGCCTCGGGCGGACGCAGGCCATCACCCGGCTGCTGCGGCGGACGGTCGGCATAGATCACGGCCGGCGGACCGGCGGGACGGCCATAGCGGGGATCATCCGGCGACATCACCGGGCCCTGTGGCGCATTGTTCGAATAGGCCGGCTGACCGGCGGGGCGGCCGTAGCGCGGATCGTCCGGCGAGACCACCGGGCCCTGCGGCGCGTTGTTGGAATAGACGGGCGCACCGGCCGGGCGGCCATAGCGCGGATCGCTCGGTGACATGATCGGGCCACCCGGGCCGGGCGGCGGCAGCGCGGCCGAGCTGTGCGGCGCGTCGTCGTCGTCATCCTCGAGCGCGTCGAAATTCGGAACGCGGTCGCCAGGGCGGTACTCGGCCGGAGCGCCGGGAGAGGGCGCATAGACCGGCGCCTGCTGCACCGGATAGCTCTGCTGCGCCTGCGCAAGCGAGGTCCCCGCCGCAGCGGCTGTGGCAGCCGCGCAAATCGTCAGAAAATGCTTGATCATCATAGCTCTATATAGTCCCCAGGCCCGACCAGACCGTCAACGGGCAGATGACCGAAGATCACGGCGCATTCAAGACAATTCAGGCTCATTTGCGCCCGATTGTCGATTTTGATCGTCATCACCGGCGTTGCCCCGGAGCATCACGGAGCGGAAATCGTATCATCGCCGTAAATTGCCGGAGGCCCCACCCCGATTTTTACGGAACGGCGCGCGAGGGGTTCGGGTATCCTCGAATCATCCCGATTCGCCAGCATCCTGGCCCCTTTCCGCGCGGCGAGCGCGGCCAATAGTACCGTCACCGCGTTCCGATCGCTCAAGGGCCTTGGCCAGCCTGATGCCAAGGCGGAAATTCGTGCCCGCCGATGCTTCCCGGCTTTCGCTTCCTGTTTGCCGCGATCCTGTTGTGTACCTCCCTCCTCGTGTTCGGCCTGGGCGCCGCTGCCCTGCTGCGGGCGACCCATGAGCAAGCCGCCAACGGCCCGTCCTGGCGGACCGGGCCGGGGCAAACGTTCGCGCAAACGCCCGAGCCGCCCGTGCTCGCCGTGATGCGCGTCGAGCCGATGCCGGCCGAGACCGCCCCGTCGCTGCGCGACCAGGTCCCGACCATCGGCCTGCCAGAGAGCGAGCCCGAAACCGCGGCCAAGCTGGACTCCGTTCCTGTGCCGCAGGCCGAGCCGCAAGCCTTCACGCCGGCCGAGGCGGTAGCGGCACCGCCGAGGCCCGAGCCGATCACTTTCGTGCCGTCGGACGCTGCACCTGCCATGCCCACGCCGGACGCGGAGCCGCAGGCTGCCGCGAGCGGGCTGCAGCCGGCTGATATTGCCGCGGCGCCGGTCGAGACCGCCGTCACTGTGGGCCGGGTGGCCGCGCTGGGCGACGCATCGACGCCGGCAATGAAGGACTTATCGACGAAGGCCAGCACCGATACCAAGCCCGACATCAAGTCTGACGGCAACAGTGCGTCGGAGAGCAAGGCCACCAAGAAGCGTGCGCAACGCGCCAAGAAGCGCCGGATCGTGCGGCGCGCCCCGCCACAGCAGCAGCAGACGTTCGACAACCCGTTCGGACAGCAGCCGACCTACGCTGCGACGGCCACGCGTACGCGCTAAGACCCGATCAGGCCGGGCCGGTCGCGATCGGCGGGCCCTTTTCCTGGCCCCATTCCGACCATGAGCCGTCATAGAGCGCGGTGTCGGTGATGCCGAGCCGGTAAAGCGCAAGCGTCAGCACACCGGCGGAGACGCCGGAGCCGCAGCTCGTCACGATCGGCGCATCCAGTTTGACGCCAGCGCCCGTGAACGCGGCGCGCAGATCGTCGAGCGGCTTCATCGTGCCGGTCGCGGCATCGAACAGCTGGCTATAGGGCACGTTGCGGGCACCAGGGATGTGGCCGGAACGGATGCCCGCCCGCGGTTCGGGCGCCCGGCCCTCGAAACGGTCGGCGGCGCGCGCGTCGATCACCTGCTCGGCGCGGCTCTGAACATTGGCGACCAGCTGCTCCATGCTGCGCACGCGCTTCGGATCGTAGCTCGCCTTGAACGTCGCGGGCTTCGGCTTGACCTCACCGCTCTCGACCGGACGCCCCTCGGCACGCCACTTCTTCAGGCCGCCATTGAGGATGCGCACATTGCCGTGGCCGTAGGACAGGAACATCCACCACGCACGGGGAGCAGCAACCCAGCCGCCGGCATCGTAGAGCACGACGGTGTCAGTGTTGGAGATGCCGAGATTGCCGATGTCGCGACCGAACTGCTCGGCGCTCGGAAACATGTGCGGCAGCGGGTTGGAATGATCCGACACCGCATCGACATCGAAGAACGCCGCACCCGGCAGATGCGCGGCGAGATAATCATCCTTTGGCAGCGGCAACACGCCCGGCAGCTTGAAGCTGGCGTCGAGCACCTTGACGTTGGCGTCGCTGATGTGTGCGGCGAGCCATTCGGTGGAGACGAGGGGATCGGTGGCCATGGGGGAGCTTCCTTGTCATTCCGGGGCGCACACAGCACGAACCCGGAAGCCATCGTGCGACATCGTTGGTGGAGAAATGGATTCCGGGCTCGCGCGACGCGCGCCCCGGAATGACGGATAGAGAGAGCGAGGCTCTCACCCCTTCTTCTTCGGCTCCCATTGCTCTGTCGCGCCGCCGGCGTCGCGCCAGGCGGCGTAACCGCCGGCGATGTGGGCGACGGGCTTCAGGCCCATATCCTTGGCAGTCTTGGCAGCGAGCGCGGAGCGCAGGCCACCGGCGCAGTGGAACACGAACTTCTTGTCTTCCTGGAAGATCGGCTTCGCATACGGGCTCTGCGGATCGATCCAGAATTCCAGCATGCCGCGCGTGCAGGGAAACGCGCCGGGGATGCGGCCGTCACGCTCGATCTCGCGGGGGTCGCGGATGTCGACGATGACGACGTCGCCGTTCTTGGCGATCTCGATGGCGTCCTTGGCCGACAGCGTCTCGATCTCGGCATTGGCCTCGTCGATCAGCGCCTTGATGCCGCGGGTGATGTTTTGGGGCATTTTTTGAATCTCCCTCTCGTTGTCATTCCGCGGCGCGACGAAGTCGCGAGCTATGATGCGCAACCCTCTACACGTACTGCCGCCCGATGGATTCCGGGCTCGATGCTTCGCATCGCCCCGGAATGACGGCGGCAATCAGTGCGTCAACTCCTTCATCGCGCCTTCCAGACCTTCAATAGTGATCGGATACATGCGGTTGGCGAAGATGCGTTTGATGATGGTGGTCGATTCCGAATAGTCCCAGTGCTTCTGCTGCACCGGGTTGAGCCACACCGTGTGCGGATAGGTGCGGATGATGCGATCGAGCCAGACCGAGCCCGGCTCCTCGTTGACGTGCTCGACCGAGCCACCGGGCACCATGATCTCGTACGGGCTCATCGAGGCGTCGCCGACGAACACGACCTTGTAGTCGTGCGGATACTTGTGAAGGATGTCCCAGGTCGGCGTGCGATCGGTGAAGCGGCGCTTGTTGTTCTTCCACACGCCTTCATAGAGGCAGTTGTGGAAGTAGAAATACTC
>JAEWBW010000420.1 GCA_023390955.1 Pseudomonadota bacterium
GATGCAGAGTTTTGACGGCTGCGCACTGAAGAACACCGCGACGCGGCTGGTATTTGCCGACGGCAATCCGCAGGCCCGCATCATGTTCGTCGGCGAAGCACCGGGGCGCGACGAGGACATCGAGGGACTGCCGTTCGTCGGGCGCAGCGGAAAACTGCTCGATCTCATGATCGGCGCGATCGGGCTGAACCGCAGCACCGCTTACATCGCCAACGTGATTCCGTGGCGGCCGCCAGGCAACCGCACACCGACGCCGCAGGAGACGCAGATCTGCCTGCCCTTCATCCAGCGCCAGATCGAGCTAGTGAATCCCGACGTGCTGGTCACGCTCGGCAATCCCTCGACGCAGACGCTGCTGTCGACGCGCGAAGGCATCATGCGCACGCGCGGTCGCTGGTTCGACTATGACACCGGCCAGCGCACCATCCGCGCGCTGCCGACGTTCCACCCCGCCTATCTGTTGCGGTCGCCATCGTACAAGCGGCTGGCCTGGCAGGATCTGCGCGCGATCGCGAAGGCGATGGCGGGCTGACTATTGTCCCTTCGGCCGCACGATGGCCCAGCCGATGCGGAGCAGCGGCTGACGTCCCGTCACCAGCCACTCGAAGGCGCGCGGCACTTCCGGCACGATGCCGGGAAAGCGCTTTGCGATCTCCGGCGGCGGCGTGCCGGCAGTGTCGGAAGCGCGCCAGACCACGACGCCGCCGGTCTCGCTGAATTTGGCCGGCGTCACCCATGGTGTGCGCTCGGGCTCGGCATCGATCCACAAATGCGGCCGGCCGGTATGCAGCGCGATCAGGCTCGCGATCTCGGTGTCGCCGGCCACCGCCCGCAGGCGATGATTGGTGCGGCGGGCAAAGCTGTCGTCGAAGAAATCGGAGATCGCGCGTCCCGGCATCGAGGTCGTGATCTCGCGCGCGCCGGTCCAGGGCAGCAGCAGGATCCCCAGCACGACGCCCGCGGCGGGCGCGACGATGGCCGCCGCCCACACCGCACGCAGCACACGCTGCCGCCGCATCGCGATGAGATCGCCGGCCGCGACCACGACCGCCAGTCCCGACATCACGAGCAGCACGCCGGGACCGCCGATGACGCGATCGAGCCCGAACAGGCCCGAGATCAAGACGGCGCACAGCGCAGGCGCCAGCGCGAAGAAGTAGACGAAGTGGCGCGCCAGCGGCTCGACCGGTGGCCGATAGATGATCGGCGCCTCTTCGCCCTTGCCCGCGAACCAGCTGGTGTTGAGGAAGGCCAGCATCGGGATGGTCGCCGCGCCAAGCACGAGGCCGCCGAAAAGCCAGGCCATGTGAATGCCGCGAGCCTCCAGATCCGCGACCTGCGGCAAGGTCGGCAGAGCGAGCACGTTGGCCCGAACCAGCCAGATCGCATAGGGCAGCGCCAGCACGACGACGACGAGCAGTGCAAACAGCGGGTCGAGCGCACGCAGCGTCCTGCGGCCACCACTCGTGACAAGTGCGAACACCAGCAGCAGAAACAGCAGGCCGATCGCAGCCGGCGTGGTCAGCAGCAGGAGGCCGGCTTCGATCGACCAGGCGAACCAGGCATTGCCGCGGCGCTGGCCGAACAATTGCCAGGAATGCAGCAGCAGCAGCGCCCAGAGCGGGCGCGCCATGATCGACGGTCCGAAGTCCAGCACCGGCGAGGAGAAGGCCAGCACCGTCATGGTCAGCAGCACGGCCAGCACCGCCTGCTGGGAGCCGACGATGGCGCGAGACAAGTGATAAAGCGCGATGAAGGTCGCGACCTCGCAGAGCTCGGCGAGCACATAGACGCCGATCATATGGTTGCCGGCGGCGCGGTAGGCGATGTCGGCGAGCCAGGCCGCCAACGGCGGGCCGAGCGCGGTGCCGACCTGATATTCGCGGCCGAAGGCGAGCAGCGTCGCGAGCTGGGTCGGCGGGCTGCGATAGAACACCAGCGCAACGAACAGCCAGAGCGCGGCCTGCAGCAGCACCACGATCCACACCACCAGCCGCGGCCGGGCGCGAATCAGCTCGATGACCAGGGAGGTAAACCGCATGCAACGTCCGGAGTGATGCAGCCAACCCGTTCAAGCCGGCCCGTATTCGCGCTTCCAGTTTGATAAAGGGAGCGATGCGCCGTGGCAACCGCGTCGCCTTATCCCTCCCCGGCTGAGGCGAGAGGCGTCAGAGATTTGCGGAGAGATCGATCTCGACCGGCGGCACGTCCACCTCCGTTACCGCGAACAGGTCGCGCTCGGGCGGCGTGACGGTCCAGGGCATGTGCTTGGCGCGGGCGGCCGCGACAGGGGCGAAGAAGCTGCGGTGGTGGATAGACGGCCCGAGCCGGTTCAGCGCATCGAGATGATCGGGAACGCCGTAGCCCTTGTGCTGCTCGAAGCCGTAGCCGGGGCAGTCCTGCGCCAGCGCACACATCAGGCGGTCACGCGTGACCTTGGCGACGATCGAGGCGGCGGCGATCGACAGCACGATGCCGTCGCCGCCGATCACGGCGTCGCAGTCGCAGGCCGTGTCGAGCTTGTCGCGGCCGTCGACGAAGACGTGCCTGGGCGCCTCGGGCAGCGCCAGCACCGCGCGCTTCAGCGCCCACAGCGAGGCGCGCAGAATGTTGTCGCGGTCGATGCGGCCGGGTGAGGCCACAGCGACCGAGACCTGCGCGGTCGCACAGATCTTTTCGAACAGTCTTTCGCGCTCCTCGGCGGAAAGCCGCTTGGAATCGTCGATGCCGCGCGGGATGCGGTCGGGATCGAGAATGACGGCGGCGGCCACCACGGGACCAGCGAGCGGACCGCGGCCGGCCTCGTCGCAGCCGGCGATCGGCCAGACCCCGCGCTTGATCAACGCCCGCTCGCGGCGAAAGCTCGCCTTCACGGACACGACCTTCTTCGCAGCGATCTTCTTTGGCGCGTCTTTGGCCGGCTTCTTGGCGGACTTGTCCCGAATCATGGCCGGGATCGTGCGCAAGCGGCCTTCCCGGCGCAACCGGGAACCCCGCGCAATTCCCGATATTCAGGCCCTACTCCGCCAGGTGCACCCGTCGGTCCTCGCCGACCTCGATTCCGGGCGCGACCACGACCTCCCAGGGATGGCCGTCGGGATCGGCAAAATAACCGGAATAGCCGCCATAGTCGGTCGCATGCGTGGCCTTCAGCAGTTTTGCGCCCTTGCCGATGGCGAAGGCCAGCACCGTGTCGACCTCCTCGCGCGAACGGCAGTTCCACGCGAGCGTCATGCCGCGGAACGACGATTGCCGCGGCCGATCCGGCAAGGCGGCATCCGCGGCAAGCTGATCCCACGGATACAAGGCGAGCACCGGACCGCCGGTGTCGAAGAAGGCCACCGCCTCGCCGGTCGCCTTCAGCCGGCGCGCGAAACCGAGCGCGTCATAGAAAGCAATGCTGGCGCGGATGTCGCTTACGCCCAATGTGATGACAGTCAGCCGCGGGACCGGCGGCGGCAATTGCATACTCATGACACACCTCGTTCGCCTCGCCTGTCAGAACAGGTTGAGTTGGTCGCCGTTCCGCTTCGGCCGCGCGAAGTGATCGGTCGTCAGCTTCGAGCGCCGCTTGTTGAGACCCAGCTTCTCGCAGGCGATCTCGAAGCGGCGACCGATGGTCCAGGCCATCGGCCCGGTGCCCTTCATCCGCTCGCCCCATTTCGCGTCGTAGTCGCGGCCGCCGCGCATGTCGCGGATCAGCGTAAAGACGTGGCGATAGCGGTCGGGATAATTTGCCATCAGCCATTCGCGAAAGAGGTCGCGCACCTCGAGCGGCAGGCGCAGCAGCACATAGGAGGCTTCCTTGACGCCGGCATGGGCCGCAGCATCGAGGATGCGCTCGATCTCGGAATCGTTTAGCGCGGGGATGACGGGCGCCACCATGACGGTGGTGGGGATGCCGGCCTCCGAAAGCTGCTTCAACGCCTCCAGCCGCTTCGGCGGCGTCGCGGCCCGCGGCTCCATCGTGCGCGCAAGCTTTGGGTCAAGCGACGTGATCGAGATCGCGACCTTGGCAAGGTTGCGCTTCGCCATCCGCGCGAGGATGTCGATGTCGCGCGTCACCAGCGCCGATTTGGTGACGATGCCGACGGGATGACCGGTGCGCTCCAGCACTTCGAGAATGCCGCGCATGATCTTCCGATCGCGCTCGATCGGCTGATAGGGATCGGTGTTGGTGCCGATCGCGATCATCCGCGGCTCGTAGCCGGGCGCGGCAAGTTCCTTCTCCAGCAGCGCCGGCGCTTCTGGCTTCACAAACAGCTTTGACTCGAAGTCGAGCCCGGGCGACAGGCCGAGATAGGCGTGCGTCGGGCGCGCGAAACAATAGACGCAGCCATGCTCGCAGCCGCGATAGGGATTGATGGACCGGTCGAAGCCGATGTCCGGGGAGTCGTTGCGGGTGATCACCTTGCGCGAGGCGTCGACACCTACCGTGGTCTTGAACGGCGGCAGTTCTTCGAGGCTCTGCCAGCCGTCGTCGAAGCTGACGCGCGCCTCGGCCTCGTAGCGGCCGCTTGCGTTCGATTGCGCGCCCCGCCCTCGCCTGCGCTCGCGGTCGATCGCGACGGCAAGCTCCGGGAAGTCAGCAACTGGATTGGAAGGCGCACCCGCCGGCTCGGAGGGCGCCGTGACCGGCGGGTGCCTGAGGGCATGAAGGGATGCTCGACTCATGGAGCCAAGATAGCATCGAAAAGGAACAAATCAAGAACAAGAACCCAAAATGGTAAAAACAACCCCATGCAAAGAAGGCTGCCCGAATCTTGAGCGGTCGCCTTTGACCTCGCGCAGTAACAGCGGTGCCGCATTCCTGTTTCATCATGGGCACGGATCGATCGCGCCAGAGGAGGGTTGGTGGCGATCGCGAGGTGAAGGTCGATAGCACCATGACAAATCAACAACAATCAGCCTCCGCGAGCGAACTCGATCTCCTCGATCGCTACTGGCGCGCCGCGAACTACCTCTCCGTCGGGCAGATCTACATGCTGGACAATCCGCTGCTGCGCGAGCCCTTGCGGCCGGAGCACATCAAGCCGCGGCTGCTCGGCCATTGGGGCACGACGCCCGGCCTGAACTTCATCTACGCGCACCTCAACCGGGTCATTCGCGCCCAGGACCTCAGCGTCATCTATGTCTGCGGTCCCGGCCATGGCGGGCCGGGCATGGTCGCCAACACCTATCTCGAAGGCAGCTACAGCGAGATCTATCCGGACATCGCGCGCGATGCGGACGGAATGCGCAGGCTGTTCAGGCAATTCTCCTTTCCCGGTGGCATTCCGAGCCACGCGGCGCCGGAGACGCCAGGCTCGATCCACGAAGGCGGCGAGCTCGGCTACGCGCTGGTGCATGCCTATGGCGCCGCATTCGACAATCCCGATCTGATCGTTGCCTGCGTCGTCGGCGACGGCGAAGCCGAGACCGGCCCACTCGCGGCGTCCTGGCATTCGAACAAGTTCCTGAACCCGGTGCATGACGGCGCGGTGCTGCCGATCCTGCATCTCAACGGCTACAAGATCGCCAATCCAACCGTGCTCGGGCGGATGCGCGATGCGGAAATCCGCGATCTCTTCCACGGGCTCGGCCACGAGCCGCTGTTCGTCGAAGGCGACGAACCCAACCTCATGCATCAGGCCATGGCAGATGCGCTCGACGTCGCCTTCGCCAGCATCCGCTCGATCCAGCAGCATGCACGCGACGGCCGACAAAGCATCGAACGGCCGCGCTGGCCAATGATCGTGCTGCGCAGCCCGAAAGGCTGGACCGGCCCGAAAGAGGTCGACGGCAAGAAGGTCGAAGGTTTTTGGCGCGCGCATCAGGTTCCCGTTGCGAGCTGCCGCGAGAACCCCGCACATCTGAAAATTCTCGAAGACTGGATGCGCAGCTACGAGCCGGAAAAGCTCTTCGACAGGAACGGCGCACTCATTCCGGAGCTTCAGGCGCTGGCCCCCGACGGCGTCCGTCGCATGGGCGCCAATCCGCACGCCAATGGCGGCCTCCTGAAGAAGGAGTTGAAGCTACCCGACTTCCGCAACTTCGCCGTCGAGGTGCCTGAGCCAGGCGCTGTCGCCGGCGAAGCGACGCGCGAGCTCGGCAAATTCCTGCGCGACGTCATCAGCCTCAACGCGCAAGAGCGCAATTTCCGCATCATGGGCCCCGACGAAACCGCGTCAAACCGGCTCGACGCGGTGTTCGATGTCACCGAACGCGTCTGGATGGAGGCGATCGAGCCTTACGACGTCCATCTCGCGCAGGACGGCCGCGTGATGGAAGTGCTGAGCGAACACCTCTGCCAGGGCTGGCTCGAGGGCTATCTCCTCACCGGACGTCACGGCTTCTTCTCCTGCTACGAGGCCTTCATCCACATCGTGGATTCCATGTTCAACCAGCACGCCAAATGGCTGAAGGTGACGCGGCACCTGCCGTGGCGACGACCGATCGCGTCGCTCAATTATCTCCTGACATCGCATGTCTGGCGGCAGGACCATAACGGCTTCAGCCACCAGGATCCCGGCTTCGTCGATCTCGTCGCCAACAAGAAGGCCGATGTCGTCCGCATCTACTTTCCGCCGGATGCCAACACGCTGCTGTGGATCGCCGATCATTGCCTGCGCACCTACAACCGCATCAACGTGATCGTCGCCGGCAAGCAGCCGTCGCCGCAATGGCTTTCGATGCAGGAGGCCGCCACGCATTGCGACGCCGGCATCGGCATCTGGACCTGGGCAGGCAACGAGGACGCCAATGGCGAGCCCGACGTGGTGATGGCCTGCGCCGGTGACGTGCCGACACTGGAGACGCTCGCCGCCGTCGACCTGCTGCGAAAGACGCTGCCGGACCTCAAGATCCGCGTCGTCAATGTCGTCGACCTCATGACGCTGCAGCCGCAGGAGCAGCATCCGCACGGCCTGTCCGACCGCGACTTCGACAGCCTGTTCACGAAGGACAAGCCCGTGATCTTCGCCTATCACGGCTATCCGCATCTCATTCACCGGCTGACCTATAATCGCGCCAACCATGCCGGCATGCATGTGCGCGGCTTTGCCGAGGAAGGCACCACGACGACGCCGTTCGACATGGTCGTGCTCAACGAACTCGACCGCTACCATCTCGCGATCGAAGCGATCGAACGGGTCCCGGGTCTTGCAACCAGAGCCGCGCCGGTGAAGCAGCAATTTCGCGATGCGCTGATCGCGCATGCGCGCTACATCCGCGAGCATGGCGAGGACATGCCCGAAATCCGCGACTGGGTCTGGCCGGCGAGAGGCGTCGACAAGATCGTCCGGTGAGCTTGGCGCCTGGCGTGTCGACGGCAGATTGACCGGCGTTCACAACGTAACCTCGTTTTTCGTTTACTCTCTCGCTCTTGCTGCAACGTCTGCGACCATGGCGGCAAACGCTCGCAGGAACGTGACCATGCAGCTCGCCGGTTTTTTCGTCGCGCCGCATGCGCGCTACGTCCGCGAGCGTGGTGAGTAATTTGTTTGGTCTGGTAGTGCGAAGAACAAAGAATTGATCGACGCGGCGCCCGTAGAAATACGCTGAAACACTTAATTCTGCGGGACGGCCTCGGCTGCAGCCCGTTGCGTAGGTTTACCATCACGTGATGCGCAACATTGCGCGCTACGCGGCGCCATGGTTATAGCGTATAACAAACGTGCCCTTCCCCTATCTGGTCGTAAAGCTCAAGACATGCTGAGCGTCATCATTCCGACCGCAGGCATCGAAGCCCCCGCGGTCGCAACACTTGCCGCGCTGGTGCCGGGCGCCGCGGCCGGCCTGATCAAAGAGGTTCTCCTGGTCGACGGAACGCGCAACGGCGTGATCGAGCGCGTCGCCGACGTCGCCGGCTGCCGCTTCATCGGCTTCGAGGGATCGACGTCGGGTGCGGCGCTTGCGGCCGGCGCGCTGCGGGCCCGCTCGCCCTGGCTGATGTTCCTGCATGCCGGCGCTGTGCTCGACAGCGGCTGGATCGAGGAAACCACGCAATTCATTCAGGCCGTATCCGCCAGCGGACGCGACCGCGCCGCGGTCTTCCGCTATGCGCGCTCGCCCTACGCAGATACCGGGCTCCGCGACATCCTGTGGTC
>JAEWBW010000436.1 GCA_023390955.1 Pseudomonadota bacterium
AAGCGCGAGATCACCACCGCGTCCTTGATCGGGATCGTGCTCTGGTAATAGTAGCGGTTCAGCGCCCAGGCCTGCACCTGACCCTTGTTCAGCTTGCCGCCGTGCAGCAGCTTATGGAACGGATGCAGGCTGTGATAGCGCGTCGCGCCGATGTGGCGCAGCGTCGCCTCAAGATCGTCGGCATTGTTCAGCTTGATGTCCTTGCCGATCGAAAGCGCGGTTATCCCCGCAAATGTCTTGTCGGCCAGTGTCGTGGCGTTCACAGCACGATCTCCGTTCCGTCGGCGGGTATCTGCCAGCCTGCCTGTTCAGCGGCCTTGCGCTCGGCTGAAGAGGGCAGCAGCGCCGGATTCGAGTTGTTGATGTGCAGGAAAACCCTCCTGCCGATATCGATATCCGCGAGACGGGCGATTGCGCCTTCGATGCCCGACATCGCAACGTGTCCCATGCTCCGGCCGGTCTTGTTGCCGAGCCCGGCCTTGATCATCTCGTCGTCCTGCCAGACTGTACCGTCGAAGAACACGAGCGACGACCCCGAAATTTCCTTCTTCAATTCGTCGGTGACCGCGGCGCAGGCGGCGAGGAAGTAGAAATTCTTGCCGCTCGACTTGTCCGTGATCTTCAGGCCGAGCGTGTCGCCGGCGCCCTCCGCGCCACCCGGATGCGCCGCGCCCTCGAGATACCAGGCCGACTTTCCGGGCACTTCGAACGGGAGCACCTCGATGCCTGAGCGCGTGCCGTCGGCGAGGCGCGGCTCGAACGGCTCGCCGATCCCGACGCCCTGCCGCTTCACGTGCTTCTCGTTCAGCACGTTGAAGATGCTGTTGGCCTTCAGGATCGCCAGCACCTTGTCGTGGGCGTAGATCGTGAAGGGCGAACTCTCGCGCATCGAGAGCAGGCCGGCGACCGCGTCCACTTCGCCATTGGTCAGGATCACGCCTGCGATCGGCGTGTGGCGCAGCGCGCCTGCCTTTGGATGCAGCTGCGGCGTGGCGTTCAATTGTTGTCTGAGATCGGGCGAGGCGTTGATCAGGAACCAGTTCGCGCCATCTGCGCTGAAGGCCACCGAGGCCTGGGTTCTCTGCAATTCGCCAGCTTGCGCACGCGCGGCCCGGCAACCCTCACATCCGCAATTCCACTGCGGGACTCCGCCGCCGGCGGCGGCGCCCAGGACGACGACGCGAAGCATAATCCGTCCCCTGGAGACACGTGTCGCAGCGGATCTCAGGCCGGCACAATTCCCTATCTCGGGAACGCGCCGCGCCCGATGATCCGACTGCGCTCAACGTGAACCGTCACCCTTACTTGCGGGTGGCGCTCACATACATGTTGATTTCCATGCCGCACGGCACTTCGACGATCTTCGGTGCTTTCCAGGCCATTTTGGCTCTCCCTTGCAAGATCCGGACGTATCCGCCCTCACTGCTAAACTAATGCGTGCTGCAAACTTCGCCAGTTAAATCTTGCGGGAACATGACCGCAGATTGTGACTTGTTGCAGTGCAAACTCGGGGCACGCATGCAAAAAAGGATGATGGGTCGCGACCCCTGTCCCGATAAACCAGTTGTGAGCTAGTTGCGGCTTTCAATCCGTACCGAGTGACCCCATTGGATGATGTCAGCCATTGGATCAGGCATGCCCAGATACTTCTTCAACACCCGCATCGGCGACGAACTGATCGTGGATCCTGACGGCGAGGATCTGCGCAATCCCGACCGTGCCTGGGAAGTGGCGCGCCAGATGATTCTGGCGGTGCTCAAATCCGAGGGCACCCAGCCGGCGCTGCTGGAAGCCGTCATCGAGGTCACCGACACCGATGGCGAGATCGTGCTGGAGTTTCCTTTCAGCGAGGCGCTGATCGACATGCCGGCGCAGTCAGCCACGAGGCATTAGGGCGTTAGAGGGGGCCTACCCCTCTCTCCCCCGTCATTGCGAGGAGCGTAGCGACGAAGCAATCCAGACTGTTCCCGCGGAAGCAGTCTGGATTGCTTCGCTTCGCTCGCAATGACGAAGGGAAGGACAGCCCCCCGGCGGGTTCCGCCCCTGCGGAATCCGCATGGCTTTGCCGCGTTCCCGGCGCTAAAACACGCCGGTCACACGGAGCAAGTCATGCAAGATCTCTGGCGCCTGTCCGCCGCCGACCTCGCCGCCCTCGTCAAGGCTAAGAAAGTGTCCGCCCGGGAAGCCGCGCAGGCGGGCCTGGCCCGGCTCGACGCCGTCAATCCCAAGCTCAACGCGGTGATCGACCACAGGCCCGAGGACGTGCTGAAGCAGGCCGACGCGGTCGACGCCGCGATCGCGCGGGGCGAGGACCCTGGCGTGCTGGCGGGCGTGCCCGTCACCATCAAGGCCAATGTCGACCAGGAAGGCTTCGCCACCACCAACGGCCTCAAGCTGCAGCGCGACGTGATCGCGCGCGAGGACAATCCGGTGGTCGCCAATTTCCGCAAATCGGGCGCCATCCTGCTCGGCCGCACCAATTGCCCGGCCTTCTCCTATCGCTGGTTCACCACCAACCTCATCCATGGCGACACCAAGAACCCGCGCGATGCCTCGCTGACGCCGGGCGGCTCGTCCGGCGGCGCCGGCTCGGCGGTCGCGGCCGGCATCGGCCACATCGCCCACGGCACGGATATCGCCGGCTCGGTCCGCTATCCCGCCTATGCCTGCGGCGTGCACGGCCTGCGACCGACGCTCGGCCGCATCCCCGCCTTCAATCCGGCGCTGCCGGAGCGTCCGATCGGGCCGCAGATCATGGCGGTGTCGGGACCGCTGGCGCGCACCGTCAACGATCTGCGCATCTCGCTCGAAGCGATGTCGGCCCGCGACATCCGCGACCCTTGGTATGTGCCGGTGCCGATGGAAGGCCCGGCGAGGGCCAAGCGCGCCGCGCTCTGCCTCAATCCGGACGGGCTTGCCACCAGGCCCGAGGTGAAAGCGGCGGTGACCGATGCCGGCAAGCGCCTCGAGCGTGCCGGCTGGACCGTCGACGTGATCGAGAACACCCCGCCGATGCGCGAGGCGGTCGAGTGGCAAATCAAACTCTGGATCGGCGACGGCTATGAGGCGCAGCTGGCGATGGCCGAGCGCGAGGGTGACCCCGGTGCGCTGGCGTGCCTGCGCGGCAATCGCGACCGCGTCACGCCGATGGATCAGGCCAATTACGCCAAGGCGCTGACCGTCCGCGCAACGCTCACCCGCCAGTGGATGCAGTTCTTCGAAAAGTACGCGGTGCTGCTGACGCCGGTCTCCGCCGAGCTCCCGTTCCCCGATCATCTCGACCGCAAGGACGAGGAATCCTTCAAGCGGGTCTGGGAGGCGCAGCTGCCGCAGATCGGAATTCCCTTCATGGGATTGCCGGGCCTTGTGGTCTCCACAGGCCTCGTCGGCAAGGCGCCGGTCGGTGTTCATGTGGTATCCGGCCGCTATCGCGAAGACCTCTGCCTGCTCGCGGGCGAGGCGATCGAGGCTGGCGGCGTGCCGCCGTCGCCGATCGATCCCGTGGGCTAGCGATGACCGCGATCTACGACTTCAAGGCCAACTCGCTTGCCGGCGAGGAGGTGTCGATGAAACGTTTCGAAGGCCAGGTGCTGCTGATCGTCAACACCGCGAGCAAATGCGGCTTCACGCCGCAATATCGCGGGCTGGAAGATCTGCACCGCGACCTCAACCCGCAAGGCTTCTCCGTGCTCGGCTTTCCCTGCAACCAGTTCGGTGCGCAGGAGCCGGGGCAGGCGGGCGAGATCCAGGCGTTCTGCTCGACCAATTACGACGTCACCTTCCCGTTGTTCGAGAAGATCGACGTCAACGGGCCGAAAGCGCATCCGTTGTACGAGTACCTGAAACGTCAGCAATCCGGCTTGTTAGGTGCCTCCATCAAGTGGAATTTCACGAAATTCCTGGTGGATCGTGCCGGCAAGGTGGTGGCGCGCTACGCGCCGACCGCGCGGCCCGAAGGGCTGCGTACGCAAATCCAGTCACTGCTATGAGCGAGACAATCATGAGCGACGAATTTCCCGACCGCCTCTCGGTCGATCCGAACAGCCCCTATTACAACGCAGACATCCTGCAGCGCGATGTCGGCATCCGCTTCAAGGGCATCGAGAAGACCAATGTCGAGGAGTACTGCATCAGCGAAGGCTGGGTCCGCGTCACCGCCGGTAACGCCAAGGACCGTCACGGCAATCCGCTGACCATCAAGGTGCACGGGCCGGTCGAGCCGTATTTCAGGGATAAGAAGTAGTTTCTGAGCGCGCGCCGCGCTCTCTCCTCGTCATTGCGAGGAGCCCACTCTCTCCACGTCATTGCGAGCGAAGCGAAGCAATCCAGAATCTTTCCGCTGAGACAGTCTGGATTGCTTCGTCGCTTCGCTCCTCGCAATGACGAACACACGAAAGCCATCCCATGTCCGTCCGCATCATAGACGTCCGCGAGATCACAAAGCCGATCTCATCGCCGATCCGCAATGCCTATATCGACTTCACCAAGATGACGACGAGCCTCGTTGCCGTCGTCACCGACGTGATGCGCGACGGCAAGCGCGTGGTCGGCTACGGCTTCAATTCCAACGGCCGTTACGGGCAGGGCGGTTTGATCCGCGAGCGCTTTGCCTCGCGCATCACCGAAGCCGATCCGAAGTCGCTGCTCAACGAGGCCGGCGACAATCTCGATCCCGACAAGGTCTGGGCCGCGATGATGACCAATGAGAAGCCGGGCGGCCATGGCGAGCGCTCGGTCGCGGTCGGCACCATCGACATGGCGGTGTGGGACGCGGTGGCGAAGATCGCGGGCAAGCCGCTGTTTCGTCTGCTCGCCGAGCGTCACGGCGTGAAAGCGAACCCGCGCGTGTTCGTCTACGCCGCCGGCGGCTACTACTATCCCGGCAAGGATCTCTCGATGCTGCGCGGCGAGATGCGCGGCTATCTCGATCGCGGCTACAATGTCGTGAAGATGAAGATCGGCGGCGCGCCGATCGACGAAGATCGCACCCGCATCGAGGCGGTGCTGAAGGAGATCGGCAAGGACGCGCAGCTCGCCGTCGACGCCAACGGCCGCTTCAACCTCGAGACCGGCATCGCCTACGCCAAGATGCTGCGGGACTATCCGCTGTTCTGGTACGAGGAAGCCGGCGATCCCCTCGACTTCGCGCTGCAGGCGGCGCTCGCGGAGTTCTATCCGGCGCCGATGGCGACCGGCGAGAAT
>JAEWBW010000476.1 GCA_023390955.1 Pseudomonadota bacterium
GGCCCGGCCAGGCACTGGATGCCGGTCTGTACGCCGCCGATGGCGATCGTTCCGGCCGGCGTCAGGAGCCTGGGATTTTGCCGCCGCGACATCTGCAGCGAGGTGTCGAGGCCGCTGAGATAGGACCAGCCGGGCGTGAAGCCGATCATGGCGACGCGGTAGTCGCCGGCGACATGGCGCGCCACGATGTCGTCGGGCGTGGTGTTCAGCGCCTTTGCGACATCCTCGAGGTCGATGCCGTGCTCGCCGCCATAGGCCACGGGAACACGCCAGCGGCGCGTTTTGCTGCTGGCCGGAACGGGTTTGCGGGCCAGCGCCAGCAATTGCTCGCCGAGGGCGTCGTAGCCGATTTTGCCGGGATCGTAATGCACCAGCAGCGAGCGATAGGTCGGGACGGATTCCGTAATGCCGCCGATCGCAGCCTCGCTCAGCGCGCGGTCGAGCGCGAGCACGCGCTGATTGGCGTCATCGTCGATGTCGCGGCTGAACTCCACGGTGACGGCACTGTCACCGCTGGGCAGGAGGCGGGGCGAGGGAAGCGTCGCGGCCATGATCTCTCGAAATCGGCCCTTCGAAAATCGAAGATGGGCAGTTGCCCTGCTTCGCGTAAATGCGCCCGCAAGTCCAATAAATTAATGCCGGGAGAGCCGATAAAGCCTTGTTATCGTGGCGCATAACAGTGTTGCGAACAGGCCCGGAAGGCCTTGACGTTCGGCCCGCGGCTCGCAAGATGCGCGCTCCTCTTACCCGCCCTATCGGAGCTCGTTGCCGTCCATGTCGCTCTCTCCCGAAGCCCGCAAAACACTGTCCGGCATCACGACCGCCACCATCACCACGGTCCTGCTCAAGAAGGGCCTGCGCAATGTCTGGATGCGCGGCGCGCGTCCGCTGCGTCCCGGCCTGCCGCGGCTGGTCGGACCTGCCTTCACGCTGCGCTTCGTGCCGGCGCGCGAGGATCTGGCGACGCCGGAATCCTGGTCGTCGCCGATCTCGACCCGCACCGCGATCGAGGCGATGCCCGAGGGCTGCATCGCCGTGGTCGATGCCATGGGCATCACCGATGCCGGCATCTTCGGCGACATCCTCTGCGCGCGGATGATGAAGCGGGGCGTCACTGCGCTCGTCACCGACGGCGTGGTACGTGACGTCGAGGGTACCCTCGGCACCAATCTGCCGGTGTGGTGCGACGGCTATGCCGCGCCCCCTTCCGTGGCGGGCCTCACCTTCGTCGGTTGGGGTGAGCCGATCGGCTGCGGCGGCGTCGCCGTGTTCCCGAACGACATCGTCGTCGCCGACCAGGACGGCTGCGTGCTGATCCCGCAGGCGATGCTCGATCACGTGCTCGCCGAGGGCGTCGAGCAGGAGCGCATGGAAGCCTGGATCGTCAACGAGGTGAACAACGGCGCCGCGCTGCCGGGCCTCTATCCCATGAACGCCGAAACCAAGGCGCGCTACGCCGCCAGCAAGAAGTAACAGGAAGCGAGGACCCCCATGGACATCACGCTCGCCGGCACGCGGCCGACCCGCCGCGCGCCCAAGGAAAACTTCACCGGCACCGTGCTGCAGGACCCGATCAACATGGCGCCCGCGCCGGCACGGCTGAACGTGTCGCGCGTCTCGTTCGAGCCTGGCGCCCGCACCAATTGGCACCACCATCCGCTCGGGCAGACGCTCTATGTGATTTCCGGTGTTGGCCGGGTCCAGACCAAGGGCGGTCCGGTGAAGGAAATCCGTCCCGGTGACACCGTCTGGATCCCGCCGGGTGAACTGCACTGGCACGGCGCGTCACCGAACAACAGCATGTGCCATATCGCCATGCAGGAAGCGCTCGACGGCGTGTTCTCGACCTGGCTGGAGCCGGTGACGGACGCGGAATATTCGGCGGCCTTGGGCTGATTGAACGTTGAGTTCCGGACGTGGCGCGGTCCTTCGCGCCGCGTCCGGGATAAGCATCACATCCGCTGCGCGGTCCACGTGCCCTTGCACATCGGGCCGCTCCAGGTGCCGGAGCCGGACGTGCCGCTGAGCCGGCCAAAGCCGACGGCGCGCTTGATGCCGCTGCTCAGGGTGACGTTGATGTTGCCGGCGGCGGCGACGCGGCCGGAGGCGTTCACCACGGCGCTGCTCGAAGCAACCTCGCCATTGTTGATCCCGATCGAGACCACCGAGCCGTTGCCGCAGGCTTCGCTCGACGATGCGATGCGAACGCTCCAGGCGCCGTCGTAGCTCGTGGCTGCCGCATGCGCCGAGATGGCCGGCAGGCCGATGACGAAGAGACTGATCAAAAGTCCTTTGCGAAACGAATTCATGGCTCGCCCCTATGGTTTGAACGTGAGGTGAGCATGCCCGGTGTTCGGGCGGGCCGATGTGAGGGCTGTCACGCCGGTTCCGCGGGCGTGACGTCGCGCACGCTGGACGACGATTTGTGCGATGCGACATGACAAGTTGACGCATCCGTGGCCTCCTTGCCGGCAGCCACTTGTAGCGAAAGGCGGATGCGATGCCTGATTCCGACAAGGTGTTTGCCGGCTCGGTGCCCGAAAACTACGACCGCTACATGGTCCCCCTGATCTTCCAGCCCTATGCAGATGATCTGGCGCGCCGCGTCGCTGCGCGCGCGCCGAAGGCGGTTCTGGAAATCGCAGCGGGAAGTGGCGCCGTGACACGCGCCGTCGCGGCCGTCCTTGCGCCGGATGCGGCCTACATGGTGACCGACCTCAATCAGCCGATGCTCGAGCACGCCAGGAGCCGCCAGGGCGGCGACGCGCGTTTGTCCTGGAAGCAGGCGGATGCGCAGGAATTGCCGTTTGCGGATGGCTCCTTCGATGTCGTGTGCTGTCAGTTCGGCGCGATGTTCTTTCCTGATCGCGTCAAGGCCTATCGCGAGGCGGGGCGCGTGCTGAGGCCGAACGGCATCTATTTCTTCAGCATCTGGGACAGGATCGAGGACAACGTCTTTGCCAAGGACGTCACCGACGCGATGGCCGAGCTCTTCCCGGATGATCCGCCGCGTTTCCTTGCGCGCACGCCGCATGGCCACGGCGACACCGCCGTGATCCGTCGCGAGGTGCTCGCCGCCGGCTTCTCAAACGTGACCGTTCAGACATTGTCGGAGCAGAGCAGAGCCAGTTCGGCGCAGCTTGTCGCGATGAGCTATTGCCGGGGCACGCCATTGCGCAACGAGATCGAGGCGCGCCGTTCCGATGCGTTGCAGGAGGCGACTGATCGCGCGGAAAAACTGATCATCGCGCGTCATGGCAGCGGCGAGATCGCCGCAAAGATCCAGGCGCATGTGATCGAGGCGACGCCCTAGCAAACGCGCGCTAGTTCACGCGCGTCCAGGTCTGGCCGCCGCAGAACATGCCGCCGAAGGCGCAGCCCTGCACGCGGAGCCGGTCGGTGCCCTTCATCGCGATGGTCGAGTCGTATGTCGAGCCGCTGTTGGGATCGAGGATGCGGCCCGACCATTTCTGGTCCTTGCCGGGCCGCATGTTGATCAAAACCTGCTCGCCGTTCTGGTTCGACTTGGCGTCGACCGAATATCCGCAGAGATTGTTGCCGCACTGCTCGATGCGGACCTTGCCTTCCTTTTCCTCGGTCAGCCAGATGCCGAGCGGCGAATTGATGTCGCGGGTCGGGACGGCGGCCGGCGCGGCAGCAGTGGCC
>JAEWBW010000479.1 GCA_023390955.1 Pseudomonadota bacterium
CCACCGATCCACCTGTCGACCACCTACCGCTTTCCCGGCTTCCAGACGCCGGGGCCTTACGACTATTCGCGAACGGCGAACCCGACGCGCGATCTGCTTGCCGACACCCTCGCCCAGCTGGAGGGCGGCGCCGGGGCCGTGGTCACGGCCACCGGGATGGCCGCGGTCGATCTGCTGCTTGCGACGCTCGACCCCGGTGATCTGGTGGTCGCGCCGCACGATTGCTACGGCGGCACGCACCGTCTGCTCGCCATGCGCGCGGCCAAGGGGCATTTCGATGTGGCCTTCGTCGATCAGAACGACGCGGCGAGCCTCGGCGAGGCCCTCCAACGCCGCCCGGCCCTCATCCTGGTCGAAACCCCGAGCAATCCGCTGATGCGCGTCACCGACATCGCCGGGGTGGCCGAGCGGGGCAAGGCGGCGGGAGCGAAGATCGCCGTCGACAACACCTTCCTGTCGCCCGCGCTCCAACAGCCCCTGGCGCTCGGGGCCGACTTCGTCATCCATTCGACGACCAAGTATCTCAACGGCCATTCCGACGTCGTCGGCGGGGCCGTCGTCGCCGCGGACGCGCAGGACCTGAACCTTCTCAAGGATTGGGCCAACGCGACGGGCGTCACCGGATCCCCGTTCGACGCCTACCTGACGCTGCGCGGCGTGAGAACGCTGTTTCCGCGGCTGGAGCAGCAGCAGCGCACCGCCCTTGCGGTCGCCGGCTTTCTCGATCGCCATCCGTGCGTGGACGCCGTGCATTATCCGGGGCTGCCGTCCCACCCCGGCCACGCCATCGCGGCGCGCCAGCAACGTGGCTTCGGCGCCATGCTGAGCTTCGACATCAAAGGCGGAACGGACGGCGCGCGGCGTTTCGTGGAAGCGGTCCGGGTCTTCACGCTCGCCGAATCGCTCGGCGGCATCGAAAGCCTCGTGGCTCACCCGGCGACGATGACTCACGCGAGCATGGGGGCGGAGGCAAGGCGCGTCGCGGGCATCGAAGACAGCCTGCTGCGGTTGTCCATCGGGTTGGAAGGAGAAAGCGACCTTCTCGCCGATCTCGACCAAGCCCTGCGGACGGTCGTGCCGCTGCTCGGCCACCAGTCCGTGTGAGCGCGGCCTTCGATTCCAGCGTACCGGTTCCTGCGGGCGGCCATCAGGCCGCCCGCGATGCGCTCAGCGCCCGGCCATCTGGCGGCGCAGAGCCTTCAGCTCGTCGAACCGCGCCGTGACATCGCGCATGACGGCCGCCATTCCCAGCATTGCCCCATCCGCGTCCTTCAGCGGCACGATGGTGAACTCCACCGAGATGCGGCTGCCGTCCTTGCGCGTCGCCGGCACCGACAGCAGGTCACCGCTGCCGTAGCGGCTCTCTCCCGTTTTCATCACCTGGTCGTAACCGTCCCAATGCCGTTGGCGTTGACGGTCGGGGATGATGATGTCCAACGACTGGCCGAGCGCCTCGTCGGCGGTGAAGCCGAACACGCGCTCGGCTCCCGCGTTCCAGAAGCGGATGATGCCATCCCGGTCGGAGTAGGCGATGGCCTCGGCTGGGCTGTTCAGCAGCGCCAGTCCCAGCCGCTGCAGGTCGTTCTCGGTCATCGATCCCCCCTATTCCCCACCGCGAATTGCCCGCCGTGTATTGTTTGCCGCGAACTGTGTGCCGTCAAACATCCAACACCAACCGTGCGCTCCGGGCGCGCGACACGCAGATCATCATGGTCCTGCCGGCGGCGCGTTCGGCGTCGGTCAGGACGCTGTCGCGGTGGTCGGGTTCACCCTCCAGCACCGCCGTCTCGCACGTGCCGCAGATTCCCTGCTCGCACGATGAGGCGACAGCGACGCCCGCGGCGTCGAGCGCCTCCAGCACGCTGGTCCCCGGCATCACCGTGACGTTCACGCCCGAACGGGCGCAGACGACCTCGAACCGGTCGTCCGACGCCGCATCATGGATAGCATCAGAGCGCGGCGCAAACCACTCGAAGCGCACGTCCTGCATCGGCAACGCAGCGGCCGCGACCGCGTCCATCAGCCGCTGCGGGCCGCAGCAGTAGATCAGGGCATCGGCGGCCGTCGACGCGAGCAGCGCCTCCACCGCCAGCCGCCGGCCTTCGTCCGCGGCATGCACCACCACCTGGCCGTTGTCCAGCGCAAGGAGATCGCCGAGAAACGGCGCCTCCGCCGCGCTGCGCACACAATAGTGGAGGACCCATTCGGTTCCCCGCTGCGCCGCCGCGCGGACCATCGGCAGCAGCGGCGTGATGCCGATGCCCCCGGCGATGAAGAGATAGCGCCGTGCGGCGTCGAAGCGGAAATTGTTGCGGGGCGGACCTATGGTGACGGTGGTGCCGAGCCCCAGTTCCCCGTGGACGAAGCGCGATCCCCGCCCGCCCGACACGTTCAAAACGGCGATGGTGTAGGCGTACCGGTCCGCCGGATCACCGCACAGCGAATAGGAACGCACCGCCCCGTCCGGCAGGTGCACGTCGATGTGCGCGCCCGGCTCGCTCGGCGGCAGGGTCTTGCCGTCCGGGTCCCGCAGTTCGACCAGCAGGACGTGCGGCGCGGCCCGCTCCATGCGGTGAACACGCACCGACAAGGTTGTTGCTGGCGAGCGCACCGGAGTTTCCCGCTGAATGGTGATCGTCATTTCGCCTGCCTGTTGGAATTACATGTCATTCGATTCAAATCAGCA
>JAEWBW010000157.1 GCA_023390955.1 Pseudomonadota bacterium
CGCTCCATGAACGGCTGACAGAGCGTTTCGTTGATCGTCGGACCAGTGTATTGATGCGCCGCCTGCGGGAGAACACGAGCTTGAATACTGAAATCGGCAAGACCGGCGAAGTCATCGTCGAAGGCCACGTCATCGGCCGTCTTGATGGGTTCACTTTTGCACCGGACGCTGCTGAAGCGGGCTCGGACGCGAAGGCCTTGCAGGCCGCGGCGCAGGCCGTGCTCGCCGGCGAGATCAACGCGCGCGCCGAAAAGCTGGGCAACGCGCCCGACGAGCAGTTCGTGCTGACGTCGGACGGCACCATCCGCTGGACCGGCGACGCCGTGGCGCGACTGACTGCCGCAGACGAGGCGTTGCATCCGCGCATCCGCATCATCTCCGACGAGCGCCTCACCGGGCCGCCGCGTGAAAAAGTCCAGGCGCGGCTCGATCTCTGGCTCAAGACGCATATCGAGAAGCTGCTCGGGCCGATGTTCGAGCTGTCGAAGGCCGAGGACGTCACCGGCATCGCGCGCGGCATCGCCTATCAGCTCGTCGAGGCGCTCGGCGTGCTGGAACGGCAGAAGATCGCCAACGAGCTGAAGGATCTCGATCAGCCCTCGCGCGCGACCTTGCGCAAATACGGCGTCCGCTTCGGCGCCTATCACATCTATTTCCCCGGCCTCCTGAAGCCCGCCGCGCGTGCGCTCGCAGCGCTGCTCTGGGCGTTGAAGCAGGACAATGTCGATCTCTCGGCGCTGTCCGGCGCGCAGCATCTGGCTGGCTCGGGCCGCACCTCGTTCCCGGTCGACAAGCAGCTGCCGCGCGATGCCTATCGCATTCTCGGCTACAAGCAGGCCGGCGAGCGCGCCGTGCGCGTCGACATCCTGGAGCGGCTGGCCGATCTGATCCGTCCGGCGCTGGGCTGGCGCGAGAACTCGCCCGGCGAAAAGCCCGCCGGCGCGTTCGATGGCCGTGGTTTCATTGTCACGCAGGCGATGACGTCGCTGACGGGCTCCGCGGGCGAGGATTTTGCCTCGGTGCTGCGTGCGCTCGGCTATCGCATGGAGAAGCGCGCGCCGCTGCCGCCGAAGCCCGTTGCGGCCGAGACGGTTGCGGCGGATGCGCCGCCCGCCGAAGGCAGTGCGGAGACATCGTCGGAGACTGCCGCGGAGGCCGTTGCCGGCTTGCCGGAAGGCGAGGCTGCGCCGGCTGAAGCGGCTGCCGCAGAACCCGTCACCGTCGAAGATGCTCCCGGCATGGAGCAGCACGACGAGCCCGCGCACGACGAGCCGGCGCTTGACGCGTCGCCCGAAGCCCCGGTCACGCCGGAAGACGCCCCCGGCATCGCGCCGCCGGCCGATGAAGCTGCTGCTCCTGCAGAGACTGCCCTCGAAGCCGCACCCGCGGAGGCCGCTGCTGTCGAAGCAGCCGCGTCAGCCGACACGTCTGCGCCCGCGGAAGCTGCAGCCGCTCCTGCCGAGCCCGAACTCGTCGAAGTCTGGCGCCCGGGTGGCCGTCACGAGGAGCGCAAGCCGCGCCACGACCGCAATCGTCACCAGCGCCACCATCAGCGTCCGCAGCAGGCCGGAGCTGAGGCGGGTGCCGCGCCCGCTGAGGGTGGCGAGGCCGCACCGGCCGACGGCGAGAAGCGCCACGAGCGTCACCGTCATGGCGGCGGTCATCGTCGCGATGGGGCCAAGGATTTCCGCAAGCCGCGTGAAGGCGGTGAGGGCGGCGAGCGCCGTGACGACCGCAATCGCAACTTCCAGGGCAAGGATCGCGACAAGGATCGCGATCGCAACCGCGACAACAAGGGCAAGTTCGGCGGCGATCGCGACAAGGGGCGCGACAACCGCGGCCGTGATCGCGACAAGGGCCGTGATCGCCAGGGCGGTCCGGCGTTGCGCCAATACGCCTCCAGCGCCAGTCCGCGCGAGCGCGACCGTCCGGCCGATCCGAACTCGCCCTTCGCGAAGCTCGCGGCGCTGAAGGAACAGCTCGCAGGTCGCAAGGAGTAATCCCACGACGACCGAGCGGCAGCGCCTCGACAAATGGCTGTGGCACGCGCGGGTGGTGAAGGCGCGCACGTCCGCGGCCGAACTCGTCGAGAAGGGGCGCGTCCGCATCAACGGGACGCGCGAAACCTCGCCGGGACATGCGATCAAGGTCGGTGATGTCCTCACGATCGCGCTCGATCGCACTGTGCGGGTGCTGAAGATCACCGCCTTCAACGAGCGCCGCGGCGATGCTGCCTCGGCGCGCGTGCTCTACGAGGAGCTCAGTGAGCGCAAGGAGTAACCATTGCGCGCTGTATTCATTCTTTGGCCGATCAAACGTGAAAAGCGGTCCTGATCAGCCGTTCCCGACCTTGCGGCACGGGTCTATCCGCGCTACGCAAGCCGCGACTTTTAGAGAGCTTTTCGGAGCGTTGGATGACTTACGTCGTCACTGAAAACTGCATCAAGTGCAAGTATACCGATTGCGTTGAGGTCTGCCCGGTCGATTGTTTCTACGAGGGCGACAACATGCTGGTCATCCATCCTGACGAATGCATCGATTGCGGCGTGTGCGAACCGGAATGCCCGGCTGACGCGATCAAGCCGGACACCGAGCCGGGCCTCGAGAAGTGGCTTGAAGTGAACGCCGAATACGCCAAGAGCTGGCCGAACATCACCCAGAAGAAAGAATCACCTCCCGACGCCAAGGAGTTCGACGGCAAGGAAGGCAAGTTCGAGAAATATTTTTCTCCGAACCCCGGTTCTGGAGACTAAACCCGGGTCAAACTTAACCCTAATACCTTGGTCTCCGCTGGAAACCAGCTCCGACAGCCCCTAAATCATTGATTTTTGCGGGAAATGTGCTATATTGGGCACATTAAGCCGAACCCCGTCGGCCCCTTTGGCCCCCTAGGGTTCCCGTGAAACCTTGTACAACAGGGGCGTGGCAAGTTTTCCGCGCGCAGGCTGTGTCACATAAAACGCGTAAAAAGAGTACTTCTGCCAAGGGCTCCCATAAGGAAGCCAAAAAAGTCGCCGCGGCCAGCCGTAGCGCATCCAAGGGCCGTACCGCTGCCAAGGCGACGGCTGCAAAGTCCTCGAAGAACAAAAGAAGCGCAATGCCTCACAAGACTGCCAAACCGGCCGCGAAAGCGACCGTTTCGAAGCCCGCGCCTGTGAAGGCTGCGGCCAAGCCTGCCGTGAAAGCCCCTGCTGCCGCTGCGCCGAAGGCCCCCGTTGCTGCCAAGGCCGCTCCTGTTGCCGCCAAGGCCCCCGTCGCTGCTGCCAAGCCCGCTGCGAAGCCGGCTGCCGCTGCGCCGAAGGTCGAGGAAAAGAAGGTCGTGACCCAGCGTCAGGGCTTCAAGGCCAATGAATTCGTCGTTTATCCCGCCCACGGTGTCGGCCAGATCCTGGCGATCGAGGAGCAGGAGATCGCCGGTGCGAAGCTCGAGCTATTCGTCATCAACTTCATCAAGGACAAGATGACGCTCCGCGTTCCGACCGCCAAGGTCGCCAATGTCGGCATGCGCAAGCTGTCCGAGCCGGCGCTGGTGAAGAAGGCGCTCGAGACCCTCAAGGGCCGTGCCCGCGTCAAGCGCACCATGTGGTCGCGCCGCGCCCAGGAATACGAAGCGAAGATCAATTCGGGCGACATCGTCGCGATCGCGGAAGTCGTGCGCGACCTCTACCGCTCCGAGTCGCAGCCCGAGCAGTCCTACAGCGAACGTCAGCTTTACGAAGCAGCGCTCGATCGTCTCTCCCGCGAGATCGCGGTGGTGCAGCACTCCACCGAGACCGAAGCGATCAAGGAGATCGAGGCCCAGCTCGCCAAGAGCCCGCGTCGCACCGGCGCCAAGGCCGAAGCCGCTGAAGGCGAGGGCGAGGCGGAAGGTGAAGCCGACGAGACCGATGGCGACGATACCGCCGTCGCCGACGAGGCCGCGTAAGCCTCTCGCTTCGAGGACATCTATTCAAAGCCCGGCCTTGCGGCCGGGCTTTTTTGTTTGCGGCGACCGGTGTGTGGTCGGCAGGTGCATCACTTGCTGCGCGCAAGTTTCGCCGATCGCTGATCCAGAATCTCCAGAAACGTCCGCTGCGCCGCCGTCAGCGGCTGGTCCCTGCGATGGGTCAAGCCGATCGCGCGCGTATTGCCGGGAAGCTCGACTGAGAGTGCCTTCAATCCGCGTGGAATGGCGCGCAGCTTGCCACGCGAATAGGTGAGCAGGCCGATGACGTCGCTGTGCATGATCATCTGCTCGGCGAGCGTGAAGGTGACGATCTCGCAGGTCTGCGCCGGCGGCACCAGGCCCTGTCCGATCAGAAGCTCCTCGAAATAGCGCCGCGTCGGCGTGCCGTGCGGTGCCACGACCCAGTTCTCACCGACGAGATCCTTCATCTTGCGCCGGCCCTTGGCGAGGCGATGATCGGCGCGCGCGACGATGGCGAAGAACTCGTCGTAGAGATGCCGCTCCTCGAGGATGTCGTAGGGCGGTGGGTCGCGCAGGGGGCCGATGACGAAGTCCAGCTCGCCCTGGCGCAGTCCGTCGATCAGCGCGGAATAGCTGCCGGTGACGGCCTGAAGCCGCACATGCCGGTGCTTGCTCAGCATCTCGCCGAACACCTTGACGACGACATCCTGCTCGGAGAACGGCAGCAGGCCGACGGCGACGCGTCCCGTCACCTTGCCGGACAAGGCTTCCAGCTGTTCCGGCAGCGTCATCACGTCCATCAGCAGCTTGGTGTGGAGGTCCGCGAGGATGTCGGCATCATCAGTCGCAATCATGCCCGCGCGCGTGCGATCGAAGGGCGGCCGCCCGGTGGCCGCCGCGATCTTTGCGAGCGCGCGACTGATGTCCGGCTGTGATCGCTCCAGATAAGTGGCCGCAGCCGAGACGCTGCCCGTGAGCTTGACCGCGCTGACTGCCCCGAGCAGGTCCCAGGCCAAATGATGGCCGAGATCGCCGACGCGCGCGCCGGCAGCTTTAAGTGCCTCCTGAGCGGCGTTGATGCTCGACATCATGTGCCGGCAGCGCGCGATGACGATTTCGCCCTGCGACGTCGGCTCCATCCCGGTCCAGCCGCGCGCGAACAGCTGCTGCCGCATCCTTGCTTCGACCTCGGCAATGGCGCGCGACAGGCTGCTCTGGCTGGCGTTCAGTTGCTCGCTCGCCCGCGCGAGGCTGGCCGACGTCGCCACGGCGCCGATGATCCGCACCTGCTTGATCGTGAGGATGGGTGTTCGCTTCATGGCCGTGCCATGCGCGCCATATTCATTTTTTGCAAGGTCTATTTCAAAAGCTGCATAATAGTCCGGCTCGGCCGCCTGCTAGCAAATTGCCAAAGGCGGCGCCCATGCTGGCGCCGCCCGGGAGGTCTCATGGCCGGGCAATTGCTCGACGCGGTCGTCGTCTCAAGGCGCGCTCTGACGGAGCGCATCGCCGAATTCTGCATCGGACGCGCCGACGGCCGTCCGCTGCCGATGGCCGAGTCCGGCAGCCATATCGAGCTGCACTTTGGCGGCGGCGAGCGGCGCTTTGTCCGCCACTATTCGCTTCTCGGACCGCTCACGCTTGGCAGCGAGCCCGAGCCGTTCTGGCGCATTGCCGTGCAGCGCGAGGATCGCGCCCGCGGTTCGGCCTTCATCCATGATCAGTTTCGCCCCGGAACGGCACTGAACGTGTCGCGCCCGATCAACGCGTTCCGGCTGTCGCACCGGCCGTCGCACGTGCTCCTCGTTGCGGGCGGGATCGGTGTCACGCCGATGGTCGCGATGGCGCGCTCGCTGCGGACGCGGAACGTCGGCTTCTCGATGCTTTACGCCGGTCAGCAGCGCTCGGCGATGGCCTATGTCGACGAACTCGAAGCGCTCTGCGGCGAGCAGTTGACCGTGCACGAGAGCGCGAGCACCGGCATTCCGGATCTCGTCGCGCTGCTGTCCCGTCAGCCGGCGGAGACTGTCGTCTATGTCTGCGGGCCCGCCGGGATGATCGAAGTCCTGCGCGATGCTGCATCACGGCTCGGCTGGAGCAAGGAGCGCGTGCGCTTCGAAATCTTCAACGCCGCGCACCGGCACGACGACGGAGATTTCGAGGTGCGTCTGCGGGCGGGCCGCCGCGTCAAGGTCGGCGCCGGAACGACGATCCTCGATGCGCTCGAGCTTGCCGGCGTCGACACCCTGTCGAGTTGCCGCCGCGGCGAATGCGGGCTCTGCATCACCGACGTCGCGGAATGCGACGGCGAGCTGGATCACCGCGACCGCTATTTCAGTGCCGAGGACCATCGCGCCGGCCGGCAGATCGCGATCTGCTGCTCGCGCATCACCGGCCGCGCGCTGGCGCTCAACCTGTAACGCCTGAGGAAGGGTCGAAAGCGATGGATACGATCGAGCTGTCCCGACCGAGCGACGAGGCCGTCTTCGCCGCGATGGAGCCGCGGGAGCCCGGCGACTTCGCCAATCATGCGACACCCCTGATCCGCAATTGCTGGTACGCCTGCGCACGCGCCAGCGAGATCGGGCGCACGCCGCTGGCGCGAAAGCTGCTCGGGATCGATGTCGCGTTGTTCCGGACCGAATCCGGCGCCCCCGTCGCGATGCGCAACCGCTGCCCGCACCGGTCGTTTCCGCTGGCGCGCGGCAAGCTGGTCGGCGACCGGCTGGTCTGCGGCTATCACGGTATGGAGTTCGGCCCCGACGGCGTCTGCGCACATATGCCGGCGCTGACGCAGGCGCCCGCAACGGCCGCGGTGCAGACCTATCCGGTCGTGGATCGCGGGCCGCTGACCTGGATCTGGATGGGCGCGCCCGATCTCGCCAACGAGGCGCTGATCCCCGACACGTCATGGCTCGGTGATCCCGCCTGGGGCACGGTCACCGGCGGTTTTCACATCAAGTCCGACTACGTGGCGATGCACGAGAACCTGATCGACCAGACCCATTTTCCGTTCCTGCATCCGGGCACGGTGGGCACTCCGGAATATGCGCGCTCGAAACTCAGCGTCTCCACCGAGAACAACCAGGTCGTGATCCGGCGCGAGCTGAAGGATGCGGCACCGCCCGGCGTCTACGGCAAGCCGGCGAATATCATGCACAAGCGGGTGGATCGTGCGTCGGAGGCGCGGTTCGTCTCTCCGGCGCTTCACACCGCCTTTGCCAGCGTGCGCGATGGCGCGCCTGATCCGGGCCAGCCATCGCTCTACCGCTACAACATCACCCACGTGTTCACGCCGGAGACCAATAATTCCATTCACTATTGGTGGTTCAACTCGCGCGACTACCGGCCTGGAGATGCCGAGATTGACCGCTTCATGTTCGAAGCCCATTCGCAGGCCTATTACGAAGATCTCGAGGCGCTCGAATGGATCAACGAGGTGGTGCGGAATGACGGCGAAGCGCAGTTCGACCTGAGCTTTGCGCCCGACAAGCCCGGCCTGATGGCCCGCCGCATCATGTATCGCCTGGCGATGAAGGAAGCGCGCTGAGCCGCGCGACGACGACAACGACGACGACAACAAAAACACTGCAAGGGGAGGAACGAATGAGGAAGCAATCGAAAGTATTGGGCATCGCCGCGGCGATGGCGCTGGGACTGGCCGGAGCGGCGCAGGCCGCCGATCCCGTCAAGATCGGCGTGATCATCCCGCTGACCGGTCCGTTCCAGTCGAACGGCAAGCAGATCGAGGCCGCGATCAAGACCTTCACCAAGGAGAAGGGCGACACCGTCGCCGGGCGCAAGATCGAGTTCGTCGTCCGCGACGACCGCGGCGCGCCCGATGCCGCCAACAGGTTTGCCCAGGAGCTGATCGCGCAGGACCGCGTGTCGATCCTGACCGGTTTCGGCAACACGCCCGCTGCGCTCTCGGCCGCGGCCTTTGCCGCAAAAGCCAAGGTGCCGCAGGTGATCATGGTCGCGGCGACGTCGTCGATCGTCGACAAGTCGCCCTATATCGTGCGGACCTCGCAATCCATTCCGCAGATCGCCAGCGTCATCGGCCAATGGGCGCCGAAATCCGGTCCGAAGACGTTTGTGAGCATCGTCTCCGAATACGGCCCGGGGCTCGACGCCGAGGAATGGTTCGCCAAGACCGTCGAGGCGCATGGCGGCCGCGTGGTCGAGAAGCTGAAGGTGCCGCTCGCCAATCCGGACTTTGCGCCGTTCCTGCAGCGCGCCGCGGATGCCAAGCCGGATGCGCTGTTCGTGTTCGTTCCGACCGGCGCGGGCGGCAACTTCATGAAGCAGTTCGTCGAGCGCGGCCTGGACAAGGCCGGCATGAAGCTCGTCGCGATGTCCGACCTCACCGACGACGATCTCCTCAACAACATGGGTGATGCCGCGCTCGGCGCCATCACCGGCGGGCCCTATTCGGCGAGCCACGATTCGCCGACCAACAAGGCCTTCGTCGCCCAGTTCAAGGCGGCCAATCCCGGCATGCGGCCCAACATCGTCGCCGTCGCCGCCTGGGATGCGCTGGCGCTGATCTACCGCGCGCTGGAAACCACCAAGGGCGATACCAATGGCGATGCGCTGATCGCGGCGATGAAAGGCCAGAAGCTGGACAGCCCGCGCGGGCCGATCTCGATCGATCCGCAGACGCGCGACATCATCCAGAACATCTACATGCGCAAGGTCGAGCGCCACGATGGCGAACTCTACAACATGGAGTTCGAGACCTTCCCCGACGTCAAGGACCCGGCGCACTAGGCGCCGGCACGCGAGGCAACATGACGAACTCTGTTTCGAGCACCCCGATCCGGGCCGACACGGTCGGCAGCCTGTTGCGCCCGGATGACCTCCATGCCGCGCGGCTTCGTTTCGAGCTCGGCGAGATCGACGCGGCCGCGCTGCATGCGGTCGAGGACGGCGCGATCGCCGATGTTATCGCCTATCAGGAAAAGCTCGGGCTCCCCGTCGTCACCGACGGAGAGTTCCGGCGCGAGAACTGGTGGATCGATTTCGTCCGCCGGCTCGAGGGCGTGCAGATCACCGCGGGCGGCGGCCAGGCCTTTGCGACCAACGAGGCGCCGCGCTATGTCCCGAAATCGGTCCATGTGAACGGACGCGTTGGAGCCTCGAGCCCGATCCTCGTCGACGATTTCCGCTACGTGCAGGGACATGCCAAGGCGATCGCAAAGATCGCGATGCCGTCGCCGACGCGGCTGCATTTCCATGGCGGCCGCAAATCGGTGTCGAAGGACGTCTACCCCGACATCGAGGCCTTCTTCGCCGACGTCGCCGCGGTCTACCGCCGCGAGATCGCCGCGCTGGAAGCCGCAGGCTGCCGCTACATCCAGATCGACGATCCGCTGCTGAGCTACTTCCTCGATCCGAACCTGCGCGCCGAGATCGTCGCCGATGGCGAGGATCCCGACGCGCGGCTCAGGCGCTACATCCGCCTGATCAACGACTGCATCGCCGAGCGGTCGCCGGCGACCACGATCGGCATTCACATCTGCCGCGGCAATGCCCGCAGCACCTGGCTGGCGCAGGGGACGTATGAAGGGTTGGCCGACACTTGCTTTGCGCTTCTGAATGTCGACCGCTTCCTGCTCGAATATGACGACGAGCGCAGCGGCTCGTTCGCGCCGCTGCGGTTCATGCCCAAGGGGCGTCAGGTCGTGCTGGGTCTCGTCACGACCAAGCATGCGCAACTCGAGGACAAGCCCTCTTTGAAGCGGCGTCTCGACGAGGCCGCCAGGCTGGTCGATCCGTCCTGCCTCGCGCTCAGTCCGCAATGCGGCTTTGCCAGCGTGGTCGAGGGCAACCTGATCACCGAAGCCGACCAGCGGGCCAAGCTCGCGCTGGTCGTGGAGACGGCGCGGGACTATTGGGGCGCGGCGTAGTCGTCGCTTCGCCCAATATCGACTGCAGGAGATAAAAGCCCGGCCGTTTCGGCCGGGCTTTTATGCTGTCGCCGCGCGAAGCAGGGGATGCCGAGAGCGCCAAATGGGCTGGTGGACGCCCGCCCGAGTGCCTATCTTATTGAAATTGGTAACGAATGGACCCGCAATATTTGCTACAAGACTGGTAAGCTAAGCTTGCGGAATCAGCCCGTAGGTTGCGGGCAACCTGCGAAATGACTGCGCCAGGGCCCGCCTGACAGGCGGGCCATCGGCGTTATGGGAGCCTGGTGATGAGCCGCTCGAACCGTACCGACCATATCCGCCTGACCTCCCATCCGGAGCCGGGCGGCAAGGCGGCCTTCCCGATCCATTGGGGCGCTGCGGATGCGCGGTCACGCGGTCCGGTGATCGGCACGGTGTCGCGGGCGCAGGATCGCAACGTGATCGGCAGCCATGGCGGCTCCTACGCGGTCTATCGGGCGCTTGCCGTCTCCGCCCACGCACTCGATCCGATCCGCCGCCCCGATCTCACCAACACTTTTCCGGCCGCGACCATTGGGCCGTTCCCGCAATGGAGTGATCCCGAAAAGATCGTCGCGCTCGATCCCTGGGGGCATCTCGTTGCCGAGAATTTCCGCCAGGAGATCGCGGAGGGCGCCGACATCCGCCCCAGCATCGCGGTGACGCGCGCGCGGCTCGATCTGCCGGAGATCCGCGAAGCGCTCGCGGCCAAGCGGCTGCGCGCCGACGGCGAGGTCGTGCATGCCAGCGGCGCTGTCTCCGTGGTCAAAATCGCGATCGACCCGGTCTGGTATCTGCCGGGCCTTGCCACGCGGTTCGGCACCAGCGAGACCGAGTTGCGGCGCACGCTGTTCGAGCAGACCGCCGGCATGTTCCCCGAACTGGTGACGCGGCCGGACATGAAGGTGTTTCTGCCCCCGATCGGCGGCACCACGGTCTACATGTTCGGTGACGTAACCAAGCTGCCGGATCATCGCACCAAAATCACCTGCCGCGTGCATGACGAATGCAACGGCTCCGACGTGTTCGGCTCCGACATCTGCACCTGCCGTCCCTATCTCATCCACGGCATCGAGGAATGTGCGCGCGGCGCGCAGGAGGGTGGGCTCGGGCTCGTCGTCTACAACCGCAAGGAAGGCCGCGCGCTCGGCGAGGTCACGAAATTCCTGGTCTACAATGCGCGCAAGCGCCAGGAGGATGGCGATGCGGCCGCCGCCTATTTCGAGCGGACCGAGTGCGTCGCGGGCGTCCAGGATGCGCGCTTCCAGCAATTGATGCCCGATACGATCCACTGGCTGGGCCTCAAGCGCATCGATCGCTTCCTGTCGATGAGCGACATGAAATATGACGCGCTGACCTCGCAGGGCATCGATATCGTCGAGCGTGTGCCGATCCCGCCGGAGCTGATTCCGGCCGACGCTCATGTCGAGATCGCCGCCAAGAAAGCCGCCGGATATTATTCCGAGGAGATTCCCGCGGCGGAGGACCTGACCGGCACCGTCGGCCGCTCGCTGGAGAAATATTGAGATCGTGACGGCGGCGGCCACAGAAGAGCAGGCGCGTTCGCTGCTTTCGGCAGAGGCGGTGCGTGCGCGTGCCGGGCAGATGCTCGAGATCGGGCTTGCAGGCGGGCTCACGCACTTCACGATCGATCTCGACCGGATGGATGGCGTCGCGGATGCGGTGCTCGCACTCACGCGTCGCGCATATCCAACACTGGATGTTCCCTTCCACGCCCGGTGGCGGCATTTTGTGTTCGGCGGTGTCGATCGCTGGGCGCGCATTGCGGATGCCGCCTCTTGGCCGGATCGCGCAGCGCGCGCCCGCGCCGAGTTCGATCTCGCGATCGTCTCCGTGCTGCTGGACGCAGGCGCAGGAGCCGCCTGGCGCTATCGCGACGCTGTGAGCGGACAGCAGATTGGCCGCTCCGAGGGCCTCGCCCTCGCCAGCCTCGACATGTTCGCGGGCGGCGCCTTTTCCGCGCGTGCGGATTCACCGTTCCGCGTCGATGCCGATGTGATCGCGCGATTGCCGGTGGATCGGCTGCAGTCGGGGTTTCAAGCGAGCGAAGCCAATCCGCTGCTGGGACTTGAGGGCCGCTGCGATCTGCTCCAGCGGCTGGGCGCGCTGGTCGCGAGCCGTCCGCAAATCTTCGGCCTGCACGATGCGCCGCGTCCGGGCGGGCTGTTCGATCACCTCGCCGCCAAGGGGACTGGCAATGCCATTCCAGCGCCGCTCATTCTGGCGGAGGTCTTGAGCCAACTCGGGCCG
>JAEWBW010000569.1 GCA_023390955.1 Pseudomonadota bacterium
CTTCGGAGGTGTTGATCGAGGACGCCACCATGTCGGTCAGGATCGTACCCGGCCCGACCGCCACCACGCGGATGTTGTGCGGGGCGAGTGCGACTGCGGCCACGCTGGTGAGCTGCTTCATGCCGCCCTTGGAGATCGCATAGGTCGCAAGCGTCGGGATCGCCAGCAGCGCATTCACCGACGACATGTTGATGATGACCCCGCCACCACCCTGCGCGATCATCTGCTTTGCGGCGGCCTGCACGCCGAAGAACGCGCCCTTCAGATTGATGCCGATGACGTCGTCGAACTCCTGCTCGGAGATCTCGAGGATGTTCTGGTTGCGCGCCACGCCGGCATTGTTGACCATGATGTCGAGCCGGCCGAACTCCCGGACTGCCGTTGCAACGACACGATCGACGTCAGCGCGCCGCGCGACGTGACAATGCACCGCATGCAGATTCTTCGGACTGCCGAGCTCCTGAACCGTCTTCTCCAGCGCATCGGTGTCGACGTCGGAGATGACGACCTTGACGCCGTCGTTGAGAAAGCGCTCGGCGCAGGCCCTGCCGATGCCGCGCGCCGCGCCGGTGATGGCGGCGACCTTGCCGGACAGTTTCATGACGTTCTCCTTGCTTGCCGCTTAAAGGAAGCGCGTCGGCGCGAACGGTTCAAGCGGAATTTCGGGCGGCTTGCCGCTGACGAGCTGCGCGACCAGGCGGCCGGTGCGGGCCGAGCCGACCAGGCCGACATGGCCGTGGCCGAAGGCATAGACGATGTCGCGCGAGGCGCGGGAATGGCCGATGCAGGGACGGCCGTCCGGCATGCTGGGGCGATGGCCCATCCACATCTTGATGCGCGAGGCCGGAATGTCCTTCGGCAGCTTTGGGAACATGCCGACGAGATTGTTGCGAAGAATCTCGGCGCGCTTCCAGTTTGGTTCAGCATCGAGCCCGGCGATTTCCACCGTGCCGGCGGCGCGCAGGCCCTTGTTGGTCCAGTTCACGACCATTTTTGCGTCGGACACCATCATCGTGTTGCGCGGGCCGGATTCCGGGCTCTCGATCATGACGTGATAGCCGCGCTCGGTCTCCAGCGGCAGCGGATCGCCGATCGACGCGGTGAGCATTCTTGAGCGGGCACCGGCCGCGACGACGGCGGCATCGCAGGCGATCTCGCCGGTCTCGGTGACGACGGCAACGAGCTTGCCACCGCTCAGCCTGAAGCCCGTCGCCTTGGCGTGAACGAGCTCCGCGCCGCTGGCCAGCGCATGGGCGGCGAGCGCCGCGACATAGGCGCCGGGATCGCGGCAGCGACCGGCCTCCTCCACCACGATTCCGAACTGGTAGCGCGGATGCAGATCCGGCTCGCGCTGGCGCATCTCGTCGGCGGACAGCTCCAGCCAGTCGATGCCGACGCGCTTGCGGATCCGCCAGCCGAGATCGCCGTCAAAATTCTCCTGCGAGGGGAAGACATGCATCACGCCGTTGCGCTCGATCAGCTCGGGGACGCCGGCCTCCTCCGCGAGCTTCCTGTGCAGCAGCGGCGCATCCTTCAGGAGGCCGCGCATCGCCCACGCGGTCTTCTCAATGCGCGCTTCCGTCCAGCCCGACAGCAGATATTTGACCAGCCAGGGCAGCGCCTTCGGCAGGTATGACCAGCGGATCGCCAGCGGCCCGAGCGGATCGAGGAGATAGCCGGGCACCTTCTTCCAGATGCCGGGCTCGGCCGGCGGGATCACCGAATGCGACGACAGCCAGCCGGCATTGCCGTAGCTCGCGGCCTGCTCGCCACCGGGTTCGCCAGGATCGATCAGCGTGACGCGATGGCCCTCGCGCAGCGCCTCGATGGCGCTGATGACGCCGACCGCGCCAGCGCCGATGATCGCGACGTGGCGGCCGGCCACGCTCATTCAGCGCGCCTTCGTGTCGGGCACAAAATCCTTGCCGACCGACATCGCACGCGGGTCGATCAGGCAGTGCAGGATCGCCGGCTTGCCGGAGGCCAGCGCGCGTTCGAAGGCTGGCGCAAACTCTTCGGTGCGTTCGACCCGTTCGCCATGACCGCCGAACGCCTTTGCGTACATCGCAAAGTCCGGGTTCTTGAGCTGGGTGCCGACCACGCGACCGGGATAATCGCGCTCCTGGTGCATGCGGATGGTGCCGTATTGCGCGTTGTCGATCACGACCACGATCAGCGCCGCGTCATATTGCACGGCGGTGGCGAATTCCTGGCCGTTCATCAGGAAGCAGCCGTCGCCGGCAAATGCGACGACAACGCGATCCGGAAATTGCCGCTTCGCCAGCACGCCGGCCGGCACGCCATAGCCCATCGAGCCCGAGGTCGGCGCGAGCTGCGCGGCGAAGGCGTGGAAGCGGTGGTGGCGGTGCAGCCAGCCGGCATAATTGCCGGCGCCGTTGCAGACGATCGCATCCTTCGGCAACCGGTCGCGCAGCCACGTCATGACCTGGCCGAACTGGAACGAACCCGGCAACTCGCGCGCCTTGTCGGTCCAGGCGAGATAGTCCGCATGCGCCTTGGTGGCCTCACCCTTCCAGGCCGGCACAGCTGCAGGCTTCATCGCGTCGACCGCAGCGGCGAAGGCCGCCGGCGTGGCCTGGATCGCGAGCGTCGGCTGATAGACGCGGCCGAGCTCCTCCGAGCCGGGATGAACGTGGATGAGCTTTTGGGTCGGCACGGGAATGCCGAGCAGCTCGTAGGACGACGACGGCATTTCCGACATGCGGCCGCCGATCAGCAGCAGCACGTCAGCGCCGGTGATGCGCGCCTTCAGGCCGGGGCTCGGCCCGATGCCGAGATCGCCGGCATAGTGCGAATGGTCGGCGTCGATCAGCGAGGCCCGGCGGAACGAGGTCGCGACCGGCAGGTCAAAACGCTCGGCAAAGCGCGCGATGGATTTCGTCGCCTCTTCCGTCCAGCCGGAGCCGCCGAGCACCACGAGCGGCGCCTTGGCGCTCGCCAGCATTGCGGTCATGCGCTCGAGATCCGACGGCGCGGGCCAGCTCACCGCCGGCTCGACGCGCGGCGCGTCGGCAACGGCCGCGGTTTCCACCAGCATGTTCTCGGGCAACGCGATCACGACCGGACCGGGGCGACCCTGCATCGCCACGCGGAAGGCACGCGCGACCAGCTCGGGAATGCGGTCGGGACGGTCGATCTCGACCGCCCATTTCGCCATAGGGCCGAACACTGCCTTGTAGTCGAGCTCCTGGAACGCCTCGCGCTCGCGCATGCCGGTGTCGACCTGGCCGACGAACAGGATCATCGGCGTGGAATCCTGCATGGCGATGTGGACGCCGTGGCTGGCATTGGTCGCGCCGGGGCCGCGGGTCACGAAGCAGATGCCGGGCCGGCCGGTCAGCTTGCCGTAGGCCTCGGCCATCATCGCGGCGCCGCCTTCGGCGCGGCAAATCACCACGTCGATCGGGCTGTCATGCATCGCATCGAGCGCGGCGAGATAGCTCTCGCCCGGCACGCAGGTGACGCGTTCGACCCCTTGCGCGACCAGCTGGTCGATCAGGATCTGGCCCCCGGTGCGGCTGTTGCGGATGGTCATGAGAGCTCCCTGCAGGCTTGGGGCGAGACATCGTCGGCCTCGCCCAAGTTTATTCCACGCAGGGGTAGGACAGGCGCGCAGGTGGCGCAAGATCGAAACCCGCGCCCCCGCATCGTGGCGGGGGCATGGCTTCGTGCAACTAACGATGCTCGATCGCCCGGATCGCGCCACGCAGCTCGGCGAGCCCGCGCAGCCGGCCGATCGCGGTGTAGCCGGGATTGGTGCGTTTTGTCGCGGCGAGATCGTCCAGCATGCGGTGGCCGTGATCGGGGCGGAACACGATCTGCTTGTCCGGCGCGCGCCGCGCATTCTCCTTCAGCAGTGCCTTGAGCACCGCGACCATGTCGACGTCGCCGTCGAGGTGATCGGATTCGTAGAATGTCAGGCCATCGGCCTCGCGCTTGGTCGCGCGCAGATGCGCAAAGGCGATGCGCGGGCCGAAGCGCTCGGCCATCGCCGGCAGATTGTTCTCGGGCCGCACGCCGAGCGAGCCCGTGCACAGGCAGATGCCGTTGGCCTTCGACGGCACCGCGTCGAACAGCGCCTGGTAGTCGTCGGCGGTGGATGCCACGCGCGGCAGGCCGAACAGCGGCCGCGGCGGATCGTCGGGATGCAGCGTCAGGGAGACGCCGAGCTGCTCGGCGACCGGCGCGACGCGACCCAAAAATTCGGCGAGATGCTGCCGCAGGATTTTTGGCGTGATGTCACGATATGTTTCCAGCCGGTCGCGGAACTGCGGGATCGTCATCGGCTCGGTGGTCGAGCCCGGCAACGCGCTGGCGATGACCATGACGAGATAGTCGATATCGGCCTGGCTCATCTTGTCGAACAGCGCTTTTGCGCGCGCCTGTTGCTCAGGCGAGTATTCCTGCACGGCGGCAGGGCGCTTCAGGATATGCAGCTCGAACGCCGCAAAACGATCCTGGTCGAAGCGCATGGCGCGGGCGCCGTTCGGCAGCTCCCATTCCAGATCGGTGCGGCACCAGTCCACGACCGGCATGAAGTTGTAGCAGATGATCTTGATGCCCGCGGCGGCAACCGCCTCGAGGCTTGCGATCCACGCGTCGATCGACTTCGTCGCCTTGCCGCCGAGCCGCTTGACGTCGTCGGGGATCGGGATCGACTCCACCACCGACCATGTCAGCTGCGAGCGGCCGGGCTGGCCGTGCTCGATGAAATTCTTGCGTTCCTCGACCGCTTTGCGCGTCCAAGCCTCCCCGATCGGCACCTGATGCAGCGCCGAAACGATGTCCGACGCACCGGCCTGCCTGACATCGTCGAGCGAGACGGGGTCATCGGGCCCGTACCAGCGCCAACCCTCGAGCATCATCGGCGTGTCTCCTTATTGCGCGGTCAGCACGACCTTGACGCTCTGGGAGCGGTCGAGCGCCAGCCGCAGCGCATCAGGTGCGGTCGCAAGCGGCCGTTCGGCGGTGACCAGTGACAGCACATCGACGCTGCCGTCGCTGATCAGCTCCACGGCGGTTGCGAACTCGAAGCCGAAGCGGAACGAGCCGCGCAAATCGATCTCCTTGGCCATCACGGCATTCGACGGCGTCGGGATCTGGCCGCCCGGCAGATTGCCGATCTGCACCACGATGCCGCCGCGACGCACGATGCCGATGGCGCTGGCAAGGCCCGCGGCCGTGCCGGAGACTTCAAACGCCACGTCATAGGGCCGCGCGGCGGCTTGTGCCCTCAGTCCCTCTTCCCCGTTCGCGACGTTCTCGACATGGGAGGCCCCGAGCCGGGTCGCAAACGCAAGCGGTGCCGGCGCGATGTCGGCCACCGTGATGTCGGCCATGCCGGCGCGATGCGCGGCGAGCATGGTCAGCAGCCCGATCGGACCCGCGCCGAAGATAATGCCGCGCTTGCCCTCGATCTTGCCGGCGCGGGCGACCGCGTGCAGGCAGACCGCGAGCGGCTCGGCGAGCGCCGCGGCCTGATACGAAACATGATCCGGGATCTTCACGCACTGCGCCGGGATCGCGTCGAAGTAATTGGCAAAACCGCCCTGCATGTGCGGCGTCTTCGAGGCCGAGCCCATGAAGAAGATGTTCTCGCACAGGTTCGGACGCCCCTCGCGACAGGCAACGCAATGGCCGCACCAGCGCGACGGATTGACGGCAACGCGATCGCCGACCTTCAGGCCGGGCGCGGGGCCCGCGATCTCCACGATCTCGCCGGAGATCTCGTGACCGAGCACCAGCGGCGACTTGACGACGAAGTCGCCGGTCCGGGCGTGACGGAAGTAATGCATGTCCGAGCCGCAGATGCCGCCCGCGCCAAAGCGCAGGCGCACCATGCCGGACGCCAAGCTGTCGAGCGGATGCTCGACCATACGCAGATCTTCGGGGCCAAACAGGGTTGCGGCGAGGGCTTTGGAGGTCATTTTGAAAGTCCCATGTATTTCGGGAGCCAGAGCGTCAGTTCCGGAATGTAGGTGATGGCGATCAGCGCCAGCAGCAGCGGCACCAGCCAGGGCAGGATCGCGACCGTCGTCCGCTCGACCGAGAGCTTTGCGACGCGCGCGAGCACGAACAGCACCATGCCGAGCGGCGGGTGCAGCAGGCCGATCATCAGGTTCAGCGTCATGATCAGGCCGAAATGGATCGGATCGATGCCGAGCTTGAGCACGATCGGCAGCAGGATCGGCACCAGGATGGTGATGGCCGCCGTGGTGTCGATGAAACAACCGACGAACAGGATCAGGATGTTGGCGAGCGCCAGGAACACCCATTTGTTGTGGGTGATGCTGAGCATCCAGTCCGAGAGCATTTGCGCTGCCTGTGACACCGTCAGCAGCCAGGCGAAGATCGAGGCTGCGGTGACGATGAACAGCACCGAGGCCGTGGTCTCGATGGTGTCGAAGGTCGCCTTGGCGACAGTCTTGATCGTCATGGTGCGGTAGCGCACGAGGCCGAGGAACAGCGACCAGATCACGGCGGCAACCGCCGCTTCCGTCGGCGTGAACCAGCCGAGCGTCATGCCGCCGATCAGGATCACCGGCGCCATCAGCGCCATCACCGCCGAGAAGTCGAAGTACCAGTCGATGATGAGCAGCGTGCCGAGGCCGATGACGACGGCCATGTTGACCGACATGCCGGCCATCACCATCAGCCAGATCGCCATCGGGAACGCCAGCACGATGACGATCTCGAGCCCGGCCGAGCCGAGCTGCGGCCAGGAGAACGGCGTGTCGCTGCCCCATTTGTTCTTGTGGGCGAAATAGGTGACGGTCGCCATCATCAGCAGCGTCATGACGATGCCGGGAATGACGCCGCCCAAAAACAGCGCTCCGATCGAGACGTTCGCCATCATGCCGTAGATCACGAAAGGCAGCGACGGCGGGATGATCGGCCCGAGCGTGGCGGATGCCGCGGTGACGCCGACCGAGAACTCGGTGGAGTAGCCGTGGTCCTTCATCGCCTTGATCTCGATGGTGCCGAGACCGGCAGCATCCGCGATCGCGGTGCCGGACATGCCGGAGAAGATCACCGAGCCGATGATGTTGACGTGACCGAGACCGCCGCGCATCCAGCCGACCAGCGCGACCGCGAATTTGTAGATGCGCCCCGTCACGCCGGCGATGTTCATAAGGTTGCCGGCGAGAATGAAGAAGGGCACGGCGAGCAGCGGAAAGCTCTCGACGCCGGCAATCATGCGCTGCGCCAGCGTGACGTCGGGCGTCACGCCGCTGACCAGGATGTAGAGCAGCGAGGCCACCGCCATGGACAGGGCCACGGGGACGCCGAGCAGCATCAGGACGAGAAAGCCTCCAAGCAGCAGCAGCATGGCGTTACCCTTCAAAACCGTCGTAGGCGCCGGGACGTTCGAGGATCGAATAGCCCTGTCGCAGATGTTGGATCGCCACCTGCACCGAGCGTACGAACATCAGCACGAAGCCGAGCAGCACGGCGTAGTAGACGTAGTTCTTGGGAAAATTGATCGTGGTCATCTGCTCGTCGCCGATGATCTGGATGTAGACCCAGACGAGCTTGATGGCGTAGCCGAAGAACGCGATCCGGATCAGGTCGATGACCGTCGACATCGCGCGCGCCACGAGGCGCGGCAGATAGCGATAAACCAGATCGACCTGGATGTGCCGCGACAGCCGCACGCACATCGAGGAGCCGATGAAGACGACGCCGATCAGGCAATAGGTCGCGATCTCCTCGGTCCAGGCGTAGCTGTCGTTGAGGACGTAGCGCGTGAAGAACTGGAGGAAGACGGCAAGCGTCATCACCCAGAAGATCGCAAGCGCCACCCAGTCCTCGAAGGCGTAGACGCCGAGATCAACCTTCGGCGCCGCCTCCTCCTCGAAGGTATGGGCGATCTCGTCTCCGGTGATCTGCCGGTGCACTTCGACGCTGGACATGGGTTGCTCCTGAAACTTGACTCACGTCGTTCCGGGATGGTGCGCTAGCACCAGACCCGGAACCTCGAGATCCCGGGTTCGGTCCTTCGGACCGCCCCGGGATGACGACTACGTCGTCACTTCACCGCCTGGATCTTTTCCCAGTCGGCCTTGCGATAGCCAAAGGTCTCGAACGCGACGTTCTTCAGCACGGTGTCACGGAACTCGTTCTTGTCGACCTCGGTGACGCTCAGGCCCTTCTCCTTGAAGAAGGCGACCAGCTTGGCCTCATTCTGCTTGATCTCGCCGGTCGCCTTGGCCGCGGCTTCCTGCGCGACGTCGCCAAAAATCTTCTTGTCCTCGTCGGAGAGCTTCTTCCAGAGCGCACCGGCGATCACCGTGTTGAGGTGGTCGACGATGTGGCCGGTCAGCACGATGTGCTTCTGCACCTCGTAGAACTTCTTGGCCTCGATCGTGGTCAGCGGATTCTCCTGCGCCTCGACGGTGCCGTTCTGGAGCGCGAGATAGACTTCGGCGAACGCGATCGGCGCGGTGTTGGCGCCGCAGGCCCGCGGCATCGCGAGATAGGCCGGAACGTCGGGCACGCGGATCTTCAGGCCCTTCATATCGGTGCAAGCCTTGATCGGCTTGTTCGACGAGGTGTGACGCACGCCGTAATAGGTCACCGCCGCGATGTGGTGGCCGCTCTTCTCCTCATAGCCCTTGGCGAGCTCCTTGAAGATGTCGCTCTTGGTGTAGGCGAGGAGATGGTCGGCATCGCGGAAGGTGTAGGGATAATAGGTCACGCCGATCGGCGGGAAGCTTTTGGCCGCGAAGCTCGAGCCCGAGATGATGATATCGACCGAGCCAAGCGAGAGGCCCTGATTGATGTCGGCTTCCTTGCCGAGCTGCGAGGCCGGATAGACGTCGATCGCATAGCGGCCATTGGTGCGCTTGGCGATCTCCTGCGCCGCCCAGACCGAGGCGGTGTGGAACGGCTCCGAGGTTTCGTAGACATGGGCCCATTTCAGCTTGGTCTGCGCCATGCCGGCGCCGGTCGTCGCAATCATCGCCGCGACCGAAGCCGCCAGCACTGTCGTCATCGTCCTGAACATGTTCTTTTCCTCCACTGCTTAAATCTGCTTCTGGTTAAGTCTGCTTCTTGTTCGCCCGGACCAGCTCGGACCGGCCGCCAATCTCATCGCCGCGAGCTGCCGCGCGCGGCTTTCTTCGCCGTGCGCTTCGGCTTTGACGGCTTCGTGACCTGCCGCGCCGCACGGCCGCGGCCGGCGCGCGGCGCAGCACTGGGTTCGGCGCCAAAATTCTGCGCAAAGCGTTCCTGCGAGCGCGCCAGATGATTGCGCATGGCATCGCGGGCCTTCCCGGGCTCGCGTGCGGCGATGGCGTCGCGCACCGCGCGATGCTCGTCGAGCGCAGCGCGCCACGAGCCCGGATTCTCGAAATAATGCGCCAGCTGCGCGAAATAGGGATTGAGACGCTGGTCGAAGAGTTCGCCGACCACCCGCACCAGCACGGCATTGCCGAGGCAGCCGGCCACCGCGATGTGGAAGGCACGGTCGTGCACCATCGAGGCTTCGCCGGGATGCTCGACATTCTCCATCGCAAGCAGCGAGGCGTCGATGCGGGCGATGTCGTCTTTCTTGGCCAGGCGCGCGGCCTGCTCGGCGATCCCGCCCTCGAGGAATTCGCGGGCGCGCAGCAGCTCGAACGGGCCTTCCATGACCGCAGCCTGCGCAAGCATGGCCGCGGATTCGGCAGGCTCGATCACATAGATCCCGGAGCCGACGCGGATGCGGACCAGGCCCTCGACCTCCAGCGCAATCAGCGCTTCGCGCACCGTCGAACGCGACACCTTGAGCTGCTCGGCGAGATCGCGCTCGGTCGGCAGCCGGCTGCCAACGGCGTACTCGCCGCTGTCGATCATGGCTCGCAATTGATCGGCGACCTGGCGATAGAGCCGTCTCGCCTCCACAGCTTCCAGCGGCACGCTGGCCTCCCCGAAACGGCCGCGACGGGTACCTTCCCGCGCCGGCCCGCCAATTTTGGATAATTGGCCTTACCAATTGACCGGAAGCATTGACCCACCGGATGGGGCATGTCAAGCAGCGCAAAACGCAAGGGAGAGACGACCATGAGGCTTGGCCGCGCCCAGCTCGACCGGCTGCCGCAGACTATCGGCCGCCCGGCCTATGACCGCGCGCGCGTTACGCCCGGTATCGTGCATCTCGGCCTCGGCGCCTTCCATCGTGCACATCAGGCCGTCGTCATCGACGACTGTCTTGGCGCCGGCGCAACCCATTGGGGCATCATCGGCGCCAGCCTGCGCAGCCCCGGCACGCGCGATGCACTCGCTCCTCAGGATCATCTTTATACAATTGCGGTACGCGCCGCCGAAGGCACGCAGCATCGTGTGATCGGCGCGCTTCTCGGCAGCGAGGTCGCACGCGAAAATCCGGCGCGGCTGATCGCAACGATGACCGATCCCGCCATCCGCATCGTTTCGCTCACCGTGACCGAAAAGGGCTATTGCCACACACCGCAGACCGGCGATCTCGACGAGCGGCACCCGGACGTCGTGCACGATCTCAACAATCCCGACGCACCGCGCTCGGCGCCGGGCTTCATCGTCGCAGCTCTGGCGCGCCGCCGCGCGCAGGGGCTCGCCCCCTTCACCGTGCTGTGCTGCGACAATCTCGCCGCCAACGGCCACACCGTGCAACGGATCGTAACGCAGTTCGCAGCACTACGATCGAAGGATCTCGGCCGGTGGATCGCCGAGACGGTCGCCTTCCCCTGCACCATGGTCGACCGCATCGTGCCGGAAACGACAGATGCCGACCGCGCCTCCGTTGCGGCAGCGCTCGGCATGGACGACGCATGGCCGGTGATGACCGAGCCGTTCACGCAATGGGTGGTCGAGGACCGCTTTTGCGCAGGCCGGCCCGATCTCGCGGCGGCAGGCGTCGAGCTCGTCAGTGACGTCAAACCGTTCGAGCTGATGAAGCTGCGGCTGCTCAATGCCAGCCACTCCGCGCTCGCCTATCTCGGCTATCTCGCCGGCTACGAGACCATCGCCGACACCATGCAGGATCCGCATTTCGCCCGGCTTGCCGCGCAGGTGATGGAAGATGCCGCAGTGACGCTGACGATGCCTGCGGGCACGGATCTGGCTGCCTATCGCGCCTCGCTGCTCGATCGTTTCGCCAATCCGGCGCTGCGCCACCGTACCTGGCAGATCGCGATGGACGGTTCACAAAAACTGCCGCAGCGCCTGCTCGGCACGATCGAGGATCGCCTGCGGCACGGCCTGCCGATCGAGACCCACGCGCTCGCCGTCGCCGGCTGGATGCGCTACGTCACCGCCACCGACGAACAGGGCGGCAGCATCGACGTGCGCGATCCGCTCGCGGGTGAGCTAGCGGCCATCGCGCGTGATGCGGGGCCCATCGCCGAACGGCTGGCGCCGGCGCTGCTCGGCGTCGGCAAGGTGTTCGGCGCGCTCGGAACCGATCCGCGGCTGCGTGACGCCGTGACCGCGGCGCTTGGTCGTCTCTATGCAATGGGTGCCCGGCGCACGGTGGCAGGTTCGGCGAGCTGACGATGATGATGCAGCGCGGCGAGACGACCGACGGAAGTCGCTCTTGATTTTTGTGCGCGATTGCCCCACCGGGAAGACATGAGCAAGACCGCGATCATCGCCGCCAACGCCGCCTTCTACGCCGCCTTCGCGGCGGGCGACGTCGCGTCGATGGAACGGCTGTGGGCTGACGACGACGGCATTTCCTGCACCCATCCCGGCTGGCCCGCGATCATGGGCCACGCCACCGTGATGGGAAGCTGGCGCGACATCCTGCAGAATCCGGACCGGCCGCAGATCACCTGCGCCGAGCCGCACGCGATCGTCGACGGCGATTCAGGCCGGGTGCTGTGCATCGAGATCGTCGACGGCACCGCGCTCGCCGCCACCAATCATTTCCGCAAGGTCGGCGATGCCTGGCGGCTGGTTCACCACCAGTCGAGCCCGATCGCGCAGATCGTCGAGGACATCGACGATCCCACAGCGCCAACGAGCCAGCAGATTCACTGAGGACTATCCTCCGTCATTGCGAGGAGCGAAGCGACGAAGCAATCCAGACTGCCTCTGCGGAAAGATTCTGGATTGCTTCGCTGCGCTCGCAATGACGAGGTGGCGAGGCCGGCGACTTCGCCGCTCTTACTGCGCGCCGGATCCGCCCTGCACGATGCGCTCGTTCAGCTTCTGGTCGACGGTATCGACGGTGCGGTCGATCTCGGCATTGGGCTGACCGAGCTGATGCGAGATCAGCTTCACCAGCAGATCGACGCGCTCGATGAAGGGCGCGCCGGCGGCGACCGCGCGCGCGGCCGATGACGGCTTGAGCAGGCTCTCGGCCGCCTTGGCGTATTTCGCGAACGGCACCTGATCCTCGGCCTCGGCGCCGAGCTTGCGCGCGACGGCATCGACATGGTCGTAGATCGACTGCGAGCGCGCGAGATCGCCGTGCACGGCATCGCGGATCGATTGCGGCTCGGTCGGCGTGATGCAGCGATAGTTGCCGGTCAGCAGCATCGACCATTTCGCCAGCGGCACGAACAGCGAGTCGAACACTTTCAGCTTCACCGGCACGTCCTTGCCGTCGAGCGTCACCGCATCGATGTCGGCCTCGAGCTCGCGCAGCACCTTGTTGTGCTTGTCGTCGGCGAAGGCCGAGGCCTTGAAGTTGGTGGGCAGGCCGACATGCAGCACGTTGGCGGCTTCCTCCGGCGGACGGAAGGCCTGCGGATCCGGCGAGCACAGCGTCACCAGGCCCGGCTCGAAACGCTCCCACACCTGCGCGTTGGTATAGGCCTCTTCGAGATCCATGTCGGCGAGCGAGGGGATGCGCTTGAGGTAAGGCAGCGGCGGCATGTTCATGATCGACAGGCACGGCAGCTTGGCAACCGCGATCTTGACCATCAGCATGCGAACGGTGTGGTTGGTGTATTGCGGCTCCTGCATCGCGAGGCCGACGAGATCGTAGCGCGAGAGATCGACGTTCTGCGGCGTCACCGCATCGACCTTGCCGGGCAGGTCGCGCGAGAAGATCGCGCGATGGGTCGCCTCGTCGCGCAACTTGATGCGCACCTCGGTGCCGTCGCGGTTGATGAGATCGGCCGTCTTCTGCCGGCACACCAGGGTCACGTTGTGACCGGCCATCAGCAGCTTGGTCCCCAGCAGGGAGCCGTAGGAAGCCCCAAGGATCAGAATATTGCGCGCCATGTGCTTCCTCTTTCCCAGACCTTGTTTCTTTGTCCCAGATCCTGGCCTGCCCCGAATCCGCCAATGCAGACAATGGGATAGGTCGAGCTCTGGCCGGTCGGGAGGTCCCGCGGCGGCCAAGGACCGCCGTATCTATCGCAGAACCGCTGGCATTACAAATACAAGGGAGGCAGGGAGGCGGCGGCGCGGCTTCCCCGAGGGCTCATTCGGGCAGGAGACGTTCGCCGATCACTCGATGAGGATGGGCGCAGCGATGTCGATCCGGTCATCCTTGCTCATGTCGATGCCGAGCGAGAGCGACCATTTTCCGCGCGATGCCGCCGTCATGCGGACCCGCCATTCGTCCATCGCGACGCGCTCGGCGACGGCCGTCACCGGCATGACGGCGAGGTCATCCATCGACAGCGTGACCGAGAGCGCATCGACCGAAAGCGGCACCTCGTCGCCGTCCACGAGCTTGACGAAGACCTCGACGGGACCACTGCGGCCCGGCGTAACAGTCACGTCGGCCATCACGCGCGTCCCGCAGATATGCGTGAAGAAAGGCTCGTCAACGGGCGCAGTCTTCGCCGGCAGCGGTGCGACAGGCGCCGGCATAGTCGATGCGATCTGCAGCCGCGGTCCCTTGGCACCGACCGGCCCGACCTCGAAGCTCGCGTCGATCTTCCCCGCGCGTTCGAAATTCAGCGACACCGGAATGCGCTGCCCCTCCTCGAACGGCGCGGCAAGCTCGACGAACATGATGTGATCGCCGCCCGGCGCGAGCGTCACGGTCGTATCCGGAGGCACGACCAGGCCATCCTCGAGCGGGCGCATCATCATGACGCCGTCCTGCATGATCATCTGGTGGATCTCGACCTTGGCCGCCGCCGCGCTCGACGCAGAGCGCAGGCGCTCGGGGCGCGTGCCGCGGCTCTCGATCGTGAGATAGCCGCCCGCAACCTTCGCGCCCTTTGGTGTCGCGCGGCTCCAGGCCTGGCTGACGACGATCTTGCCGGGATCTGCGGGCGTTGGCGCCGAGCCGACGAAGGCGAGCGTTGCGGCAAGGATCAGGGAGGCAGCGCCGAATTTCTCCAGCATGGTCATTCTCCAAACGGCTTCCAGCGAAGCGCGAGGAGAATGTCTCACGATTGCGGCGCGGCCACCTTGCGGTGACGCAAACCCGGAGATCGATTAAGGGCGCGCCGCTACGCCGCGAGGGGAATCTCGATGGTCAGTTGGGTTCCCGGGCCCCGCTTGTCGTCCAGACGAAGGCGTCCGTTCAGCGACGAGGTCACGATGTTGAATGCGATGTAGAGCCCGAGACCGGCACTGCCATTCTCGCGGCGTGTGGTGACGAAGGGATCGAACACGTGCGGCTGCAATTCGTCGGGAATGCCGACACCTTCGTCGGAGCAGACCAGCCGCACTGAATCCGGCTTCGGCTGGCTGACCGATATCGTGAATTTGCCGCCGGCCTTGTCGGGATAGGCGTGCCCCGCCGTGTTGAAAGCAAGGTTGCTGATCACCTGGGCGAGCGCGCCGGGATAGCTGTTGAGCCTGATGCCCTCAGGACATTCGACCTCGACGGCGAGGCCGTGATGCGACAGCAGCGGACCCAGCTTGGACGTCAGTTCAGACAACCAGTCCTTCAACTCGAACGCACGGCGATCTTCGTCGGCCTGGTTGATCGCGAGCTGCTTGAAGCCGTGCACCATCTCGGATGCGCGGTGCAGGCTGTCATAGGTCAGGCGAAGCCCCTGCCCCAGCCGGTCGATGCCCTTGGTCAGGTCGGATCGCCGGACCGCGGTGCCATTGAGCGCATCGGACATGGTCTGCAGATCGGTCTGCATCGTCGTCGAGGTCGTCAGCGCAAGGCCCAGCGGCGTGCTGACTTCGTGCGCCACGCCCGCCACCAATTGACCGAGCGAGGCGAGCTTCTCCGCCTGCACCAGATACGCCTGGGTCGCACGCAGATCGCTCAGGGATTTTTCCGAGCGCTCCTTTTCACGTTGCAGCGCCTCTGCTGTCCGGAATTGCCGGCGCGCGCGAAACTCGCGCGCAGCCACGGCATAGAGCGACAGCGCATAAGCGTTGCCGATGAGGGAGTGGTTGATGAACCGCAGGCTCGACGGCAAATCGTGCGCGAACGATTCCGCGACGATAAACGCGCCCCATGACAGCAGGCAGAAAATCGCGAGCGAACCGATCCGCAGCGGCAGCATGGTCGAGACGAACAGGATGATCATCATCATGCCGGGCGCGGCAAAGGTGAAGCCCGACGGCAGCACGAGGTAGATGCTCGGCAGGATGCAGCCCGGGATCACGCAATAGACGAGGAAGATCCGTTCCGCCCACGGCTTCATCCATCGCCGTGACAACAGCGCGGTCAGCGGCAACAGCACGAACAATGCTGTGCCGCCGCGGATCGCAAGCGTGGTCGGAACCACTTCGGGGTAGAGCACCCAATCCCAGAGCGTGTATCCGGCATAGGTGGCGGCACCCAGCAGCATCGCGATCTGCGTCCAGCCGAGGCTGCCCCGGACGTATTGGTCGACAAACCGCCGCTCTTCAACCCGGTCTTCGAAACGCAGTCCCAGCCGTACCAATAAAGCAAGCATTCCAACATCAATCGCGAAAAGGCGTGTTTTGATGTGTCTACGACAGGTTTCGGCCTGCGTCGCGGATAAAGATGTCGCGTTCGGCGGCGTCAACGGATGGCTAACCATCACGCTGCCGCCGAACGAGGTTTTCAGGGTTCCGTGAGCCGTATTCGCCTGTTTTAGCGCATGGTTGCCAGCTGCACGGCGAGCGCGCAGGCGCGGTCGTATTCGTCGAGATTGATCCACTCGTCGATCGTGTGCGCCTCGTTCTGGCCGGCGCCGAAGGTCACGGTCGGCACGCCGTGGCGAACCATCCAGTTCGCATCGAGACCACCATTGGCGGTGCGGACATTCGGGGTTCCGCCCACCGCGGACACCGCCTCGACCGCGCGCTTGATGACGGGCTGGTTGTCCTTCATGCGGAATGGAAAATAGTCGGTCTCGGCCTTGAACTTGACCTTGCCGGACTTGCCCTGCGCATTCGTCACCTTCTTGGCGGCTTTCTCGAACGCCGCCTTGTAGGCCTTGGTGATCTCCTTGAAGAATTTTCCGTCATGGCTGCGGCTCTCGCCGCGCACATGGACGTAGTCGGTGACGACGTTGGTGGCATCGCCCGCCGGTCGCCCCTCGCCGCCGGTGACGGGACCGACATTGCTGGTGCCTTGCTTCGCGCTCGCGCCCTTGCCCTTCACCACCTTGCCGAACCAGCCGCCGGCCTTCACGTCGGCAAGCGCGAGCGCCATGATCATGGTCGAGGAAATGCCGCGCTCGGGCGCGACGCCGGCATGCGAGGCGCGGCCATGGATCTCCACGGTCCATCGGTCAGCACCGACGGCGCCGATGATGACGTTGGAGGCCGAGCCGCCGTCATAGTTGAAGGCCATCACGGGCGCGCCGAGCTCGTCGAGCTTGACGTGCCGCGCGCCATAGAGCCCGCTCTCCTCGCGCACGCAGAACAGCAGGGTGATCGGCGGATGATCGAGCTTCTGCTTTTCCAGCTCGGCGGCCAGCGTCACCAGCACGCCGCAGCCGCAGCGATTGTCGCCGCCGAGCGCGGTCCTGGCCTCGTTGACGATCTTGCGGCCCGACTTCTTCGGCTTGGCGCCGGCGCAGAGCGGCACGGTGTCCATGTGGGTCATGAACATGATGCGCGGCTGGTTGTGCAGCGCGCCGCGGCCCGGCAGGTCGACGATCAAATTGCCGGTCTCGGTCGGCACGGGGATGCGGGTATTGGCGTCGTCGAGCCGGATCGCATCCGCCGAGACGCCGACCTCCTTGAGGGCTGCGGTCAGCTCGCGCCCGATCGCCGCCTCCTGTCCGGTCACGCCCTCGACAGAGAGGAAGCGCATGAGGCGGTCGGTGGCGGCCTTGGTATCGACGGGCATGAGGCGGTCCTTTGGCTTTGCGAATTGCGCCCCAGAGCATCGTTCGCTAGCCATTGCGGCGCAAGCCCCTGCGCCGCATGCCCGCCCTCACCTCGCGGCGGTCGTTCTCGCCTTATCCTCACCGAGCTTCTGCCCCTGGGCGAGCCGCTTTTGCACCATCGCCATGACGCTGTTCACGTCGTTGAAGGCCCTGGAGTGCGCGTCGTCGCCGCCCAGACGCGTGAGGTCGAACACGATGATCTTCTGCTGCGCGAAGCCGCTCTTGTAGGGCTCCTCCTCCGGATTGATGTCGCCCCCGAGACGGCTCGCGCCGCCCGCGAGCTTTTTCGATATCTCGAGAGCCATATCGTCCTGCGACAGGAACAGGGCAATTCGGGGCCGCTTGGGGCCGATCTGGCTGATCTCGCTGATGAAGTCCTCATAGGAGATGTCGGGCGCAACCAGCGCCACGTTCTTCAGCTTCGACGCGCCGCCGCGCGCTCCCTTCACGCGAAGCGCGGCGAGGGTCACGAGGCATCCCATGGAATGACAGACGAAGGTGATGTCCTTGATGCTCGGATTTGCGTTCACGAGATCCACGAGCTGGATCAGCGACGCGCCCGACTGCACCGCGACCTTGCGATCGTATTCGTACGAACCGAGGTTGGGCGCGCCCTGCGACGGCCACGAATACAGCACGGGAATGACGGGAAATCGCCCGTCATGCACGAACTGGGCGTAGCGGTAGACGGCATCGTCAAAGCGGTTGTTGAAGCCATGAACGAAGACCATCGCGCTGCTGCGACGCTTGGTCTTTGCCGCGTTTGTGAGGGCGGCATTGAAGCCGGCCCGGTCCAGATATTCGGTCGACGTCGTGACAAAATCCTTGCGGGGATCGCCGGGAGGCGACGACGGCCACTGGATGGCGCCGACCGTCCGTGAACCATCCGGCGGAATCGACACCGTGACCTCTGCGAAAGCCATCTCGCTGGACGCCTCACGGCTGAACATCTCGCCGGGGTCGGCGCTGGATTTCACGCGCGTCGTTCCGATCAGGATGGGAACTTGCGAAGCGCCCTCGACCGCCTCGCTGGTCGATATCAGCACGCCCTGCAACGGACGGCTCGTGCACGAGCAGCAGGCCAGGGCAACCAGCGCGGCAATTGCGAGACGCAGGGAAGCTGTGGCACGGCCCGGCGGATGCATCCGGCTCTCCTCGTAGCGTACACCCTACGGTCCAGAACGGCCCGGTGCTCCGATCATACGTCTTCTCCGCCCTGGCCTCAGTGCCACAGCGGCTGCAGGCAGCACCAAAGCGGCTCTCGCACCGGACAGCTTGATCCAGATCAAGGGTTCGGCCTGGTGGGCAAGCAACCGCTGCCGCTGGCAGCCGTTGTGCTATGCTGCTGACCGTCAGTCCCTGCGGATCGACAGCGGAGAGGAGGAAGCGATGCGTGCACCATTGCACTGGATCATCCTGGCCGGCGCGGCGATCGCCATGATCGCCCCGGCGACGGCCCAGACCTACAGCTCCGGCGCGCCCGTCTGCCGTCAGATATGGGAATGGGGCGGCAGCACACGCTTTGACTGCAGCTTCTCATCGTGGGAGCAGTGCGAAAGGGCGATGCCGGGGCACGGCTCGATGTGCGTACCCAACCCCTACGCTTCGCAGGCTCAGGCGAGATATGCCCGCCCCTACGGCGCGAGGACATCGCGGTCACAGGCTGTCCGCTGATCATGGCGTTGTCCCAGAACACCCCGGATGAACAAGGGCTGCTCGGTGCAGCGACCGGCCCATTCGAGGCGTTCAAGGCCAGGCTCCGGCAACTCTACGAGGGCGAAACGCCGGGCGGGGTCCGATTCCGCTACGCCCTGTTCGTGCTCGACATCGTCACGGAGCTCTTCATCATCGCGACCTCGTTCCTGCCGCGCAACAAGGCCATCGAGTCGATGGATGTCATATTCGGCATCGTGATCCTCGCCGACTTTTCCGCGCGGATGATCATCAGCCGCCACCCCTTGCGGGATTTCACCCGCCTGTCGACCTGGACGGACATCGTCGTCATCATCTCGTTCCTTGCGCCGTTCACCGGAGAGGCCGGCGGCTTCCTGCGCGCGTTTCGCACCCTGCGGCTGCTCCGCGACTACCAGATGGTGGAGCGGCTGCGGCTGGACAGCCAATTCTTCCGGCGCAACGAGGAGGTCATTTTCGCCGTCGCCAATCTTGCCGTGTTCATCTTCGTCATGACGGGAATCGTCTACGAGACACAGAAGTTTCGTAATCCCCAGATCGCCAATTATGCCGACGCGCTCTACTTCACCGTCACTGCGCTGACCACGACCGGCTTCGGCGACATCACCCTGCCGGGCACGCTCGGGCGGCTGATCACCGTCGTCATCATGATCTTCGGCGTGACCCTGTTCCTGAATCTCGCCAAGGCGTTGTTCGCGCCCTCCAAGGTGCGGTTTTGCTGCCCGGTCTGCGCCCTGCAGCGCCATGATGCCGACGCAGTCCATTGCAAGGCCTGCGGCACCGTGTTGAATATCCCCGACGAAGGTTTGGGCTAAACTGCGTCGTGGCGGCGACCGCGTCGGACAGGATGGATCTGGAAATTGCGTTCTGAAATGCTGGAAGGTCTGCGATGAGCGTCGGGTTGCTCGGGCTGCTCGACGATATCGCAGCGATCGCCAAGGTCGCAGCGGCCTCGCTGGACGATGTCGCGGCGCAGTCCGCCAAGGCCGGAGCCAAGGCCGCGGCCGTCGTCATCGATGACGCGGCCGTGACGCCGCGTTACGTGTTCGGCTTCTCGGCCGATCGGGAACTGCCCATCGTCGGCAAGATCGCGGTCGGCTCGCTGCGCAACAAGCTCCTCATCCTGCTGCCGGCAACCCTCGCCATCAGCTACTTCGCGCCAAAAATGCTCATCCCGCTCCTGATGCTGGGTGGCATCTATCTCTGCTACGAAGGTGCCGAGAAGGTTATGGAGGTCATCGCGCCCCACAAGGCGCATGATCACGAGGCAGAGGTCGGCGAAGCCGCAGGCGACGCGAAGGCGTTCGAGGACGGCAAGGTCGCCGGCGCCGTCAAGACCGACTTCATTCTCTCGGCCGAGATCATGGCGATCACGCTTGCGGCCGTGCCTGACGCGGGCGTCTGGATGCAGGCAATGGTGCTGGCGGTCGTGGGCATCGTCATCACCGTGGCGGTCTATGGTGTGGTGGCGCTGATCGTGAAGGCCGACGACGTTGGCGTGGCCCTGGCCAGGACCGATGGCACCTCCCCGCTCGATGCAACCCGCCGCGCGATCGGACGCGGGCTCGTGATCGGCATGCCCGGCTTCCTGACACTCCTCGGCGCCATCGGCACCGCGGCGATGATCTGGGTCGGTGGCAGCATCATCGTCCATGGCCTCGAGACCTATGACCTGCATGCGCTCGGCCATGCCATCCATGCCGCAGCTGAGGCGGCAGCCCACGCCGTGCCACCCGCGGCCGGAATGGCGAAATGGACCGTCGAAACCGTGCTGTATGGACTCGTCGGCCTGCTGGTCGGCGGGCTCTCGATTCCCCTCATCGGATTCGCGATCGCGCCTGCGTGGAAGTCTTTGAAGGGACTTTGGTCGCCGCGCTGAGATACGCAGCTGCAAGCTGGACGCAGGCGTCCTTTCGTAGGACACTGCAGCCCTAGCTTGCCGGGGCCGCAAATGCCGCGACACATCGCTTGCCTGCTGGCTTTCCTTGTAGCCTTTTCGCTCGCGCCTGCCGCGAACGCGACCGATATCAGGGTGATGATCTCGGCCGGGTTCTTCGGCGTCTACAAGGAACTCGGTCCCGCGTTCGAGCAATCGAGCGGACACAAGCTCATCACGACGCGCGGGCCTTCGGTCGGCGATTCACCGGAGGCAATCCCGACGCGCCTGGCGCGCGGCGAGGACGCCGACGTCGTGATCATGGATGGCGTCGGCGTCGATCTTCTCGAGCAGCGCGAGCTGGCGCGTCCCGGCAGCCGGATTCCGCTCGCGCAATCCTTCATCGGCATGGTGGTTCGCGCCGGCCAGCCCAAGCCCGATATCAGCACGATCGATGCGCTGCGGAGCACATTGCTCGCAGCCAAATCCATCGCCTGCTCCGACAGTTCGAGCGGCACCTATCTGACGACGGTCGGGTTCAAGAAGCTCGGCATCGCAGACGAGATCACCGGCAAGACGCGCCGGATCCGCGGTCCTCCTTCGGGCGAGCCCGTGGCCGCGGTCGTCGCGCGTGGTGAGGCGGAGATCGGCTTCCAGCAGGTCGCCGAGCTGATCCATGTCCCCGGCGTCGATTTCGTCGGCACCGTGCCGGCAGACATTCAACCGCCGACCCTCTTCGTTGGTGCGCTGACCAGGAACTCCCAACAGCCCGACGCCGCGACCGCCTTGTTACGCTTCCTCTCCTCGGCCGAGGCCGTGAAGGTCATCACAAGCGCCGGATTGAAGCCATTGTCGGGGCCCTAAAGCGCAGGTGTCGCCGCCACGCGATCTCTTGATCGCATACGCGACCTGCGACGCCCGCGTCCCGGCGTTCCGCTCCTGTTGATCTACGTCAACGTTATGGCCCCTTCGGCCCACACATTGCGTTCAGTCGCGCCAAATGCGGCTTCCGGATCGCCCATTGGTTCGCACGTGCAACAGGAGGGACCACCATGCGCCTTTTGATGAAATCTGTGACAAGTGCGGGCATCGCGGCCAGCGCTTTGCTGGGGCTTGCAAGCGTCACTTTCACGCCGACACCGGCCGAGGCGGTGGTCTATTGCCAGTATGTCGACTATCCGCCGAGCTGCGTCGCCAGGGCCGGCGTCGTGCTTCGGCCGCGCCCCGTCGCGCGCGCTGCGGTCCGAGCCGGCACGGCGAGCGGAACCAATCTGAATGGCGGCGTCAATCGCGTCGGCGTGCGCCGCTAAGGGGACGCGTTTTCGGGTCACGAGCGCCGGCGCCCCAAGGCAGCCGGTTTCGTGATCCGCTCCTCGTCAGCGCCAGTTCTTCTGCATCGCATTCATCACGGTGTCCGACTTGTGCGACTTGCAGTACTTGCTGACGACGCGCCCATTTCGCTCCGTGTAGCGAAAATCGAGCACGTTCAGGTTCTTCGACGCGCTGAAATACCCCGACATCCACGAAGCGATCAGGACTTGCCGCTCGGTATCGGCCGCGAGCAGGTCCTTGCAGGTGATCAGGGACAGATCGATGACTTGCGCCTTGGCGGGGGACACCAGTGAGAGCACGACGGCCGCGGTTGCGATGCAGATTGCTGATTTCATTCTCATCTCCCTTTGCCGTGCGATCATTGTCCGGCCGTCGAGCGTTCCAGCCCGGCCATGACCGTCTGCGTGGGATTACCGACGCACCATGCTTTGACGCTGGCGACATTGCGGTTGTAGGCATTGATGTCGACCCAGACGTAACCCTTCTTCTGGTTGAACCATCCGCTCATCCACGCCGAAAACACCGCGCTGTCGGCGGGCGACATCGCCAGATATTCGGCGCATGTGATGCGCGCCATGTCGACGCTGCCTTGCGCCGCGAAGGCGTTCGGCATCGCGAGCCCTGCAAGCGTCAAGCCCAAAAGCAATTTTCTCATTCCAGCTCTCCTGTCGTAAGCCGATATGGTTGCAGCAAGCGGAGAGCGGCGGCTCGTTGATCTACGTCAAGCCTCATGACCGGGCTGCATCGCAACAAGCCGGGGGCTTGGTCCGCACCCACAGGACGGCCGGAGGATCTGGAATGACTGCATCAATGCCCGCGACGCGCAGGACGATCATGTTCGGCATCGCGGCAAGCACATTGCTGATCTCCGACCGGGCCGCTTTGGCGGCCGGTCCCTCCGCCATCAAGGCCCTGAAACCCGGAGAGTTCGTCTGGCGGCCCGAGATTTCCCCGCGCGGTCCGGTCGTCGTCGTCGTGTCCCTGCCGGAGCAGCTCGTCCACGTCTATCGCAACGGCGTCACGATCGGCGTCTCCACCTGCTCGACCGGGAAGCCCGGCAACCGCACGCCGACCGGCGTGTTCACGATCCTGCAGAAGCGCGTGGAGCACTATTCGAGCACGTACAACAACGCGCCGATGCCGAACATGCAGCGACTGACCTGGAAAGGCGTCGCGCTTCATGCCGGCAATCTGCCGGGCTATCCGGCCTCGCATGGCTGCATCCGCCTGCCGAAGAAATTCTCCGAGCTGCTGTTTACGGTGACCCAGCTCGGGACATCCGTCATCATCGCCGATCAAAAGACCGCTTACGCATCGGTTGTCCGGCCCGATCTCGTGCTGCCGAAGGACATGGCCGAGGTCGCAGAGGATGCGAAGGAGAAATCGGCGCGCCCCGACAAATCATCGCCGGATGCGGCAAAGGTCATGTCGGTGCTGGTATCCGCTGCCGATCGCAAGGCCTATCTGGTCGTCGACGGTGAGGTGACGTTCGAGACCGCGATCAAGGTGGTCGATCCCGACAAGCCGATGGGAACACATCTGTTCTCGCTGATCGGGCCCTCGGCCGATGGACACGGGCTCAAATGGTCGGCCTTCGGCCTTGGCGGTCATCCGCAGGACGGCGTCGTCGTCGATTCCTGGTCCAGCTCCGTCCTCGGCCGCATCGAATATCTCGACGGCGCCGGCGTCCGGCGCGTCGCCCGCACGCTGCAGCCGGGCACGACGATGGTGATCACCGATCACGCCGCAAGCCCGGACACCCGCACCGCGCCTGATTTCACCGTCATCACGGAAGATGCGGAGACGCCGGGCAAGCGGCGGAAGGGTTGAGCCGCTTGCGGCGAGACACGCCTGAAACGGTCACCTATCCCCGCCTCCGGGCGTGACATAGCCGTCGCGCGTCTGCGGCAGTTTCCACCCCAGCACCTTGCTGGCGACCAGCGTGCGCAGCACCTGGGCCGTTCCGCCGCCGATCGTAAACATTCGGACATCTCGCGCCATGCGTTCGAGCGGAAAGTCGCGTGAATAACCGCGGGCGCCAAACACCTGCAGGGCATCGTTGACGATCTTGATCGCGGCTTCCGACGCGAAGATCTTGGCTTGCGCGGCAAGCATCGGATCGGGGAAGGCGCTGCCGCCCGGTCCGCGCGAAGCCGCCGCCGCATGCAGCATCAGGCGTGACGCCGTCAGTTGCGTCTGCATATCGGCGAGCATCCAGTGCAGCCCCTGGAACTCGCCGATCGGCCGGCCGAACTGCTCGCGTGTCTTCGCCCATGCGATGGCGTGCTCCAGTGCGCCGGCCGCAATCCCCATGGCAACCGTTCCGGCGCCGACGCGCTGGCTGTTGTAGGCATTGATGAGGTCGGCAAAGCCGCGCTTGAAGCCCGATGGCGGCAGCAACACCATGTCGGGCGTGATCTCGAGGTCCTCGAAGGTGAGCTCGCCCTCGGGCATGCCGCAAAGGCCCATCGTCGTTTCGCGCTTGCTGACACGAAGTCCCTCCGCCTCGCCGCGCACGGCCAGGAAGCCGCCGACGCCCAGCTCCTCGCCGCTCTCGTCGAACACCCGCGCAAAGATCAGATGCAGGCGAGACACTCCGGCGCCGGTGATCCAATGCTTCTTGCCGTTGACCACGTAGCGGTTGCCGCGCTTGTCGGCGCGGGTGGTCATTCCGCTCGCATCGCTGCCCGCGTCAGGTTCCGTGATGCAGATGGCCGGCTTGTCGCCGCCCAGGACGAGATCGGCCGCAAGTTTGCGCTGCGCATCGGTGCCGTACGCCATCACGGTCGAGATCGCGCCCATATTGGCTTCGACCACGATGCGCGCCGAGACAGTGCAGGAACGGGCGATTTCCTCGATCACCAGCACCGTGTCGAGGAAGCTCAGACCCTGGCCGCCATATTCCGGCGGAATGGTCATTCCCATGAAGCGTTCGGCCTTCAGGGCCTCGACGACGTCCCATGGATATTCACGCGATTGATCGATTCCGGCGGCCCGCCTGCGGATCATCCCGTCGGAGAGCGCCGCCGCCTGCTCCTTCAGTGCCTGTTGCCGGGACGATATTTCCATCGACGTCCTCCATTCTGCAAAACCAGAGTGTTTGCCGAGGAGACCTCAGTCAACAGCATATTACCGGGACGGCGTCGGGGATTCCGGGACGCATGGCCCGCATCCCATTCCGCGACGATCACGCTATCGCCGTCGACTTGATCTGGATCAAGCAACCTCGCATCGCATATCCGACAAAGGACGCGTCGGCTGGGCTCAGATGTCCTTGGGGGGCACGGAGCGACCGCAATGCCGCTGGCGGCGTATTTCTGGAAAGTTGGCGCGACGCTGCTCGCGCTCATCTTCCTCATCGACTTTTGTTGGCCTCAGCAGCCGGCGGTCGAAAGTTTCTTTGCGGATCGACCTGCCATCCGCATCCACTCCGATCGCAAATGGCCTGAGCGCATCGTACTCGACACCAGCGCGCCGATGATGGTCGCAGCGATACTGCCGGCTTCGGTCACCGAGCCCGCGATCCCCGCGGTCCGCACCGAGCCGCCCGCTGATCGCGTTGGCACTCCAGCAGCTGCGAATTCATTTGCGATGCTGACCAGCCCTGTGCGTCCAGGCGAGGTCGCCGATCGAAAGCAGCCGCGCAAGACGCAGCATGTGAAGGCTCGATCAAGGCGACACGCGTCACCGCAGATGTTTGCGGCGGCACGGCAGGGACAGTTCGGCTGGTTTGGACCCAGATACTGGTGATCGATGAGCTGCTCGTCGTGTTGTCAAAAAGCCATCGAATAATCGGCGAGGAAAATAGCGTAGCCAAGTTTGATATGGATCAACGGCACGGTTCATACCAGGCAGAGCGTTGCGATCGCTGTAGTCCATTGTGCAACGGAGAATGCATATGAAGCATGTAAGAAAGGCTGCCTTAGCCGCGTGCGCTTTCTCGTTTGCGGCAATTTCCTCCCCCGACTGGTCTGTGATCGATGGCCTCTCGTTGTCAGTCGCGAGTGCGGAGGCTCGCGTCGGCAGGCCCCTGACACCAGTGAGCGTTGCTGGTGTGTCGCGTCGCCACGCGCGGCGGGCGGCGTACGGCTATGGCGTCGTCGGCGCCGGTGCCGCCGCAGTCGGCACGGCAGCCGTAATCTCAGCAACCGCACCCTACCAGGGATGGGGAAACAGCGCCTGGACCAACTCTTACGCGGCCCAAACCGACCCTCGTTTTGGCGAACCGAATTACGCACACAGGGCGTATTACCGGCAGAGTCCCTATTACGGCTATAACGGATGGGACGACTATTCGGGGCGCAACTTCATTCGATGCGCGCCCGGCAGCCTCACGAAGCTCGATGATGGCCGCATGTACACTTGCCAGTGAAGCCCGCGGTCGAAATTGCCTTTGATCCGGAGATTGGCTCCGGTTCCTGCCGGGGCCAGTCCCCACACAGTGCGAGGAGGTTATCGTGCATCAAGAGAAGCGTCTTGCAATCAGGTCGATGATCGTCACAGGAATTGCGGCCAGTGCTCTGTTTGGACTCGCAGCCGTTACGCTCAGCCCGTCGCCCGCTCATGCAGTGATATACTGCACGTATGTTGACTATCCGGCAGGCTGTGTTGCACGTGCCGGCGTGGTGCTCAGGCCTCGGCCGGTGGCGCGCGCGGCCGTCCGCCACAACGCTGGCGGCAACATGAACGGCGGCGTCAATCGCGTCGGGGCACGGCGGTAATGCCGTCCTGCGGGTCACGAGCAGATCACTTCCCGGCTAGGCAGCTCTGCGACCCGCTGAGTGTCGAGCAATCGATGAGTCACACCTGGTACGTGACTTTCGAGTTGCAACCGTGCCGAGGGATGCTCCAGGAGCCAAGACACCCTCGGCTGACGGTGACGTTCGAGACAGAGGCAGACGCCAAGCTGTTCGCGAAAACGAAACTTGATCAAGGATCGATCGTGACAGCGGGCACCCTCGATCCACACCCACCCAGGCAAGTCATTCCGTCGAGCGCCATTTCGATCTGGCTCGGGCGCGAGCTGGACCAAAGTGCGAGCTGGGACTGACAAACCGAGAAGCCTCCGGTCAACCGCGTCGTGCCCCCGCCGCAGCGAGCGCCGTGCCATGCTACCCGGCCTTTAGGGGCCGACCGCAGTCGTCGGTCGAAGCCGCCACGCAATACGCGACGGCCCGGACGCGGTGACAAATGATGCCGCAGTCGCTGCAGCATCACCGACCCGGGCGCTATCCCTTAGCTCATCTATTCATAAGCCGCGCATACGCCAGCGTCCCATCGCAGGCATCGACGCACGGCACGGCGGGTCTGGCGAACCGTGGTCCTCGCAACGCAGACGCCGTTGATCCGCGTTCGGCCCGGCCCGCATGCGGCGGCGACCGGCATGACCATCGCGTCCGGTTGGAAAACCGGCGCGGGCGTCATGCTCTGTGCTGAGGATCCAGCCAACAGGGTGATCATCACAACCATGAACCACTTCATCATCGTGCCTCTCCCTTTCGCTCGAAGGAAGGGAGGCGGCTCAGGCCGCCTCCTGTGTCGTGCTCTTATTGACAAACATACATGATGCCGTCGCCGCCCTTGACGAGCGTGCCCGGCACGCAGCCGATTCCGTTGCGCGCGGAATAATCGGCCCAGCTTGCAAAACCATAAGTCCAGGGGCCGCCATTGTAATAGGCCCTCACCGCGTACCAGGGCAGGCCACTCTGATCGGCGATGTAGCCGGCACGATACAATGGCCCGACATACAACCGGGCCCTTGCCTCCGCCTTGCCGACCGAGAGCGACAGGTCACCCTGCTCGGACCAGTTCGGTGATAGTGAGGTCGCACACGCGAATGCCGCTGCAGCCACAATAAGCCGTCTTGCATCCATATTCGCCTCCATAGCTGGTGAAATCCAGCACCGGGAGATTGGGAATCCGGCGCCCCGTTTTGTTGCGCTAGATCAAGTTCGGGCATTTTCTGCATCTGCACGATCGCTGCACCCGATGTCCCGCACGGCACGACGCCTGTCGGCGGGGCAACGGATAGCAGCCAGCGCATCGGTGGAGACCACATGGCAAGGACTTCGGAGAGGAAACGCCTGAGCCTGAATGACTGGCAGCTTACGCTATTGACGGCGCTGCTGATTCTGATCGTGTTCGTGTTTGCCCCGCTTCAGGCGACCGGACATTTCGTCTTTCATGCCGGGGTGATCACCGTCCTGCTGGCCATCATGGCGGGCATGTCGATGATCTCGAAGAGCAAGACCGCGCTCGTCATCATGTCGATTGCCCTTCTCACCAATTTCGCCATCTATCTCGAGCGGTTCTTCTATGCGTGGCCCTACAATCTGCATGCGCTCGCAATAGCGTGGCTGCTGATCGCGGCGACACTCGGCTTCGTGGTTCTGCAGGCCGTCTTCGGTCCGGGGTACATCACCTACCACCGGATCATGGGCGCAGTGCTGGTCTACCTGCTGATTGCAGTCGGATTTGCCTGCATATTCACGTTCATCGGCTTATCGATCGATGGCGCCTTCAAGGGCATCGAATTCGCGGACGACCGCTCGCTCGCAAGCAAGGTTTTCTATCTGAGCTTCGCCACGCTGACGACCACGGGATACGGCGACATCGTCCCGGTTCACCCCTGGGCAAGAAGCATCTGCAACCTCGAAGCCGTGATCGGCCAGCTCTATCCGGCAACGCTCCTTGCGCGACTGGTAACGCTCGAGCTCGGCGAACAGGGCCGTGACTCCGGGTCATAAATGCGTCGACATCTGCACCTTGGTACAATGTACCTTAGGACCATAGTCAGCAATTCCAGATAGGAAGAAATTCAACTCCAGCAGCGATGAGACAGCGCAATGCTGTCCGCGTCACATCGTGCGGCTAGTCGATCATTCGCGACTGGATTGAGGAGTTGGTCCCATGCTGGTGCACCAGACGTCGACGTCCCTCTCTCGTTCGCATGTCCCCAACGCACTCGGAATGATCGCCGGATCGAGTCCGGTGATCAGCATGAGCGAGCATAGCTACAAGCGCGGCAGCGAGGTCTACCGCGAGAGGGAGCCCGCCGAATATATTTATCAGGTCAAGTCGGGCGTCGTGCGCAGCCACAAGCTGCTGCCGGACGGACGCCGGCAGATCAGTGCATTTCATATTCCCGGCGACGTCCTCGGGCTGGAGAACAGCAGCGTTCATCGTTTCACGGCGGAAGCGGTTGTGGACGCGACCGTGCGGTTGATCAGCCGGGAGAGTCTCGACGCGGCCACCGAGCACGATGGTAGCTTGACCATGAACCTGCTGAGCGTGACCACGACAAATCTCCGGCATGCGGAGGAGCATATGCTTCTGCTCGGACGGAAAACGTCGATGGAGCGAATTGCCGCCTTTCTCATCGAGATGGACAAGCGCCTCACCGCCGCCGGCGTCCTCGTGCTGCCGATGACCCGGCGCGATATCGCGGATTACCTCGGCCTAACGCTGGAGACGGTCTCGCGGTCGCTATCGCAGCTGCGCGACCTCGGCATCCTGCGCTTCATCAGCAACAATCAGCGTCAGATCGTTCTCACTGACAGGCAGCAGCTCGCCGGCCTCGACCGGCAGAACTGACCGTAGTCGATCTCGTCATGCCCCAACAAAATGGCCCCGGACAAGTCCGGGGCCAGGTTTGCCGGGGATGGAATCAGATCAGTAACGCGCCGTCACCGGCGCGCCGTAACCGCCGAAGCGATAGTTCAGCCGGAGCGTGACCATGTCGACGTCCTGGCTGATGCCGCTGCCGGTGAGCAAGAACCCGGCGGGGGTAACCACGCCCGGGAAGACCGGATTGGTGCGACCCATCCAGAGATGGTCGTACTCGATGCCGAACGACCAGTTCGGCGAGAAGCCATATTCCCAACCGACACCGAGGGCACCGCCCCAGCGCGTGTGGCCTGCCGAGGCGAGACCGACACCGGTGACGTTGTTGAAGATGTCAAAGCGATTGCGGGTCACCGCGGCGCCGCCCTTCAGGTAGAACAGGTTGGCGTTCCACGCCCAGCCAATCTGTGCGGTGAGGAGCCCGATAGCGTCCGTCTTGCCCGTGGTCGAGATCAGGGGATCGATCAGGCTGACGCGTGTGTTCTTGATCTCGGCCCAGTCGCCCTGCCCTTCCAGGCCGAACACGAACTGATTGGTCTGCCAGCGGTAGCCGAGCTGTCCGCCCAGCAGGCCACCGGAACGATTGCCGCAACCTGCCGCGACTGCCCCGGCCGGCGTTACGAAATCCACGCAATTGCGGCTCTGTCCCCAGCCGCCATTGGCGCCGATGTAGAATCCGCTCCAGTTGTAAATCGCCACTACGGGCGCAGGCGGCGCCGCCTTGACGGCCATGTCAGCTGCCATGGCCGGAGCCGCTACGCTCAATGCTGCGAACGCGATCGCAGCGATCGAGAGGTTTTTCATCGTCATGTCCCCTTCTGCTCAGATCTCTCGTCAAATCAGCACATTTATGCAGGCTGGCGTGCATAAGTTGCGCGAACATCCAGGAGTTTACGGGGGGAAAGTTCGGGATTGCGTAACAAAATGGCAACACTCAAGCGCCATCGCTATGCACGGGAGAATGCTTACTCAGGATGCGACGTATCGGGGGGCGAGAGAGTCTCCTGGTCGTCGCCGAGCCACGCAGGGATGCCCGACGCGGGGACAATCCTCTTGGGAAGGTGGGGATTGATGGTGCCTGCAAATACAGCGAGGCCTTCGTCGAGCTTTGCGCGCGCGAACAACTTGGCTTCGTCTTCCGTGGCAAAGGTCTTTGTTTCGCGAGGGCTCCGCTCCCTTGGCAGCACGCCCCGCTTCCTGATTTCAAAGGTGACGTACCAGGTTGGCACCATCTCACTCACCAGCATGTCGCCCGTCCCGGCGATCACGTTGGTGCGCGCGACCCCTCGATGATTGATTCAGATCAAATCGGCGGATGATGATTGGTCGACGCTTCGACGCGGCGCCGGATCATGTTGCAACTTGCAGAACAGATCGGGCAGTTCACCGCGCAAGGCGCGAGCCTGTTCTGGATATAACATCCCAGGCATGCCAGCGCCGATGCTCCGGCGCCGCAATCATTCGGATTTTCGGAATGATGGCCTTATGCCACTGTTTTGCCCGACGTGTCAACCGGATCGTGGGGTACCCCGGAGCCCACGGCTACTGTGTGCATGGGGTTGTTTTCAAAGCTTTGGGGAGCCCGCTATTCCGCCGTCGGCGTAGAGGTCGTGTAGGCCAGAAACACCAGCGTGCCGACGAACAGCATCGCCGCCATGAACAGCAGCACCGTCGGCAGCCCCGCGAGCGCGGCGACGCCGCCTGTGATCGACTGCATCAGCGCGGTGCCGAGGAAGAACGCCAGATTGACCGCCGCCAGCGCCTTGCCCGCCGTCTGGGCGTCGACCAGTTGCCGGGACATGCCGAACACCAGCGGCTGCGCCGACGAGGCAAGGCCAATGAGCACGAACAGCACGAGGTCATATTGCGGCGGCATCGCCGGCACACCGAACAGCAGCGACACCGCGTAATGCGGCGCCCCGAGCGCCATCAGCGCAAGCAGCAAAGCTGCGGCCAAATGCGTGCCGGCGACGAGGTCGCGGCGGCGGCCGATCCTGCGGTCGATCACGCCGATGCAGAGCGGCCCGATGATCATCGCGATCGTGAAGGCGCCGAGCTGGTTGCCGGCCTCGACCCGCGACAGGCCCTTGACGTCCATCAGCCATGGTCCGCCCCACAGGCCGCGCAGCACCAGCGTGGTCGCGAGCGACACCAGCGCCAGGGCTATCAGCCCGCGCAGCGGACGCGACAGGCCGAGCCTGATGACCTCGCGCATCTGCGACAGCGGCGAGGAATCGTCCTTGTGCTCGGCCGGCTGGTTCGGCACCAGCGCGAACACGGCGACCGCCACCGCGACGCCGCCGGCGGCGGAGAGCCAGAACCCGGCGCGCCAGCCGTAATGGTCGACCACGAAGGCGAGCGGGCTCGACGACAGCAGCATGCCGATATTGCCGATCGAAAGGATCGCGCCCGACCACAGGCCGAACCGTGCCGCCGACAATTGCTTCGCGGCGAGCGTCATCGGGCACATCAGCATGCCGGAGGTCGCAATGCCCAGCATCAATTGCCCGAACGCAAAACTCTCCGGCCCGGTGGCAAAGCCCGAGGCAATCGCGCCGATCACCGTGCCCGCAAGCAGGCTCAGCGACACCGGACGCACGCCAAAGCGATCCATGGCAGCGCCGACCGGGATCTGCGAGGCAGCGAAGGCGAAGTGATAGACCGAGGTGAGACTGGCCAGCGCCTGCGGCTCAATGTGGAAATCCGCGGCCATCAGGTCGAGGCTGACCGCCGGGATGGTGCGCAGCAGGGTCGAGAGCATGTGCCCGCAGGCGAGCGCAATCAACGCGAAAATCAGCGCGCGCGTGCCCTCCCCCGTTTCTTCCGTGGCGCCCATGACCATCCCGTCCCGACAAGCTTTCGGGTCGGCGTTACACGATCAAGAAGCCCGTGCCAACCTCGGGCGCGGATGAGGAGCGATGCAGATCCGTCGTTGTGCGAGCCGGAGCCGCGCATTGCGGCTCCGGCCCTGACACGTCACTTCTTGGCGATGTTCCAATAGACCGGAACAGCGCCGTTCACGATCCCATCGACATTGCTGCGCACGGCCCGCACCAGATAGAGCTGCGCGGCCGGCCAGTACGGCACGTAGTCGACGGCACGGAGCTGGATCGCAGTCGCGAGCTTCTTCTTCTGCTCGGGATCGGTCGCCAGCGCGAACTCGCTCCGCATCTTCTCGATCTGCTCGTCGCAGGGCCAGCCGAACCAGGCCTTTTCGCAATTGGCGCGCAAGCCGAGATGACCGACCGGCTCGAACATGTCGGCGCCCGTCGGCCCCGACATGAACAGCGACCAGCCGCCCTTGTCGACGGTCTCCTTCGAGGCGCGGCGTCCGACCAGCGTACCCCAGTCCATCGCCTGCGGCTCGACCTTGAGGCCGATCTGGCGCATCAGCTGTTCGGCCACGAGGCTGAACGTGTTGGTCGGGCCGCTCTCGGTCGCGTGCAGCACCACCACCGGCGTGCCGTCATAGCCGCTTTCGGCGATCAGCTTCTTGGCCTTCTCGAGATCGGGCTTCACCCAGCCGTCGGCCGTGAAATAGGGCGACGAGCACATGTAGAAGCTCGGGCAGTTCTTGTAGAGTTTTGGATCGCTGACATAGGCGCGCGCGAACTTCTCCTGGTCGATCATGTAGCTGATCGCCTGGCGGACCTTCGGGTTGTTGAATGGCGGCACTGACGTGTTCATGCGGAACACCATCTGCATGCCGAGCGTGTCCTGCGGCATGGCCTTGATGTCCTTGTTGCCGGCCAGCGTCGGCAGGAAGTCCGGCGGCACCTCCTCAAAAATGTCGATCTCGCCGGCCTGCAGCGCGTTCAGCGCGGTCTGCGCATCCGGAATGTAATGCCATTCGACACGGTCGACCTTGGCGAGCTTGCCGCCGGCAAGCCCGCTCGCGGGCTCCGAACGCGGCTTGTAGCCGGGGTTCTTCACGTAGACGACCTTGGAGCCCGGCACCCACTCGTTCGCCTTCATGATGAAGGGGCCGGAGCCGGTGGAGTCGGTGATGGCGGTGTCCGCCGGCGTCGCCGCGATCGCCTTCGGCATGATGAAGGGCACGTTCGAGCTCGGCTTCGACAGCGCCTCGATCACCAGGCCCCACGGACGCTTGAGCTTTAGCTCAAACGTCTTGTCGTCCTTGGTCGTCAGGCTGTCGCTGACGGAGGCGAGCTGCTGGCCGAGGCCGTCGCGCTGCCACCAGCGCTTGAGCGAGGCCACCGCGTCCTCGGCGGTGACCGGCTGGCCGTTGCTGAAGGTCATGCCGCCGCGCAGCGTGAACGTGTAGGTTAGCTGGTCGCTGCTGACCGCGAACGTCTCCAGCATCTGCGGCTGCGCGACGAGCTTCTCGTCCAGCGAGAACAACGTGTCGTAGACCATGTAGCCGTGATTGCGGACCATGTAGTCCGACGTGATCACGGGATCGATCTGCTTGAGATCGCCAAACGGTCGGATTTTCAGCACGGTCTCGGCGACGGCGGGCGACATCGCGCCCAGCAGGCCTGCCGCGAGCGTGGCGGCGAACAGTTTTTGCGGCGTCTTCATTGTTGGTACTCCCTCCCTTTACATTACATTTCTTGGTTGATGACGACGGTATCGGCCGCGCCGGGACGTGGCGCGTCGAAGCGCGGCAGCGAAGTGGCGTGATGGCAGGCAACGACGTGCCCCGGCGCGAGCTCGATCGCCGGCGGCGCCTGCTGCGCGCAGACATCAGTGGCGAATGGACAGCGCGTCCGGAAACGACATCCCGACGGCAAAGCGGCGGCGCTCGGGACTTCACCGTCGAGCGCCGTGCGACGACGCCGGTTGCGCGGATGCACCGCGGGCACGGAATCGATCAACGCACGCGTGTAGGGATGCGCCGGCGATGCAAACACGGCCTCGGCCGGCCCGCGCTCGACGATGGCGCCGAGATACATCACCGCGACATCGTCGGCGAGATAGCGCACCACGGCGAGGTCATGCGAGATGAAGAGATAAGAGATTCCGATCTCGCGCTGCACGTCCTTCAGCAAATTGAGGATCTGCGAGCGGATCGACACGTCGAGCGCGGCAACCGCTTCGTCGGCGACGATCAACGAGGGTTCGGCGGCCAGCGCACGTGCAATGCCGAGGCGCTGCCGCTGCCCGCCCGACAGATGATGAGGCAGGCGGGCATGGAAATGCTGGGGCAGGCCGACCTGGTCGAACAGACGCGCGACCTTGCGCCGCCGCGAGGCCACATCGCCGATGCCAAAATTCTGCAGCGGCTCCTCGACGATCTCCGCCGCCGTCATGCGCGAGTTGAGGCAGGCGAACGGATCCTGGAACACCATCTGCACCTGCTGACGCTTCCTGCGCAGCGTCTCGCCGGTGAGATTGCCAAAATCCTCGCCATTGATATGCACCGAGCCGGCCGTCGGCTTCAGCAGGCGCACGATCATGCGGCCGATCGTGGTCTTGCCGCAGCCGCTTTCGCCGACGAGGCAGAAGGTGCGTCCGCGCGCGACCGCGAAACTGACATCATCGACCGCACGCAGCTCGCGCCGGCCGAACAGCCCGAACGGCCCCTTCTGCGAGGTGAAGATTTGCGTCAGGCCGGAGACTTCGAGCACCGCGCTCATGCGAGCGCCTCCGCATCGGCGCGGCCGAGCCAGCAGGCAGCCTGGTGCTGGCCTGCTCCCGCCAACAGCGGCACCTCGGACTGGCAGATCGGCATCGCCACGCTGCAGCGCTGGCGGAAGGCACAGCCGCCGCCGAGCGCTGCCGGGCTCGGCACGCTGCCGGGGATTTCGGCAAGACGCCCGCGGCCGCCGCTGTTGAGCTGCCTGATCGCGCCGAGCAGGCCGCGCGTATACGGATGCGACGCCGCATCGAAAATGTCGTTGACGCCGGCCTGCTCGACGATGCGGCCGGCATAGAGCACGAGGACGCGATCGGCCATTTCGGCAACGACGCCGAGATCGTGGGTGATGAGCAGCACCGATGTCCCGAACTCGCGGCGGAGATCGTCGATCAGCGAGAGGACCTGCGCCTGGATGGTGACGTCGAGCGCGGTGGTTGGCTCATCGGCGATCAGCAGCGCGGGGCGCAAGGCCAGCGCCATCGCGATCATGACCCGCTGCCGCATGCCGCCGGAGAGCTGGTGCGGAAATTCTGATGCACGGCGGCGCGCATCGGGAATGCGGACGAGATCGAGCAGATCGAGCGCCTGGCGCTGCGCGTCACGCTGGGAGACACCACGATGTTCCACAATGACCTCGGCGATCTGCTCGCCGACCCGCAGAAGCGGATTGAGCGAGGTCATCGGCTCCTGGAACACCATGGCGAGGCGATCACCGCGCAGCTTGCGCATCTCCTCAGGTCCGAGCGTGACGAGATCACGCCCCTCGAACAGGATGCGACCGGAGGTGACCTGCATGACGTTCTGGTTGAGCAGGCCGATGATGGAGAGCGCGGTCAGGCTCTTGCCGCAACCGCTTTCGCCGACGAGACAGAGTGTCTCGCCGGGATCGATCGCAAACGAGACATTGCGCACGAGCGGCACGGATGCGCCCCGCGTGTTGAGCGCGATCGAGAGATTTTCGACCGAGAGCAGTGGTGCGCTCATCGTGCCTCGCCTCCCCCAAGACTGGGATCGAGCAGGTCGCGAAGGGCGTCACCGAGCAGATTGGCCGCGAGCACGGTGGTTGCCAGCATCAGGGCCGGAAAGCCGAGGATCCACGGCGCGAGCTGAAGGAACTGCCGCCCCTCCGACATCATGTTGCCCCAGCTCGGCACATCCGGCGGCGTGCCTGCGCCGAGGAATGACAGGATCGATTCCAAAATCATCGCGGAGGCAAAGACGTAGGTCGATTGCACCATGATCGGCCCTGCCGCCCCCGGCAGGATGTGACGGCGCAAAATGGTCGTAACGCGCCCGCCACAGGTGATGGCCGCCTCGACGTAGACGCGCTCGCGCAACGTGAGGACGCTCGCGCGCACCACGCGCGCCATGCGGGGGATTTCCGGCAGGCTGATCGCCGTGACGATCACGATCGGCGACGCGCCGATCAGCGCCACCAGCGCGATCGCCAGCAGGATCGCCGGGATGGCCATGACCGCGTCCATCGCACGCATGACGACCTTGTCGACACTGCGGAAATAGCCGGCGACGACGCCGATGGTGACACCGACCAGCGTGGTGAGGATCGCAACGGCAATGCCAACCGACAGCGAGACGCGCGTTCCCCACAAGGCGCGGGCGAGCACGGAACGGCCGACCTGATCGGTGCCGAGCGGCTGTTCGAGCGACGGCGGCTGCAGCCGGCTGAGGGGATCGAGCGCGCCGGGATCCGGCGTGATCCACGGGCTCACCACCGCCACCACGCCGAAGGCCAGCAGCACCGCGCAGCTTGCAGCCAGCATCGGCTGACGAAACGGCAGGCTTGCGACGCGTGCGAAGCGGTTGGCGCGAATGTCCGCCGTATCGAGACCGTCTGCGGTGGAGGTAATCGTCATCTGCTCGTCCCGCATCAGTACCGGATCCGCGGATCGACGACGGCGTAGAGGATATCGACCACGAGATTGACGACGACGTAGACGAAGGCGAACAGCAGGATCAGCGCCTGCACCACCGGATAGTCGCGCCGCAGGATGGAGTCTGCGGTCAGCCGACCCAGGCCGGGAATGGAAAACACCGTCTCGGTCACGACAACGCCGCCGAGCAGCGCGGCAAATCCGATGCCCACCACGGTGATGATCGGCACCGCGGCATTGCTGAGCACGTGCCGCACGATGATCTTGCGCGCCGCGAGCCCCTTGGCATGGGCGGTGCGCACGAAATCCTCACGCAGCACCTCCAGCACGGCGGCGCGCGTCACCCGCGCGATCAGCGCGATGTAGAGGAATGACAGCGAGATCGCGGGCAGCACCAGCGAGTGCAGGCAGGCCAGCACGCCCTGCGACAGCGGCTTGTAGCCCTGCACCGGAAACCAGTGCAGGCCGAGCGCCAGCGTGTAGACCAGCGCGAAGGCGACGACGAACACCGGCAGCGAGAAGCCGAGCACCGCGCCCGCCATGGTGAGCCGCGCCACCAGCCCTTTGGGGCGATAGGCGGCGACTAGGCCGAGCGGCACGGCGACGACGACGGCGATCGTGATCGTCATCAGCGACAGGATCAGCGTCGGCTCGATCCGCTGCGCCACGAGCTGCGAGACAGGGATGCGGCTGAACAGCGAAAGACCGAAATCCCCGCTGAGCAGGCGTCCCGCCCAGCCGAGGAAGCGTGGCAGCAGCGGCAAGTTGAGGCCGAGCGCCTGGCGCACCGCCTCCACCTGCTGAGGCGACGCAAAGTCACCGGCGATCAGCACCGCGGGATCGCCGGGCACGAGGCTCAGGAGCAGGAAGACGAACACCGCGACCGCGAGCAGCACGGGAACGGCGGCGAACAGCCGGCCGAGGATATAGCCGGTCATAGCTCGTCCTCCGGCCCGCAGATGCGGCCCGGCGATCGCCGGGTGCAACGCCCGCTCCGCACCTCACTCCTCCCGTTCCTAGTTAAACGTTTTTCTACGTAATCATGGACGCGACATGAGCGCAATACCTCTTGTTTATGGCATATATTCCGACTTGCCTGCGACAAATTCGATCTATAGAGAAAACGTTTAACAGGAGAAGCCAATGTCCGGAGGGCCGTTGCCCACCATCCATGAGGTCGCGCGACTGGCCGGCGTTTCCGTCGCCACGGTCTCGAAGACGCTCAACCGGTCGGGCAAGGTCAGCGAGCTCCTGCAGGAGCGCGTCAACGCTGCGGCGCAGAAGCTCGGCTATGCGCCGCATGCCAGCGCCCGCAGCCTGCGCAGCGGCGCGACCCGCATTCTCGGGCTGCTCGTGGCGGACCTCGCCAACCCTTATTTCCTGAAGCTCGTCGAAAGCATCGAGCGGCTGTCGAGCGCTGCGGGCTATTCGGTCATCCTCTGCAACAGCGCCGAAGATCCGGAGCGCGAGGAGCGGCACCTCGCGATGCTGCTGTCGCAGCGTGCCGATGGTGCCATCGTCATTCCGACCCGTCGCGGCTGGAGCGGTCGGCAGGCGGCGCTGACCAACCTGCCGATGCCCGGCATCCTGGTCGACCGCCGGGTCGAGGGGCTCGATCTCGATTCCGTCACGACCGACAATGTCGCGCTGGGGCGCCTCGCCGCCGAGCATCTCGACGATCTCGGACATCGGCGCGTCGCCGTCATCATGGGCTCGCCCGAGCACCAGATCGCCCGTCACCGGCTCGACGGCTTTCGCAGCGGCTTTGCCGCGCGGGGCGTTACGCTCGACGAGCGGATGATCGAGAAAGACAATTTTTCGGAAGCCGCCGGCCACGACGCAGCGCTGCGGCTGCTGGCGCGGGCCGAGCGACCGACGGCGGTCTTTGCCACCAACAATCATCTCTCGCTCGGACTGCTGCGCGCCATCACCGAGCGGGGTCTCTCCATTCCCGACGACATCTCCGTTATCGCGGTCGACGAGCTGCCATGGGCCGGATTGGTGCGTCCCGGCATGACCGTGGTGACGCAGCCGTCTGAAGCCATCGCCGAAACCACCGTATCGACCTTGCTGTCCCGCATTTCCGAGGGCCGGTCCGGCCACGGCGAGGATGATGCGAAGGCGATCCAGCTCCAGCCGGCGCTGGTGGTGCGCGGCTCCACAGCCGCGGTCCGGACATAGACATGAACGATGCGTCGGGCTTTCCGCCCTCTCTTGCGTCTCCGTCCAAAATCCTCTCGCTCTCCGCCACCGATGCGATCGCCGAGATCCGCAACGGACATCTGTCGCCGCTTGAAATCGTCGATGCCGCCATCACGCGGATCGAAGCAACGGACGGCATCATCAACGCCATACCGGTGCGCTGCTTCGAGACAGCGCGAACCGAGGCGCGGCGACTGATGGAGAGCAAGGCCGGCGGCAAGGACTGGCCGCTGCTCTGCGGCCTGCCGCTCGCGGTCAAGGACAACTCGGATGTCGCGGGTGTTCCGACCAGCGGCGGCAGCGCGTTGACGGCCGGGCGCGCGCCCGATGTCTCCAACCCCGCAATCGAGCGGCTGCAGCGCAATGGCGCGATCGTCGTCGGCAAGAGCAACCTGTCCGAACTCGGCGGCGCCAACACGACGAACGCATTGTTTGGCGCCACCCGCAACCCGTTCTTTCCGGCGCTGACCGCGGGCGGCTCGTCCGGCGGATCGGCGGCGGCGCTTGCCGCCCATCAGATTTATCTCGGCCATGGCAATGACGTCGGCGGCAGCCTGCGCACACCGGCGGCGTTCTGCGGCATCGCGGGGCTGCGACCAACGCCGGGTCTTGTGCCGCGCAAGCCGCTCGCCGATCCCTTCGACACCGTATTCGTCGAGGGACCAATGGCCCGGACGATTCCCGATCTCGCCTTGACGCTGGACGCAATGACCGGCTTCCACGCTCCCGATCTCATATCCCGCAAACGCCCTGCGTCCTTCCGTGACGCCGCGGCGCGGCCGGATTGGGCCACGCGGGTCGCGGTCTCGGAGGACCTCGGCCTGCTGCCGGTCGCCTCCGACATCCGCAACGGATTCCGGGGCGCGATCGATCTTCTCTCGCGCAACGGCTGCACGATGACGGCGGCGACGCCTGATCTCGCAGGCATCCCGGACGTGATCCGGGCGCTGCGCGGCCTCTCATATCTCGCGAATTGGGGAAGGCTCTGGCCGCAATCGCGCGAGCGCTTCACGCCGGAGGTCGCCGGCGACATCGCTTACGGCGAAGGCCTCACTGCTTCCGGCATCGCGAAGGCGATGGAGCATCGCGCGGCGCTTTATCGGCGGACGCAGAGCTTCTTCGAGGAGTTCGATATCATGATCTGCCCGACCACGCAGGTCGCGCCCTTTCCGGTCGAGATCATGTGGCCCGTCGAGATCGAAGGCGTGCGATCGGAGAGCTATATCGACTGGATCATGACCACCTATGTCTGGTCGATCCTGGGCTGCCCCGCGCTCGCGGTGCCCGCAGGGTTCGACGAGGCTGGCATGCCGGTGTCGCTGCAGATCGTCGGCCCGCCGCACAGCGAGGCGCGGCTGTTGTCCTTCGCGGCCCGCATCGAGCAGGAATTCTCTACTCGTCCCTGATGTCTTCGCCGCACTGGCATTTGAACAGGCGAACGGTGCGGCCCGTATGCGGTTCGCTGTAGCGCACGATCAGTCGAAGATTTTCGGAGCCGCAGCGCGGACAGCGCGGGTGGCTTCTTTCGGACGGGGATTTCATAGGCAGTACAAGGGGAGTGCTGAGGTCAGCCAATAGCGATGACCTAGGCCGTTCGGCCGCGTGCCTCTTGCGAATTGGAGACTTCGGCTTGGGAGTTGGTGCCACTCAGGCGGCAGCGCCGGCGGTACGGAATTCCCTGGGAGTCTGCTGGGTCCAGCCGACGAAGGCGTGGCTGAAGGACGAGACCTCGCGATAGCCGAGAAGCCAGGCGATCTCCGAGACCGGCAGATGCTTCTCGCGCAGATAGCGCTCGGCGAGCGCCTGCCGGAGATCGCGCAGAACCAGCGTGAAGCTCGTCTCCTCATCGGCGAGCGCGCGCGCCAGCGTGCGCCGGCTCATGCCGAGACGGCGGGCGACCTCCGCCACATTGGCCTTGCCGTTCGGAAGCAGCTGGGCGATCTGGCCCTCCACCTCGGACCGCACGCTGTTACGGAGGACGCGCCGCCCGAGCGCCTCGTTGGCGTAATCGACCAGGAGCTTGTTCAGATACGCATCTGCCCCAACGACCGGCAGCGTGCCATGCTCCGCAGCGAACGAAATTTCGTCGCGATCGGCCGCATATTTGATCTCGCAGCGGAGCTGAGCGCGAACGTCCGCCGGCATCTGCGGGCCGCGATGCCGCAGCCTGATCAATTTGGGATCGAGCCTGCCGCCAGTGATGGCGCGGACGACGCGCACCAGGGTCATCACCCAGAATTCCATGTGATGCCGGTCGCCGCCGCGATCGACGTTCAGATATTCGAGGCCGAGCGCAACCGCGCTGCGGTTCGCCGACACGCTGAGCCGAACGCCTTCGTTGTTGACGGCGCAATACCGCTCTGCGTTGCGAAGCGCATCCAGCAGCCGCTCCGACGAGGCCATCACGTAGTAGACGAGGCCGATCTCGCCGAGGTCGTAGTCGCGCGCGAGATGGAAGCCGAGATGATCGTCATTGAGTTCGGCCGCGGCGAGATCAAGGATCTTGACCTGCGCTTCAGCCTTCAGACGGCAGGTGCGATCTTCGACCTCGGCGAGCGTCAGGCCCGCTTCCAGGATCACCGGCTTCGGATTCTTTCCGCCTTTGCGCAGCTGGTGGCAGGCGAGCCTGGCTATGCCGCCGGTCGCGCTCGGCAGTGAGGTCAGGCCGCCCGCAGCTCGCTTGCCCATGTGCCCCGCGCCATCTGCTTCCGGTGGCTGATCCTACCAAAAGCCGCGTTGCTGATACACCGGCTGCTGCTGATAGTAGTACTGCCCACCGCCGCGGCGGTAGACTTGCGGTTGCTGCTGGGGATAGGGGCTGCGCTGCTGGAAGAAGAAGCCCATGCCGTTGTCCCAGCCATCGTCAGCGGCCACCGCCATCGGCGTCGGCTTGCGCGTGATGAAGCCGCCCTGCGGCTCCTTGCTCAGCACCGCGACGAACTCCGTGCGGTAATTGGTCTCGGCGCTCAGGGGCTCGTCGGAGATGACGATCGAGGAGCGCGGCAGCGCGGTCGGGCCGATACGGTCGATCACCTCCTGCGGGATGGTGATGCGGTCGAGCGCATTTTTGGCGTCGTCGCCCTTCTCGATGGTGACGGCGCTCCAACGCAGGCCGCTGCCCGCATTCGCCATCGCCGTGAAGATGTGCGTGCCGAGCGGCAGGTCCGGATTGCGGATGCTGACGGGAACCTCGATGCTGGTGTCGAACACCTCGCCGCCGCCGTCCGGCGCGGGCTTGTGGGTGTTGCGGCGGACATAGAGCTTCTGCGTCGAGCGGCTGATGTAGACGGACACCGGCTCGAGCGCGAGCTTGGCATCGAGCGCGGACCGGGCGGTCGCAACCTTCTTCGCCTCGGCCTCCTTGGCCGCGGTCTTGGCGATGCCGACGGCGTCGCGCTTCGACTGCGCCTCCGCCTTCGCGGTGTCGAACTGGAGCGCCGCCGCCTCGGCCTTGGGCGCGACCTTCTGCTTCAGCTCCTCGGCCTTGGCGCGCGCCTGATCGGTCTTGGCGCCGGCGATCTGCTTCTCGGCAAAGGCGAGATCGGCCGCCGTGCGGGCCTTCTGCTGCTCGAGCTTGCGCAGCGTCGCGGGCAGCGCAGTCGCCTCCTTCGCCGCAGCGGTCGCGACCTTCTTCGCCTCGGCGGCGACCCGCGCGGCGTCCTCGGCCTCGCGGGCCAGCACATCGATGCGGCCCGGCGCGGCCGCGAGGGCCTCGGTCTTGGGCTGGAACAGCGACGGATGGGAGAACTCGACCGGAGCGGCGTCCTCCGGCGAGATGATCACGCGCATGCCGATGCGGGTCTTGTCGAACAGGCCTTCGGCGAACGGAAAGGGCATGCGCACGCAGCCATGCGAGGCGGCATAGCCGGGCAGCGGTCCGCCGTGCAGCGCGATGCCGTTCCAAGTGATGCGCTGCATGTTCGGCATCGCCGCATCGTCATACATGGTCGAGCGGTGGTCCTTGTCCTTCTCGATCACGGCGAAGACGCCGGCCGGGGTCTCGCGGCCGGTGGTGCCGGTCGAGACCGGCGCGCGCAGGATCCACCCTTCCGAATCGTACAGGGTGACCTGCTGCGACTTGATCGACACGATCGCCATGATCGGCTCGCCGGCGGGACGCTGCGCGACGGCCTCGGCGGTCTGCTTGGCTTGCTTTGCGGAGGCAGGCGTGGCGAGCGCCAGTGCAGCCAGGGCGGTCAGCGTCAGAACGCCGCAGCCAAGCTGCCGCCGCACATGGCGGTGCGCCGATCGGTCGTTCATGTGCTGCCCTTGAAGATTCTGACCTTGAAAATTCTGTCCGCGAATATGTCGATCGGATGTCCGATTGCGATGTCCGGATAAATTCACAGCCGCTCCAATTCCTGCCCTAACGCTTGCCTTAAGCCTTGGGGAATCTCGACACGTTCGCTGGCGCACTCTTCATATACGACCGCCCAGGCCTGAGAAAGAGTCCCTGGGGCCAATATGGCCCGGTGCGCCGTCGGGCCCCGGATGAACAACGCCCGGATGACAGCCCGGTTTCGCACATTAACGGCTGATGGCTGAACGGCGCCTTAAGCCGCAGGCTCCCTTTAACCCCCTCCGCAGGCGGGAGAGGGAGCCCACCTCTATCCCTCGCTCACCCGTGATAGGCGAACAGCTCGACGGGCTCGCTGAAACCGCGCACGGGATGCTCGCCGACATGTTCCAGCTCGAAACCGTCCTTCACGAGGTCGCCGAA
>JAEWBW010000648.1 GCA_023390955.1 Pseudomonadota bacterium
GCTCGCGGATGCGCCTGTTCATGGTCTACACCGCCGGCAATTTCATCGAGTGCACCACCGACACGCCCTATTTGCAGATCGGCGAGCACAAATACGGCAAGCCGGTGCTCGACCGCGCCATGCATTATGACGTCGAGCTGTACGAGGCGCTGAAGACCGGGCTGATCTCGATGGATTCGACCATGCGCTCCAATCTCGGCGTCGGGCTTCCGATCGACGTGCTGCTGGTGCGGGCCGATGCCTGCGAAGCCGACCTCAACCACCGCATCGAGGCGGGTGAGCCCTATTTCCACGATCTGCGTTCGCGCTGGTCCGCGGCGTTGCGCGCCGCGCACCAGAACATTCCGCGGCCGCCCTACAAGAACGAAAAAGAATCCAAAACCTGACACAAGAGAAAAGGCAGGAAACGATGAGTGAAGCGAAGAAGATCGCAGTGGTGACCGGCGCCGGCACCGGTGTCGGACGGGCGGCGTCGCTGGCGCTGATGAACATCGGCTTCACCGTGGTGCTGGTCGGGCGCCGGCTCGACATGCTCGAGGAGACCGCAAAGCTCGGCCCCGCGGGCAAGAGCCTGTGCGTCACCGCCGACATGACCAAGCCGGACTCGATCGCGGCGCTGTTCGACAAGGTGAAGTCCACCTATGGCCGGCTGGATGTGCTGTTCAACAATGCCGGCATGGGCGCGCCCGCGGTGAATTTCGAGGATCTCAGCCTCGAGCAGTGGCAGGCCGTGGTGAACACCAATCTCACCGGCCCGTTCCTGTGCACCCAGCACGCCTTCCGCATCATGAAGGACCAGAGCCCGCGCGGCGGCCGCATCATCAACAATGGCTCGATCTCGGCACATGCGCCGCGTCCGTTCTCGGCGGCCTACACCTCGACCAAGCACGCCATCACGGGTCTGACCAAGGCGAGCAATCTCGACGGCCGCATGTATGACATCGCAGTCGGCCAGGTCGACATCGGCAACGCCGCGACCCCGATGACCGACCGCATGGTCAACGGCCCCGGCGTGCTGCAGCCGGATGGCACCACCAAGCACGAGCCGCGCATGGACGCGAAGGCGGTCGGCGATGCCGTTGCCTACATGGCCGGCCTGCCGCTCGACGCCAACGTGCTGACCATGACGGTCATGGCGAGCAAGATGCCGTTCGTGGGGCGGGGCTGAGGCCTCGCCTCCCCCCAACCGTCATTGCGAGCGAAGCGAAGCAATCCAGAATCCCTCCGCGGAAACAACCTGGATTGCTTCGTCGCTACGCTCCTCGCAATGACGACGGAGAGACCGCCTCCTACTCCAGCCGGTCGACCTCGCGCAGGCTCGGAAACAGCTTCATCCAGAGCAGCGCAATCGCAACGGTGCAGACGCCGCCGAGCACGGCGGCCGGCATCGCGCCGAACAATGCGGCCGTGAGTCCGCTCTCGAACTGGCCGAGCTGGTTGGAAGCGTTGATGAAGAGGAAATTCACCGCGCCGACCCGCCCGCGCATGGCGTCGGGGGTCGCGAGCTGCACCAGCGAGAAGCGGATCACGACGCTGATCGTGTCGGCCGCACCGAGCACCGCGAGCGACAGCACCGACAGCCACATCCATTCCGACAGCGCGAACACGATGGTGGCGATGCCGAACACGATCACGGACTGAAACATGCGCAGGCCCACGCGATGCATGATCGCGTGGCGCGCCAGCACCATCGTCATCAGCAGCGCCCCCACCGCCGGCGCCGCGCGTAAAATGCCGAGGCCCATCGGGCCGGTCTGCAGGATGTCGCGGGCATAGATCGGCAGCAGCGCCACGACGCCGCCGAACAGCACCGCGAACAGGTCGAGCGAGATGGTGCCGAGGATCGCCGGATTGCTGCGGATGAAGCGGACGCCGGCATAGATATTGTCCGAATCCGGATCATCCGTGGCCATCGCCTGCGGTCGCGGGCGGATGAAGCCGGTCAGGATCATCCCGAGGATCCAGAACAGCACCATCAATGCATAAGCGAGCGGCGGCGAGATCGCATAGGCAAAGCCGCCGAGCGCGGGCCCGGTGATGGTGGCGACCTGCGCGGCGCCGCTGGAGACCGCGGTGGCCCGCTGCAGCGAGCCCTGTGGAGCGATCAACGGCAGCAGCGCCGCGGTGGTCGGGCTCTCGAACGCGCCGGCAATGCCGAGCACGAAGGTCGCGATCAAGATCTGCACCTCGTTGACGAGGCCGAGATAGGTGAGCACCGCGAGGTAGAGCGCGGTCGCGGCTTCGACGAGCTGGCAGAGCTGCACCACGCGCTTGCGCTCGTAGCGGTCGGCGGCGTGGCCGGCGACGAACACCAGCAGCGCGGTGGGCAGGAACTGGACCAGGCCGACCATGCCGAGATCGAAGGCCGAGCCGGTGAGATCGTAGATCTGCCAGCCGATCGCGACCGCGGCGATCTGGCTGGAGAAGCGCGACAGGCTGCGCGAGAGCAGGAAGAACAGGAACGCGCGGTGGGACAGCAGTGCGCCCGCGCTGACCGGCGGATTTGCTGATATCGGCGGCCGATCGGCGCCCGCTTTGGTGGCCCCTGTCGCCTGCGCATTGTCTGACATGCCCTTCGCGTGGCCGAGGCGGACCTGCTTGTCAACAGCGCGGCAGCGGCGGCATTGCCTTTGCAACGCACGCACTGCCATAATCATTGGGGGTTTGGGGACATCATGCTGCGACTGCAATCGGCACTCGGCATTTTCGCATTGCTGTTGATCGCCTACGCGCTGGCGGACAACCGCCGCGCGGTGTCGCTGCGGCAGGCGGCAATCGGTCTTTTCGCCACCTTCGCGACCGCCGTGATCCTGCTCAAGCTGCCGGTCGTCGCGCATGCCTTTGGCGCCATCAACGATGCCGTCGGCGCGATCGCGGCGGCCTCGCGCGCCGGCTCGTCCTTCGTGTTCGGCTATGTCGGCGGCGGCCCCCTGCCCTTCGAGCTGAAGGTGCCGGGCGCGGATTTCATCCTCGCCTTCCAGGCGCTGCCGATCGTGCTCGTCATGAGCGTGCTGACGACGCTGCTGTTCTACTGGCGGGTGCTGCCGCCGATCGTGCGCGGCATGGCGTGGCTGCTCGAACGCACGCTAGGGGTCGGCGGCGCGGTGGGGCTGTCGACCGCCGCCAACATCTTCCTCGGCATGGTCGAGGCGCCGCTGTTTGTGCGGCCTTATCTGGCGCAGATGACGCGCAGCGAATTGTTCCTGGTGATGACCGGCGGCATGGCCGGCATCGCCGGCACCGTGCTGGTGCTCTATGCGACATTGCTGGCGCCGCTCATTCCCGATGCGGCCGCGCACTTCGTCATCGCCTCGGTGCTGGGCGCGCCGGCCGCGATCCTGGTCAGCCTGATCATGGTGCCGGAGACGTCAGACAAGCGCACCGGCGGCACGCTGGAGGATCCGGAGACGGAGGTTTCCGGGACGATGGATGCGATCGTCAAGGGCACCACCGCCGGTCTCGAGCTGCTGCTGAACATCGTGGCCATGCTGCTGGTGCTGACGGCGCTGGTCTATCTCGTCAACGCCGTGCTCGGGCTGCTGCCTGATATCGGCGGCGCGGCCATCTCGCTCCAGCGCATCCTGGGGCTGATAATGGCGCCGGTGTGCTGGCTGATGGGGCTGCCCTGGGACCAGGCCGTCACGGGCGGGAGCCTGATGGGCACCAAGACCGTGCTCAACGAACTGATCGCCTATGTCGAATTCGCGAAGCTCGGCCCCGATGCGCTCGATCCGCGCTCGCGCCTGATCATGCTCTATGCGATGTGCGGCTTCGCCAATTTCGCCAGCCTCGGCATCATGATCGGCGGTCTCGGCGTCATGGCGCCGGAGCGGCGTGCGGAGATCAACGCGCTCGGGCTGAAGTCGATCGTGTCGGGGACGCTGACGACCTGCCTGATGGGCGCGGTGGTGGGGGTGCTGAGTTAGCTCATTCCGCCCGCCATTCCGGTCAGCCGCACAATTTCTGCTTCTGCAAGATGCGACGCACGTCACCCATCTTGGCATGGCACGGCTCGACCGCCATGGCTTTCGCCTCGCTGATCCGGCCCTGCGCCTGCAGCAACACCGCCATCAGGCCCTGCGCCCCGGAGCGCACCGGCCCGCCCGCCACATCCGAAGCGGCGAGCGACATGGCGGTTCGCGCTTCCGCCTCGGCGGCATTGAAGCTTCCCTTTTCCACGAGGGAGATCGCACGGAACAAATGGGCCCGCGCGTCCTTCGGATAGCGATTGACGAGATCGAGCGACCGCTTCCCCATGTCGCCGGCATTCGTCGGCGCCTCCGAGGCGCGCATATACTGCGCGGTATCGGCCATGTAAGACGAATAATGAGCGACGGCGAAGCCGGTGCAGACGAGAGACCCAACGATTCCAGCGAGTAACGTCGCACCGGCGCTCCGCGGCAGGCTGTCATAGGACCAGAAGGCAAGCCACGGCATCATGGCAAGCGCGGCTCCGGCCACAGCGCCACCTGCATGGGCGTAATAATTGACGTTGCCCGAGGCGCCAAAGGCAAGCGGCAGCAGTGCGGGCACACCGAAGAACAGCGACGTCTTCAGCCTCGATATCGTTTGATCGGCGTCCGCTTCGGGATCAAAGCTTGCGATGAACAGCGCGGCAATGAGCCCGGTAATCGCGCCGGACGCGCCAACGCCCACCGTGCCGGAGCCATTGCCCAGCAGCGAGCCGGCCTCCCCGGCCAATGCACTGGCGACGAAGATCAGCGAAAACCAGCCACGACCGATCAGGCCTTCCAGCCTGACGCCGACGATGAACAGCGCGACGCAGTTGCCGATGAGATGCCAGTGGCTGCCGTGCAGAAGGGGCGCAAGGCCGATCCGCCACCACTCTCCCCGTCCGACGACGAGGTCGTAGCCGGACGCGCCCTGGGCGATCAGCGAGCGGACATCGAGCGAACCGTCCCGGGCAATATCGAAGGCCACGCTGCGCTGCAGGGCGAAGATCAGCAGCAAACCGAAAATCGCGCCAAGAGTGAGGAAAGGAATATCGGCGAGAAGCTTGTTGTCGCCAACAAGCACGTCCTCTTCGGACAAGGGCCGAGGCACGATCGGCGCGGCGACGGGTTGAACCGACGCGGCTTGAAACGATCTCCTCGGAGGTGGCGCTACGACGCCGCGTCGGCCAAAAGTGCTCGTCGCCATGAAAGCATGTCCTGCATGTTCACAGCCTTGAGTTGACGCGAGAGGTATTTTCGACTGGTTACCGCGAGCGCTGCGGGCTACTGAAACCGTCCAATGAGTAACGGCCCGGTTTCGCGGATCGCGTGCATTTTAGCGATCGCCTGCGCAGCCGCAGCCCCTGCGCCGTCATTGCGAGCGCAGCGAAGCAATCCAGAAGCGCATCTGCAGTGACAGTCTGGATTGCTTCGTCGCAAGCGCTCCTCGCAATGACGAGGGCGCGAGGCCTTACGCCGTCAACTCCACCGTCTTGAACTCCGCCGGCAAGATCACCTCCAGCAGCTCGACGTCATCGGAGTAATCCAGGATCATGTGCTTGATCTTCGGCGGCTGGGTCCAGGCGCTGCCTTCCTTCATCAGGGTCTCGCCCTGGCCGTCCATGTAGGTCTTCACCCAACCCTTGAGCACATAGACCATCTGGAAGTCGACGGCGTGGAAGTGCAGCTTCGAGACCTCGTCCGGATTGCAGGGTCCCTGCAGCCGGATCACGTGCGCCTGCGCGAGGCCGTGCGTGGCATCGGCGATGCCGAGGTCGCGATATTTTGCGTAGGTGCGCAGGCCGTCGGCCTTGAAGTCTTCCTCGCGATGATGGCTGACGGCGATGCGCTGCTTTGGACGCGCGGGCTTCTTCGCAGTTTTGGCAGGCGCCGTGCGCGCCTTGGCCTTCACCGCCTTGCGCGCCGATGATCGCGAAGCAGCCTTGGCAGCGGGCTTGGCTGCGGGCTTGGCCGCGCTGCGCTTGCGCACTGCTGCCTGCGATGCGCTGCGCGATTTTGTTTTCGTTTTCTTGGCCATCGGTCGCCTCCCTGTTGTTCCAGGGAGAGGCTAGCACAGAAATGCCAAGCCGCAGGATGGTAGAGCCCTTGCGAAACCCATCATCCCACGCCAAGCGCCTGCGATGGGTTTCGCTACGCGCTACCCATCCTGCGCGCGCAATCTCAATGCAGCCGGAACACGCCGTCGACGGCGCGGAGTTCGGCGGGCTTGATCAGCTTGGAGTGCGCCACCGTCACCGAATGCAGCGGGCCGTCGAGCTTCTGCTGCCAGAAGGCGAGGAAATCGCTCAGCGCCGGGAATTTCGGGAACATGTCGTAGTTCTGCCAGACGTAAGTCTGCAGCAGCGAGGGATGATCCGGCATCCGATAGAGGATCTGCGCCGTCGTCAGCCCGTACCCCAACAGCTGTTTCCGGAAATCCTCGGAAACGCCGCCTGCCCGCAAGCCCATGCCAACCTCCTTTGCAGGAGCGCATTCTGGGGGTGGCCTGATCCGGTACGCTGCTTACGAGCCACCCGGTGGAGATGCGCTCACATGAGAGAAATGTGACGCAAACTGACAATCCATCTCAAGCCCAAAAGTTTAACAAGCTGTTGAAATTCAATGCGTTAGCAGCAGACCGGGCTCCGTGCTAATACGGTGACCAAGCGCGGTTAACGATGGTAAAGAGAATCCGGCTTCCCGCCCTATCTGAGGGCGATTTTTCTGCTAGAAGCCCTTGCCCCCGCAAAATTCCTGTCCTATTTCAGCAACGTCCGCGCTAGCACTCGCGGGCGACGATTGCTAACACACAAAAATCTCCAACTTGTGCAACTGCTTAGGAGAGCTGCATGAAATTCCGTCCGCTTCACGACCGCGTCGTGGTCAAGCGCATCGACGCCGAAGAGAAGACCGCTGGCGGCATCATCATTCCCGACACTGCCAAGGAAAAGCCCTCCCAGGGCGAAGTCATCGCCG
>JAEWBW010000694.1 GCA_023390955.1 Pseudomonadota bacterium
AGCGGCACATATTCCCATTGCTGGATGTCGCGCGCGCTCCAGTCGTTGAGCAGCACGAAGCCGAAGATCATGTCCTCGGCCTGTTGCTCGGTCAGCGAGCCGCCCATCGGCGAGGACTGGCCGACCACTACGCCCATCTCCAGCTCGAAATCGAGCCGCTTGCACGGCCCGAAGCTCGGCACCTCCACGCTCGGCGGCTTGAGCTGCCCGCGCGGCCGCTTCACCTTGGTGCCAGAGACGACGACCGTGGAAGCGCGGCCGTTATAGGCGATCGGCATGTAAAGCCAATTCGGCTGCAGCGCGTTGTCCTTGCCGCGGAACATCACGCCGACATTGGTGGCGTGCTCCTTCGACGAGTAGAAATCGGTATAGCCCGACACCGCGAACGGCATCTGCAGGCGCACATCGCGCAGCGGCACCAAGGCTTGCTTGCGCAGCTCCTCATTGTCACGCAGCTCCGAATGGTTGTGGCGCAGCAACTCGCTGATCCTCGCCCGCGTCTTCGCCCAGACCTTTGGTCCCAGCGTCATGAACGGATTGAGCGAGGGTCCGGAGAACACGCCGAGCGGACCGACATCGAGCCGCGAGTCCTGCTCGAGCTCCCAGAGGTCGAGCACAAAATCCCCGATCGCGACACCGACGCGCGGCGTCGGATTGGCCGCCGTCGAGAACACGCCATAGGGCAGGTTCTGGATCGGGAAGTCGGAGTTTTCGGAGACGTCGATGAAGGAGCGGAGGGTGGGGTCGTTGGGATGGGTTGTCACTTCTGGCTCGTTTCTTTTTCCCTTCTCCCCTTGTGGGAGAAGGTGGCGCGAAGCGCCGGATGAGGGGTTCTATCCGCGTGTCCGGCTGAGAGAGGCTCGCTCGTGGAAGCAGACCCCTCACCCGCCTCGCCGCTGCGCGGCGAGCCACCCTCTCCCACAAGGGGAGAGGGGAAGAAAACTACGGCCTATTCGGATCGAACCGCTTCTCGAGCCCCTTCCAGCAATCCGCGTAATCATCCTGCAACGTCGCGGCGTTCGCGGCGTGGGCGGTGACGCGCTGCGGGTAGCGGGTCTCGAACATGAAGGCCATGGTGCCGGTCAGCTTCACGGGCTTCAGCTCGCCATTGCTGGCGTGCTCGAAGGCGTCGCGGTCAGGACCGTGCGGCAGCATGCAATTGTGCAGGCTGATGCCGCCCGGCACGAAGCCCTGCGGCTTGGCGTCGTAGACGCCGTAGATCAGGCCCATGAACTCGCTCATGATGTTCATGTGATACCAGGGCGGCCGGAAGGTGTTGTCGGCCACCATCCAGCGCTCGGGGAAGATCACGAAATCGATGTTCGCCGTACCCGCGGTCTCCGACGGCGAAGTCAGCACCGTGAAGATCGAAGGATCGGGATGGTCGAAGCCGATCGCGCCGACCGGCGAGAAGGTGCGCAGATCGTACTTGTAGGGCGCATAATTGCCGTGCCAGGCGACGACGTCGATCGGCGAATGCGGCAGTGTCGTCTTGAACAGCGAGCCGCCCCATTTCACGAACAGATCGGTCGGCGTGTCCTTGTCTTCGTAGCTCGCGACGGGCGTCAGGAAGTCGCGCGCGTTCGCGAGACAATTGGCCCCGATCGGCCCACGCTCTGGCAGCGTGAAGGCGCCGCCATAATTTTCGCAGAGATAGCCGCGCGCAGGTCCATTGGTGATCTCGACGCGAAACTTCACGCCGCGCGGGATCACCACGATCTCGCCGGGCTCGGCGTCGATCCGCCCGAACTCGGTGACGATGCGCAAAGCCCCCTGTTGCAGCACGAACATCAGCTCGCCGTCGGCATTGTAGAAGTGCTGATCGACCATCGATTTCGTGATGAGGTAGACATGCGCGGCCATGCCGGCCTGGGTGTTGACGTCACCCGCCGTCGTCATGGTCTGCACGCCCTGCAGGAAGGTCGTATCCTCCTTCGGAATCGGCGCGGGGTCCCAGCGCAGTTGCGCGATGGGGAGATCATATTCATGGCATGGCGCCGAGCGCCACAGCCCGCCATCAGCCTTTTCGAAACGTCCGGAATGCTTCACCGAGGGCCGGATGCGATAGAGCCAGGAGCGCTCGTTGGTGCCGCGCGGCGCGGTGAAGGGCGAGCCCGAGAGCTGCTCGGCATAGAGACCATAGGCGCAGCGCTGCGGCGAGTTGCGTCCGATCGGCAGCGCGCCCGGCAGCGCTTCGGTTTCAAAACTGTTGCCGAAGCCGGACATGTAGCCCGGCGTGACCTGGGCCGAGCTTCGGACGATCTGATCGGGCGAGGTGTTGATGTTCATGTCTATCCTCCTCCTTGCAGGGCGGCCCACATCTCCTGGTCGCGCTTGTCGGTCCAGATCACGGGATCGTCGATGCCCGAGGCCTCGTCGAACGCGCGCGAGACATTGAAGGGCAGGCAGTGCTCGTAGATGGCAAAGCTGTGGAATTTTGGATCCATCACCTCGCGCGTCGCCGCCATCGTCTCCTTCAGCGTGCGCCCCTTGGCGACCGAGACTTCAGCAGCGCCATAGAGCGACGAGACGAAGTCGCGTGTCATGGCGATGGCTTCGCGCCCCGTCGCGAGGCCCTTCAACGCATCGCCGCGGCCCGGCGCAATCGCCTTGGGGTTGAAGTTGCGGATCTCGTTGAGCGTCAGCGGCCATTCGCGCAGATGCGCGTCACCGCAATAGCAGGCCGAGTGATATTCGATGAGGTCGCCGGAGAACATGACCTCGGCATCCGGCACCCAGGCGACGATGTCGCCGGAGGTATGACCGGCGCCAAGCTGCATCAGCCGCACCTCGCGCTTGCCGAGATAGATCGACATTTCGCCTTCGAAAGTCAGCGTCGGCCAGGTCAGGCCGGGAATGCTCGCGGCATCCTGGAACAGACGCGGGAAGCGGCCATACTCGGAATCCCAGTCCTGCTGGCCGCGCTCCTCGATCAGGCGATAGGTCTCCTGCGAGGCGACGATGCCCTGCGCCTTGTAGGCGGAAGCGCCGAGCACGCGCACCGCGTGATAGTGCGACAGCACGACATATTTGATCGGCTTGTCGGTAACCGTCTTCACCCGCTCGATCACCTTGTTGGCCATCGCTGGCGTCGACTGCGCGTCGAACACGAGGCAGCCATCGTCGCCGACAATGATCGCGGTGTTGGGATCGCCCTCGGCGGTGAAGGCATAGAGATCGGTGCCGATCTCGGAGAAGGTGATCTTCTTTTCCGCGAGATCGCCGGTGGATGCGAAGTTCTTCGCCATCAATTCATTCCTTGAGTCACGAGGTTATTGCTGTTGCTGCTGTTGTTGCTGTTGTTGCTGTTGGCCGTCGATCGTGCGGCGCCGTGCCAGCACGATCGCCTCGCGCAGCACGTCGATATCGCCGATGTGGTTGGCGAGGATCAGGACCAGCGCCGCGTCGAGATCGGCGCTCTGCGCGTCGGTCAGACCGCGATGCGCCTCGACAACGGCGCGGAAGGCATCATCGGGCCGTGCGAAATTCGAGCTGGTGGACAGGGCCATGCGCAAATCCCTCAGTTCAGACCTTGTGCGCGCGACAGCGCCGCCGCGATGACTTCGCGCGTCGGGTGACGGAAGCGCGCGGCGACATAGCCATCAGGACGCAACAGATAGGCCGTGCCCGGCTCTGCGTCGTAACGCTTTGCCACCAAGCCCTGAGGGTCGGTCAAACCACCCTCGCCCCCAATACGGATGTCCTTCACGCCGGCGGGCAGATCAATCGGCGCGCCATTGCCAAACCCGAGCACCGCAAAGTCCGTTCCGCCATCACGGAACGCGTCCGTCAGATAGGCGTCACCGCCACGTATCGCCACCGGCGCATCCAGCATGGAACAACCCGGGCGCGGCCCGCCATTCCAGGAGTCAGCATCCGATGATGACAGCGGCGAGTCGTAGCTGCAGGGCACCGAGAGCCGGCCGCCATTGACCATGCGCTTGCCGAACTCGGTCTCCTTCGCAAGCGACAGCACCGCCTTGCGCAGCCGCGCCTCCTGGTTCGAGTTGGGCGCCATGAAATCGGTCGAGCGGGTCGACTCGCGAATGTTCTCGTCCGCGGCAAGGCTTCGCTCGGCGTGATAGCTCTCGATCAGGCTCGCCGGCGACGTTCCGCGCAGCACGCGATCGAGCTTCCAGGCCAGGTTCTCCGCGTCCTCCAACCCCGAATTCGCACCTCGCGCGCCAAACGGCGACACCTGATGCGCGGAATCGCCGGCGAAGACCACGCGGCCATGGACGAAGCGATCCATCCGCCGGCACTGGAATTTGTAGAGCGAGATCCATTCGAAATCGAACTTGTCGTGCCCGAGCATGCGCGCGATCCGCGGCCGCACATTCTCAGGCTTCTTCTCGTGAACCGGATCGGCGTCACGGCTGAGCTGCAGATCGATGCGCCAGACGTCGTCGGGCTGGCGGTGCAGCAGCGCCGAGCGTCCAGCATGAAATGGCGGATCGAACCAGAACCAGCGCTCGGTCGGGAATTCCGCCGTCATCTTGACGTCGGCGATCAGGAACTGGTCTTCGAACACCTGTCCGGAGAATTCGGCGCCAACCATCTGCCGCAGCGTAGAGCGCGCGCCGTCGCAGGCGATCACATATTGCGCCTGCAGCCGATAGGCGCCCTCGGGCGTGTCGATGGTCAGCACGACGGAATCGTTGCGCTGCTCCAGCGCGCTGACCTTGTTGCTCCAGCGCAGATCGATGTCAGGTAGATTCTGCACGCGATCGACCAGATAGGACTCGGCATAATATTGCTGGAGGTTGATGAAGGCTGGCCGCTTGTGGCCATCTTCAGGCAAGAGGTTGAACTGGTAGAGCTGTGACTCGCCGTGAAAGATGCGGCCGACGCTCCACACCACGCCCTTCGCCACCATGCGGTCGGCGACGCCGAGCCGGTCCCAATATTCCAGCGAACGCTTCGAGAAGCAGATCGCACGCGAGCCTTCGCCGATACGATCGGCATCGTCGAGCAGCACCACGCGCTGGCCGCGCTGGGCGAGATCGATCGCGAGCGACAGCCCGACCGGCCCGGCGCCGACCACCACGACCGCGTGCTCGGCCGGGTCTTGGCCCGGGCGATCCTGGTCTGGCTGACGGCGATAGCCGAACTGGGTTTTGGCCTGCGCCATGCGCTCAACCTCGGCTCTGGTCAGGAGGTGACTGATCTGCTAGATAGTCTCACGTGCAACTATCTTGGACCTGCAGCCACGACCCGTCAACAGGAATTCGGAGCGGCTCTTTGGCAAGGACAGCGAGCGACACCGCGCTCAAGGTGAAGGAGACCGACGAGGCCTCGTCGAAGGCGAAGCCGCGGCTCGATCTCTTCAAATTCGTGCCGTTCCGGCTCAACCGCCTCGCTGCCGAGGTGAGCGCCGCGCTCTCGACCGAGTATCAGGAACGCCACGGCCTCGATATTCCGGCGTGGCGCGTGCTTGCCACGCTCGGCTTTCGCAACGATGCCTGCAGCGCGCAATTCATCTCGCAATGCACCCGCACGCACAAGTCGACCATCAGCCGCGCGGTGACGGCCCTGCTTCACGAGGACCTCATCGAGCGGGTCGAGAACGAAGCCGACCGTCGCGAATTCCGCCTGCGCCTGACCAGGAAGGGCCGCGCGCTCTACGAGGAACTGTTCCCGCAATTGCTGCGGCGGGAAGACGAGATTCTCAATTGCCTCAACACGCAGGAGCGCAAGCAATTGTCAGCTCTGCTCGGCAAGATCGAGCAGAGCCTCGATTTGATTCAGACCAGCGAAGAGGCCGACGCCAAGCAGGCGTACTAGCCTCACTCCGTTACTTCACAAACGATTTCGTCGGCGGCAGGTGCAGCGACCAGACATCTGCCTTGTCGCTGGCGCGCGGATAGATCTCGGTCACCAGCGGATCATGTCCGGGGATGAAGCGATCGGGATGGCCGGCGAGACGTTCGATCGTCTCCCAGCCCACCGCCATGTCGCCGACATTGTAGACGATCGGGAACGGGCTCCGGCGCTGCAGATTGGCGTAATAGTGCGCGGCATCCGAGGCCAGCACCACGGGGCCTCGCGCGGTTTCCACCCGTACCACCTGCAGCCCATCGGAATGGCCGCCGACCCGATGCACCGTCACGCCCGGGGCAATCTCGCCGTCGCCGGAATAGAAATTGACGCGCTCGCCATAGACATGGCGCACCATCTGCGTGACGTGCTCGACCGAGAACGGATGTCGCAACAGTCCGTTGCACATGCAGCGGCCGGTCGCGTAGGCCATCTCGCGCTCCTGGAGATGGAAGCGCGCGCTTGGAAAGCGGTCGAGATTGCCGGCGTGGTCGTAATGCAGATGCGTCACGATGACGTCGCGAATGCCTGATGCGGCGACGCCAAAGCGCTCCAGCGCATCGACCGGATTGAGCGTCAGCTTGCGCGCCCGCGCGCTCGCCTCCTCGGCGTTGAATCCGGTGTCGACCAGGATTTCGCGGCCATTGCCGCGGATCAGCCAGACGAAATAGTCGAGATCCTGCGCCGCGGTCTCATGCGGATCGGGCGCCAGAAAATTCATGTTGGGGGTGCGCGGCGACAACCTCGCATAGCGGAGCGCCTAGACCTCGTAGACGTTTCCCATGGAGTTTCCCTTGAAGCGTCCCCTGGTTACATTTTTTTCTGAAGGGGGATCGCCAGCGCAACAAGCCATTGCCGGAGGCAAACGTCAAACACCGCCGGTCATCCGCTCTCACAATGTGAGACCAATCACATTTTTCGCGCTGCGGTCGCGCTAAGAGGTGCCTGAAGCCGAGGCCAAGCTACCAACGTGCGAAATCGTGACAGCCGAATTATTCCCCACCCTTTGCCGCGGCGTCGCGGTCAATTGTCGCGATTTTGTCGTGTCTCCAAGCAGTTGACGCCCCAATGCCCCGGTTTGATAATGCAAATTGCGTAAGTTAAGGTCGCCGCGGCGCAAGCTGGAACGGCGCCTTCATGGCTGGACCGCGCTCGTATGAAGATTCGCTTCCTTTTGCTTTTGCCGCTGGTGTTTTCGCTCGTTCCGAGCGCTCCATCTCTTGCCGCCGGGGACCGCTTTGCGCTGGGCATCGGCAATGCCAAATATCCGGACGCGGACGCCCCGTTGAAGGAGCCGATCAACGACGCGCGCGACGTCGCCGACGAGCTCAAGCATGACGGTTTTGCGGTCGAGGTCGGCGAAAATCTGACCGGCGACGGCATGCGCCGCGCCTTCGAACGGCTTTACAGCAAGATCAAACCGGGCTCGGTCGCGCTGGTGTTTTACAGCGGTTTCGGCATCCAGTCGGCACGGCAGAGCTATCTGATCCCGGTCGACGCCCAGATCTGGACCGAGTCCGACGTGCGCCGCGACGGTTTCAGCATCGAGACGGTGCTGGGCGAGATCAATACAAGGGGCGCCGGCGTCAAGATCGCGCTGATCGACGCCTCCAGGCGCAACCCGTTCGAGCGCCGGTTCCGCAGCTTCTCCGCGGGCCTTGCCCCGGTGATCGCACCGAACGGCACGCTGGTGATGTATTCGGCAGCGCTGAGCTCGGTGACCTCGGATGCCGGCCGTGACCACAGCCTGTTCGTTCAGGAGCTTCTGAAGGAGATCCGCGTCCCCGACCTGATGGCGGAGGAAACCCTCAACCGCACCAAGATGGGCGTCACCCGCGCCTCGCGGAACGAGCAGGTGCCGTGGATTTCGTCCTCGCTGGCCGAAGACTTCTCCTTCATTCCCGGCGCAAAGCCGGGCACACCGACGCCTCCGCCGCCGATCCCGCGTCCGCCGGTGGCCGCCACCACCCCGACGCCCGCGCCGACGCCGACGGCACCGCCGAAGCCTCCGGTCGAGGTGGCGGTCGCACCGACACCGACGCCCGTTCCTGTTCCGACCCCCACGTCGAAACCACAGGTCGACGCCGCCATTCCCCCGCCGCTGCCGCCGGCGAAGCCGGCCGATATCGCGCCGTCCCCGTCTCCCAGCACCAGCATCGACAGCGGTCCGAGCCAGGCGATTCTGGCCGACGACCCCACGATCAAGAGTCTCACCGCCAAGATCGCCGCCAACCCGGATGACGTGAACGCGCTTTACCGGCGCGGCCAGGTCTATGCCAGCAAGGGCGCCTATGGCCTCGCCATCAAGGATTTCGACGACACCCTGCGGATCAACGGCAAGGACGTCGAGGCGCTGAACAACCGTTGCTGGACCCGCACCGTGATCGGTGACCTCCAGGGCGCGCTGAAGGATTGCAACGAGGCCTTGCGGCTGCGTCCGAATTTCGTCGACGCGCTGGACAGCCGTGGCCTGGTCAATCTCAAATCGGGCGCGGTGAAGAACGCCATCGCCGATTTCGATGCCGCGCTGAAGATCAATCCGCGGCTGACCTCCTCGCTTTACGGGCGGGGTCTCGCCAAGCAGCGCAACGGCTCGGCCAACGAGGGCGCCCTCGATATCGCCAATGCCAAGGCGATGGACCCGAACATCGCTCAGGAGTTCGCAAGCTACGGAGTGCGTTGATATTTTTTTGAATTTCGGGCGGCCGATATCGAACCCTGAGGGGGCTCGGGCAGACCAACCCTGAGGATGGCTGCATCAGCTCCATCAGGGGCTCGATTTCAGGATTTATTGGAACCGCGCGGGCAGCGCAGGAGGGACTGGCAAATGACGTCGTTCGCAAAAGGTCTGACCTCGATTCTTTCCGTTCTCACGATCGGCGCGGCGCTGTCCTGTTCGAGCGTGTTCGCTGCCGACGGCAACAGCAAGAATGTCAGCGAGGAAGAGATCGTCAAAGCCCTGGCTCCGCCGCCGAAGAAGCCGCTGACCCGCGGCCTGTCGATCGGCCCGCAGGCCGATCCGGTGCCGAACGCAGCGGAAACCAAGCTGCTCCAGTCCGTCCGCGGCCGCTCGACGCGCTCGCTCTCGGCCGTCGAGCGCGAGGAAATCGCCACCGCCGCGAAGGACAAGCCGAATATCGATCTCGAGATCACCTTCGACTACAACTCGGCTGACATCAGCGCCAAGTCGCTGGCATCGGTTCAGGCGCTCGGCCGCGCGCTCACCAATCCCGACCTCAAGGGCTCGACCTTCGTTGTCGCCGGTCATACCGACGCTGCGGGCGGCGAAGGCTATAATCAGGAGCTGTCGGAGCGCCGCGCGGATTCCATCAAGCGCTATTTGGTCGACAAGTATAGCATCGCAGCCACCGACCTCGTGACCGTCGGCTACGGCAAGAGCAAGCTGAAGGACCCGAACCAGCCGATGGCCGAGGCCAATCGCCGGGTGCAGGTCGTCAATATGGAAAACAAGACCACCGCCGCCAAGTGACCGCGACACCATAGTTCAAGTAAGCGGTCGTGATGTGGTGTAACTTCAAGGTCCAGATGCGCGTCCCGCAGCCCTGCGGGACGCCGCTTCGTTTCAGCAAGACCCTTTCAGCGATGGTCGCGGGCTCCGCGCCTCCGGCAGCGAACCAGGCCAGGATGATCCGGCGATGAACGTCACCGAATATCTCAAGCCTGCGGGCACAGTGCTTTTCGTCGTCGTGGTCGGCGTCGGCTATTATCTGTTCGAGCACCGCCATCGCCCCGAGGCGAAGGAAACGCCGGGTGAGGCGCTCGTCATCGTCACCAAGGCGACCAACGCCTGCTTCTCCGATCTGGTGCGGGTGACCGGCTTCTTCGTGCCGCGGCGCGAAGCCGTGGTGGTTGCCGACCAGGAGGGATCGCGGGTGACAGACGTCTTCGTGACCGAAGGCGCCACCGTCACCGACAACCAGGAGCTGGCGCGCCTCACGGCGCCGCCGCAAATCCCCGGACAGCCCGCGCGGCCTGGCCCGCAAGGGCCGATTGCGCTCAAGGCGCCCGCAGCCGGCCTCGTCACCGAGGTTCGCACCATCGTCGGCGCGCCGGCTTCGCCGCAGGCCGGTCCGATGTTCCGCATCGCCGTCAACAATGAGATCGAGCTGGACGCTCAGGTCCCGGCCGTGCACATGCCAAAGCTCAATCCCGGCGCAACCGTGCGTATCAGCCGGGACGATGCCGCGGACCTGATCGGCCGGGTCCGGCTGGTCGCACCCGAAATCGACCGCGCCACGCAGCTTGGACGCGTGCGGATCAGCGTCACCAACAATCCGTCGCTCAAGGTCGGCATGTTCGCCCGAGCCTCGATCGATGCCAAGCGCAGCTGCGGCGTCGCAGTCCCCAAGACCGCGATCGACCATCTCACGATCCAGGTGGTCAAGGGCGCCACGGTCGAGACACGCAAGGTGCGGGTCGGGCTGACGTCCGATACGTCAACGGAAATCCTGGAAGGCCTCGAGGTCGGCGAAATCGTCGTGGCCGATGCCGGCAGCTCATTGCATGACGGCGACCAGATCAAGACCATGTTCGCCGATGAACTCGATCGAACACGGACACGCTGATGGCATTGAATATCTCGGCTTGGTCGATCCGCAATCCGCTGCCGTCGATCGTTTTTTCAATCATCCTCCTGATCCTCGGCTGGGTGTCCTTCACCAAGCTCGCGGTGACGCGGCTGCCGTCGGCCGACATCCCCGTGATCTCGGTCGCGGTGTCGCAGTTCGGCGCGGCGCCCGCCGAGCTTGAATCGCAGGTCACCAAGACCATCGAAGACGCGGTCTCCGGTGTCGAGGGCGTGCGGCACATCACCTCGCAGATCACCGACGGCCTGTCGCTGACCACGATCCAGTTCGCGCTGGAGACCAACACCGATCGCGCGCTCAACGACGTCAAGGACGCGGTGACGCGCGTGCGTTCCAACCTGCCGCAGAACGTCACCGAGCCGCTGATCCAGCGCGTCGACGTCATCGGCCTTCCGATCGTCACTTACGCCGCGATCTCGCCCGGCAAGACGCCGGAACAGCTGTCCTATTTCGTCGACGACGTGGTCAAGCGCGCCCTGCAGGGTGTTCGCGGCGTCGCCCAGGTCGAGCGCATCGGCGGTGTCGAGCGCGAGATTCTGGTCTCGCTCGATCCCGACCGGCTGCAGGCGATGGGGCTGACGGCCGTCAATGTCAGCCAGAGCCTGCGCGGCACCAATGTCGACGTGGCCGGGGGCCGCGCCGAAATCGGCAAGAACGACCAGGCGATCCGGACGCTGGCCGGCGCCAAGACGCTCAGTGATCTCGCCGGCACGATGATTCCGCTGTTCGGCGGCGGCGAGGTCCGGATCGATGATCTCGGCACCGTCACCGACACCATCGCCGACCGGCGCACCTTCGCCCGCTTCAACGGCGAGCCGGTGGTCGCGCTCGGCATCAAGCGCTCCAAGGGCGCCAGCGACGTCGTCGTCGCCGCCGCCGTGCAGAAGCGCATCGACACGCTGAAGGCGGCCTACCCCGACGTCGACCTGAAGCTGATCGACACCTCGGTCGAATACACCAAGGGCAATTACGAAGCGGCGATCTCGACCTTGTTCGAGGGCGCCATTCTCGCCGTCGTGATCGTTCTGCTTTTCTTGCGCGATTTGCGCGCCACCATCATCGCTGCGATCTCGCTACCGCTGTCGATCTTCCCGGCCTTCTGGGCGATGGACATCCTCGGCTTCTCGCTCAACCTCGTCAGCTTCCTCGCCATCACGCTGTCGACGGGCATATTGGTCGACGACGCCATCGTCGAGATCGAGAACATCGTACGGCACATGAACATGGGCAAATCGCCCTACCGTGCCGCACTCGAAGCCGCCGACGAGATCGGCCTCGCCGTCATCGCGATCTCGCTGACGATCATCGCGATCTTCGCTCCGGCCAGCTTCATGTCGGGCATTGCCGGCCAGTTCTTCAAGCAGTTCGGCATCACCGTATCGGTGCAGGTATTCTTCTCGCTCTTGGCGGCGCGCTTCGTCACACCCATGCTCGCGGCCTACTTCCTCAAACACCACAATCACGTGGAGCCGCCGCCGGGCGTGATCCTGCGCACCTATCACAAGCTCGTCACGTGGTCGGTGAAGCACTATTTCATCACCGTGCTGATCGGCCTCGGCGTCTTTGCCGCCTCGATCTGGAGCATCACGCTGTTGCCGCAAGGCTTCCTGCCCGCGCAGGACAGCGCGCGCTCGCTGCTCGCTCTCGAACTGCCGCCGGGAACCCAGCTCGCCTACACCGAAAAGGTCACCGAGGACATCGTCGCACGCCTGCGCAAGCGACCGGAGGTGAAGAGCGTGTTCGTCGATGGCGGCCGTGTTCCGCCCGGTACGCAGGAAGTCCGTCGCGCCGCGCTGATCATCAACTACACGCCGAAGGCCGATCGCAAGATCACCCAGCGTGAGCTCGAGTTCTCGATCAGCAAGGATATGGAGAATATCCCCGACGTCCGCTTCTGGTTCCTCGACGAGAACGGCCTCCGCGCCATCTCGCTGGTCGTGACCGGGGTCGACGCCAACATCGTCAACAATGTCGCGAGCGAGCTTGCGACCCAGATGAAGCGAATTCCGACCATATCCAACGTGATCTCGGAAACCTCGCTCGAACGGCCCGAGTTGCGCATCGAGCCGCGCGCCGATCTCGCGGCGCGGCTGGGCGTCTCGACTGAAAGCCTGTCCCAGACCATCCGCGTCGCGACCATCGGCGACGTCGGTCCGGCGCTCGCGAAATTCGACGTCGGCGACCGGCTGGTGCCGATCCGCGTGCAGCTCGAGGACGCCGCCCGCGGCAATCTCAGGACGCTCGAGGCGCTGCGCGTGCCGCTCGGCGAACGCGGCGAGAAGGGCGGCGTGCCGCTCTCGGTCATCGCCGACGTCAAGCTCGACCAGGGTCCGACCAGCATCAACCGCTACGACCGTGAACGTCAGGCCACCGTCGCCGCCGATCTCGTCGGCTCCGCGGCGCTCGGCGATGCCACCAAGAAGATCTACGACCTGCCGGTGATGAAGAGCCTGCCGAAGGGCGTGAAGGTCTCACCGTCCGGCGACGCCGAGAGCCTGAACGAATTGTCGGAAGGGTTTGCCACGGCGATCACGGCCGGCCTGATGATGGTTTACGCCGTGCTGGTGCTGCTGTTCGGCACCTTCCTGCAGCCGATCACCATCCTCTTCTCGCTACCGCTCTCGATCGGCGGCGCGATCGCCGCCCTGCTCGTCACCGGCAAGCAGCTCACCACGCCGGTGTGGATCGGCATCCTGATGCTGATGGGCATCGTGACCAAGAACGCGATCATGCTGGTGGAGTTCGCCATCGAGGCGATTCACGCCGGTCGAGCGCGCGACGAGGCGATGATCGATGCCGGCATGAAGCGCGCCCGCCCGATCGTGATGACGACGATCGCCATGGCGGCCGGCATGATGCCGAGCGCACTTGCAGTCGGCGCCGGCGGCGAGTTCCGCTCGCCGATGGCGCTCGCGGTGATCGGCGGCCTGATCTTCTCGACGGTGCTCTCGCTGGTGTTCGTGCCCGCGATGTTCATGGTGATGGACGATTTCGGCGCCCTGATCTGGCGCTTCGGCAAGCGGCTGATCGTGCACAGCGAAGACGCCGAGCACGACCATCACCCGCCGGCCGAATCCTCCACCGGAGCCACGCCGGCGCTGCCAAAGGGCATGCATCCGGCAGCGGAGTAGGGTAGACTCAAGCCCGCTAGCTACGGACCTTCGTCAGCTGTCGGGTGCAGCGATGAGTGCAATCGAAGGCAGCGACGAGCGACCGCCAACGGCGCTCGACCTCGTCGCATTGCTCGTGGACCTGCCTGAGCAGAGATTGAAGCGTGGAAATGTCGGGACGATCGTCGACGAGCTCGACGACGAGACCTTGCTCGTCGAGTTCAGTGATGATGACGGACGTCCTTACGCCGTCGCGGCCTGCCAGCCGTCGGAGCTTCTGACCCTGCACTACGTGCCGGAAGCGGCCTGATCGCCCTACTCGTTCCGTGCGATCGAGGTCAGCCTGGTCATGTTCTTGAGCAGGATCCGGCCGCGCTGGAGGTCGAGGATCGCGTCCTTGCGCCAGGCCTGGAGCTGACGATTGACGCTTTCGCGGGCGGCGCCGACGAAGACGCCGAGCTGCTCCTGCGAGATGTGCACCTCTGAACCATAATCGGCCCCGAGCGCACAAAGCCTGCGGGCGAGCCGCACCGGCAGCGGCTGCAGCATGGATTCCTCCATGCGCTCGCTCTGCCAGCGGATGCGCTGGCACAGCAGCATGATGATCTTGATCGCGACCTTGGGCTCGCGCTCCAGGAAAGCGAGGAAATCCTCACGTCGCAGCACGAACAATTCGCTGGCTTCACCGGCGGTCGCGTCCGCCGAGCGGCTCTGGCCGTCCAGCACCGCAACCTCGCCGAACAGATCGCCGGGGCCCATGAAGTTGAGCGTCAACCGGCTGCCATCGGCGACGCCGGTCTAGATCCGGATCTGGCCGCGGCGGACGCCGAACAGCGCATCGCCCGGATCGCCCTTCTGAAACAGCACCTCGCCATTGGCCAGATGCTGGGTGTGACAGAGATTGGATAGTCGCTGCAATTCGTCCGCGCCGAGATCGGCGAACATCGGATTCATCTTCAGAATGACCGCAAATTCGGCCTGTTTGCTCATTGCAATTCCCTTTACGGAGACGCCTGTTACGAGATGTCTGGAAAAACCCTTAGAAATGCACTTGGAACCATCGAGTCAGAATCGCAGAAAAACCGCGAAAAGAAGTGTGTCACAAGTCACATAACTTTGCAGCACCCCCTGTGTATTTTTGGTGGCTTGGAGCGGTTTCCCGTCCCGGGATAGACTGACGGGCGCCGGATGGGCTTGCGCCCGGCCCGGATCGACGCCGCCATCCGTTTTTGGAAAGTCGACATGAGAGCTGTGAAATTCGCCGGCAGTGCGATCGCCGCCGTGATCGTCATCATCGGCCTCCTGCTCGTGATCGGGATCCCCTCGGGCTTCCTGACCTCGGCCATTACCTCGCGCGTCGAGAGCGCGACCGGCTATCGGTTGACGATTGCCGGCGCGACCAAGCTCAGCCTGTGGCCGACGCTGAACGTCACGCTGAACGATCTCACGCTGCAGGACCCGAAGGACCGCACCGGCATCAGCCGCCTCACCGTCGATAGCGTGCAGGCCGACATGAGCCTGTCGAGCGCATGGTCGGGCCGCCCGAAGATCAGCGAGCTCGTCATTACGCACCCCGTGCTCTACCAGCCGCTGCTGCGCGAGCGCCTGCCGAACGCGACCGCGGCCTCCAAGCCGGCGCTGCCGCTCGGCACGGGCGACGCCAGCATCGACCGTGTCACGATCAGGGATGGCGAGGTGGCGTTCGCGCTGACACGCGATCGCATTGACAGCCGCCTCACCGCCATCAATGCCGATGCCATCATCGGCGCGGACCGCAAGGTCGGCCTCAAGGGCACCGCGCGCGCCGGCATGAACGCCATCAAATTCGACATCAAGGCAACGACGCCGGCGCCGCCGGTCGAACGGCAGACGATTCCGGTCGATTTCGCCTTCGACGCGCCGAGCCTCCTGAAGTCGCAACTCACCGGCCATGCCGACGTCCGCCTCAACGGCTCGATGATCATGATCAACGGTCTCAGCGGCACCGCTGACAACGGCGCGTTTAACGGCTGGGCGTCCGTCGACATCGCCAGCAAGCCGCTGGTGAAGCTCGATCTCGACTTCCAGCGGCTGGACATTCCGTTGGCGAAATCGCCGCAAGGCGCCGCCGCACAGGCCTGGAGCGATGCTCCGATCAACGTCTCCGGACTGAACTATGTCGACCTGCAGGCCAGAGTCTCGGTCGCAGAAGCCAATATCGGCGAAGCGCGCTTTGCCCCGATCGCGCTCGACGCAAAGCTCGCCGGTGGCGTGCTGAAGGCCGGCACGGCCAATCTCGGCGCCTATGGCGGCCAGGTGTCGGGCGAGGTGATTTTGGATGCGACCAGCGGCATGCCGAGCTTTGCCATGCACTCCGACCTCGTCGGCGTGCGCGCGCTGCCGATGCTGAAGGGACTGGCCGATTTCGACCGGATCGACGGCAAGCTGCAGGCCAAGATCGCGGTGCGCTCGGCCGGCGCCAGCCAGCGCGCGCTGATGGCGAACATGCAGGGCACGGTGTTCGCACTTTTCCAGGACGGCGCCATCCGCGGCATCAATGTCGCGCAGATGATCCGTTCGCTGACGACGTCGACACTGTCCGGTTGGCAGGACAGCGACGCGCAGAGCACGGATCTGTCGCAGCTCTCCGCCTCGTTCCGCATCGACAAGGGCCAGGCGGTGACGACCGACCTCAATCTGATCGGGCCGCTGGTCAAAGTGACCGGCGCCGGCACCATCGACCTCGGCACCAAGATGATGGGCTTTCGCGTCGAGCCGAAGCTGGTCTTGACCACCGAAGGCCAGGGCCGTGTCTCCGATCCCGTCGGCTTCGGCATCCCCGTGATGATCGAGGGCACGTGGTCGCAGCCGCGGATCTATCCTGACATGGCCGGCATGCTCGACAATCCCGATGCCGCCTATGCCAAGCTGCGCGAGATGGGCAAGGGCCTGTTCGGCCCGGATGGCTCGGGCCTCGGCAACATCCTGAACAGCTTTGGCCTCGGCGGAAATCCGCCGGCCGGCGGCGCCGCTGCCGGCAACACCAATCCGCAACCGGGGCAACCGGGTCAGCCGGCGCAGAACAATCCGCTCGGCGGCTCGCTGGGCGAGGCGATCGGCGCCCTGATCCAGCAGGGGCTTTCCGGCGGCGGCAATCCCGCGCCCGGCGCCAGCCCGCCGCCCGCCACAACGAGCCGGAGCCGCAGCATGCCGGCCTCGCCAACAACGCCCGCGCCGCAGGCCATACCCGCACCGCCCATGCCGCAAGCCCAGAATTCGCAATCCTCGGACGACCCGGCCGTGGCGCAACAGGACAGCCAGCCAATGAATGACGTGCTGCGGCAGCTCTTCAATCGGTAAACTGCGACAATTCACCGCTTCCGGCGCCGTCATTGTCCGTTCCCGAGCGGGTAACCATGCCCGGTCCGCCGGCCGCTGGAACAGCAGAACTGTGCTAGAACGTCGCGGGGCCCAAGCGGCCCGGAGCGTCGATGTCGGTCGCGGCGCGTGAGGAGTTGGATGGCGGGAGCGAAAGACAAGACCCGGTTTCTCCGCGACGGCCTGTTCGCCAAATACGTCGTCTCCCTCGTTGGCCTCGTGGTGTTCGTCCTCGCGGTCAACGGTGCGATGGAGACCTGGATCTCCTACCGCGCCACACGGACCACCCTCGTCGACGGCATGGAGGAGAAGGCCGAGGCGACCGCGAAGCGGATCGAGCAGGCGATCGCCGAGGTCGAGCGCCAGATCTCCTCGGTGACGCGCGCGAGCCTCGACACCGTCGACAAGCGCCGCGCCGGTTACGCCCAGCTCCTGACCTCCGTCTCCGCAGTCAACCAGCTCTCCCAGCTCAACGGCGACGGCCGCGAGGTGTTGCGGCTGTCGCGCGTCTCGGTCTCGGTCGGCAGCAACGCCGACCTGTCGCGTGACATGCGTTTCACCGACACGGTGGCGCGCGGCATGAACTATGCGACGCCCTATTTCGTCGACAGCAAGCCCTTCATGTCGATCTCGGTCGCGCATTCCGGCTTCAACGCCGGCGTGACCATCGCCGAGATCGATCTCGGCTTTCTCTCCGACCTCTTGTCCGACGCCCAGGTCGGCAAGGTCGCGTCCGCCTATGTGGTCGATCCCCATGGCAAGGTGATCGCGACCTCGTCCAGGGGACCCGAGGTCGGCAGCGACCTCACCAAGCTGTCGCACGTCGCCGACAGCATCGCATCCGAGCGCGAGGTCGCCTCCTCCGGCACCGACATCAACGGCCAGGCCGTGCTCACCGCCGCAAGCGCCGTGCCAAGGCTCGGCTGGACCGTGCTGTTCGAGCAGCCGACCGCGCATGCGCTGACGCCGATCCGCGACCAGCTGGTGCGGATCGCGCTGCTGATCGGCATGGGCCTGCTGGTCGCGATCCTCGCCGGCACGCTGCTGGCGCGCCGCATGCTCATTCCCATCACCGCGCTCAATGCCGGTGCGCACCGGCTCGGCGAGGGCGATTTCAGCCATCGCATCGAGGTGCGCACGTCCGACGAGCTGGAGGAGCTGGCCAAGCAGTTCAACAACATGGCCGGCCAGCTGCAGGAAACCTATTCGGGCCTCGAAACAAAAGTCGAAGAACGCACGCGCGACCTGGCGCAGTCGATCAACGAACTGAAGGTGCTGGAAGAGGTCGGCCGCGCGGTCGCTTCCTCGCTCGATCTCGACGCGGTGCTGCCGACGGTCGCCGCCCGCGCGCTCGAGATCACCCATGCCGACGCCGTGCTGATCTACGGCTATGACGCCGAGAAACGCCGCTTCAATCTGGTCGAGGCCAACGGCATCGACAAATCCGCGGACGGCGACCACCTCACCATTGACGAGGGCGCCAACATTTTGAGCGACGCCGCGGAGAGCGGCGAGCCGATCGCGATTGCCGACATCGATCTCGCCGCCGAGCAGCCGCTGCGTGAGGTCGCGATCGCCGCCGGCTTCCACTCCGTGCTCGTGGTGCCGCTGGTCGACCAGCAGGGCACGTTGGGTTCGCTGGTGGTGCTGCGGCGCGCCCGTGGTGCGTTCGAGAGCGGCCTGACCGGACTGATGCGGACCTTCGCCCATCAGGCGGTGCTGGCGATGCGCAATGCGCGGCTGTTCAGCGAGGTCGACCACAAGGGCCGGGAGCTTGCCGCCGCGCATGAGACGGTGCAGCAGCAGGCCCTGAAACTGCAGGAGCAGACCGAGCAGCTCCGTAACTGGAATCGCTCGCTGGAGGAGCGGGTCGAAAAACAACTCGGTGAGATCGGCCGCATCAAGCGGCTCGAACGCTTCCTCGCCCCGCAGGTGGCGCAACTGATCGCCTCCTCCGACGGTCATGATGCGCTGCTCGACAGTCACCGCCGCGAGGTCACCGTGGTGTTCTGCGACCTGCGAGGCTTCACTGCCTTCACCGAGGCGACCGAGCCGGAAGAGGCCATGAACGTGCTGCGCGAATATCACGCAGCGCTCGGCGAGCTGATCCACGCCTACGAAGGCACGCTCGACCGCTTCGCCGGCGACGGCGTCATGATCCTGTTCAACGCACCGATCCAGTTCGCCGACCACACCAAGCGCGCAGTGAAGATGGCGGTCGAGATGCGCGATGCGATCGGCACGCTGACCGAGAAATGGAAGAACCGCGGCCATTCGCTCGGCTTCGGCGTCGGCATCGCGCTCGGCTACGCCACGCTCGGCCAGATCGGCTTCGAGCAGCGGCTGGAATATGCCGCGATCGGCAGCGTCACCAACCTCGCCTCGCGCCTGTGCGACGAGGCCAAGGCCAACCAGATCGTGGTCGCGCGCCGCGTCTTCGGCATCGTCGAGCCCTGGGTCGAGGCTCGCCCGCTCGACGATCTCGTGCTCAAGGGCTTTAACCACCCCGTGCTGGCGATGGAGATCTTGAGCTGGCGCGACGAGGTCGACAACGTCGTGGATGCGTCTGCGGCACGGCGGAGGATGTAGGGTATCTCCTCGTCGTCCTGGCGAAAGCTGGGGTGGCGGCACGCGCTCCCTAGATATCTTCCGCGCTACCAGCGAACCATTTCGCAGTTCACGCCGACCAACGAGCGCCTCGCCGCTGAGGCGCCTGGATCGACGGAGACGTCCGTGTCAATTGCCCTGCCCTCGCGCGCCTATGATTTGCAGATGCTGGATCGTCCTGCCGACAGGGGCACCGATCATGGCTGGGTGTTCGGCCTGCCGCCGGGGATTTCCACCGCGCAATGGCCGCTCGATCCCGTTTCCGGCTATCCGCTGTTGCACGGCTTTACGCTGAAGCTGCCGAACGATTATCGCGCCCATGGCGAGGACATCGTTGCGCTATCGTTCTTTGCGACGAGCCCGGATCACAATGACGGCGGCGCGCCCGACGACCCCGAAATCCGCGAGGCGGTGCTGGCGCTGCCCGCGCATCCGCGCCTGTCCCGCATGAAGGACGTCCTCGACTATGAATATGCCGCGCTGCTGCTGACGCAGGCCGAATATGACGGCGCCTTCGCCACCCCGCCAAAGCCACTCGCACTTGCGACCGCGGACCGGCCGCGTTGGTTCGATGTCGGCAGCGCCAGCGCCTTCCATGAATCCGCGCCGGCCTACGCCAAGAAGATGTTTGCGGGCGCCGTGCGCACCGACCTCGCGGAGAACCGCGCGATTGCGCTCACGGCGCGCGCGACCGATCCCAATGCCGGCAAGGGACCGCAGGACGAACATGCGAGGGGCGGCCCGCCGACGGGCTACCAGCCCGATTACTATTATGTCGGCGGCGTCGTGAGCCCCGACAATTTCCGTGTGCATGAATGGAGCAAGGACCACGCGCGCAACCACCTCGGCGGCACGATGCGGCCATGCCAGGCGGTGCCGGAGATGAGCCCGTTCTACATCGAATTCGAGGAATGGTTCGGCGGCTACAATTTCGGCGGCGGCAACGCGCAGCTCGACTTCAAGGACATGATCTTTGATTGGGCGTGCGGATAATTTTTAGGTTACGCCCCTCTTCTCTGGCCCATCGCCTCGAACTGGCCCTTTTGCTCGTCGCTGAGGCCGTGCTCGAAATCGTCGAGGGCGTCGTTGACGCTGGCGACGGCTGCGCGAACGGTCGAGAGGCGCGCCTTTACGGCCTTGAGACGCGCGGGCAGCGTGAGTGCATCCTTCGGCGGGCATGAGCTGAGGTCGCCCATCGTGCCCATCGCGGTGTCCTGGAGCACGGACAGCGTGGCGCGGCCGGTGTCGTCGAGGCGGAGCGCTGTCGCGATATCGTCAGCCGGCCATTGCTGCTTCACCAGTTGCTCGTACTGGCGGAGCGCTTCCATGTCGTCCTGCGGCGCGGCGTTTGCCTGGCAGACCGGGACCTTTGCTTCCTGGCGGCCGCGGCGGGGCGCATGAGCCTTGCGTTCGTTCGACAACGCGTTGAGCTTCGCCTTCTGGCCATCATCGAGCAGGTCGTAGAATTTCGTCAGCGGTGGCTCCACCGTGTCGACAGCCTTGATCATCGCATCGAGTCTTGTCTGCATCACTGCAAAGCGGTCGAGCGCGGTGGTGGAAGCCTGCGTCGGGCAGGATGCACGGATGGTTTCGCCCGCCATGGTCCAGGCCGCACTGAGATCATCGAGCGCTGCGCGTTGCGCCTCGTTGGGCTGCACGACCGCGGCGAGGCGCTCGGTGGGAGATATCCCGCTGTCGCCGGTCTCGCAGAGCTGCTGCAGCGAAGGGACCTTGCTGCGCCGGGACGGCGCGGCGGCGTAGGCGGCAAGCTCGGCTGAGCCATAGGGCGCGAAGATCGCCGCATAGATATCGCCATAGCCATAGGCCCACAGCGCATTGCCGTCGCCGAGCAGCACAGCGTCGGTGAGGTCGTCATCGGCGAACGGCCAGAACAGCGGACCGACCCAGCCATAGGATCCGTCGGCATGATGCCACCAGCCCTGCTGCGCGCGGCCGCCTCGCCAGCCGGCGAGCGCGGCTGCGGCGGTGAGTTGCGCGCGAACGGTCGGGCGGATGGTTTCAGCTGGGGTTCGCAAATCCTGCGGGCGCAGCGCAGCCATTCTGGTGTGGCCTCTGCGCGCCGCCATGCGGGCATGGCGCATGCCTGCAACCGACATCATCCGGGCCATGGCGAAGCGGGCGACACCGACGGGACCGACGCGCAAACGGAAGCCGGCTTCCGCCATGCTCGGCAGCATGGCGATCACGACCAGGGCCGTTCCAAAAGCCGCTCGTCCCAATCGCGACCTGGACATGACCAGCGTCCTCCTCCCAAGCAATGACGCGGGACGGAACCGAAAGTTCCGGCTGCGCTGTCCGGGAAGATTGTCGCAGCGTGCTGCCTTCAGGCCGTGAACCCGCAGTGCGGTCACGATGTCCAACCACCAAGGTTTCTTCGTGGCCTATTTTTCGAGGATTTGCCCGTGACAGCTCATTTTCGCCCCGTGAGGGCGCTGGCCGTTGCCGTCGCGCTGCTCGCGTCCTGCTGCACTGCGATTGCAGCGTCCGGCCCGCCGCCGGGGTACCAGATCAGCACCCATTCCGAGCTCGCTTATGCTTCACCCGATGGCGCGACGAAGCTCGAGCAGTACATGAAGGATTCGGAGGATTTTGACGTCAAATGGCAGGTCTGGGCCCGGCACGGCGAGACGATGACCGAGCTGAAGCCGGAGCTGAATTATCCCGCCGGCTTCCGCTTCACCAATGACTCGCAATGGCTGGTGCGGATGCAGAAGGCCGGCTCCGGCTACCAGGACCTCTATCTCTATCATGTCGAGAAGGGCGCCTTCGTCAGCGCGACGAAGAAGCCGATCAGCGATCTCGCCTGGGATTTCTTCAAGCGCAGCCCGGATGCGAAGAAGATCTCGAAGCCCGACTACCACATCTTCGCGACGCTGGTGAAAGGCACCGAGGAGGCCTATCGCTGGCTCGGCGTCGACTGGCCGGACAATCGCTACCTCGTCATCACGCTGTCAGGCGTGATCGAAGCGAAGCATCCGAAGAACGGCGTCAAGGAATTGAGCGACTGGCGCTGCCGCTACGACCTCATGACCGGAAAGTTCGACGTGCCCGCCGTGTTCGCGAAGGGCAACGCCGAAGCGATTTCAGGCGAGCAGCAAGCGCGACGCTAAAACTGCGAGATCACTGGCCTCTGCGCGGCAGCACAAAGGTCTGGCCGGGATAGATACGGTCGGGATCGCTAATCTTGCCGCGGTTGGCATTGTAGATCAGCGCGTAATTGGCACCGTCGCCATAGATGCGACGGCTAATCATCCAGAGGCTGTCGCCACGCGAGACGACGCGGCTGTGGACGATCGATCCCGTCGATTCCGTCTTGGCGCGCGGTCCCTTCTCGGCGGGCGTGGCGGCGGCGAGCGCCAATGCCGATTGCGGAGCCGCTTGTGCGGGCGCCGGGCTGTCGACCTTGGCGGCTTCCTTGATCGCTTCCTTCGCGGTCTCGGGTGTCGCCTTCGACTCAATCCTGGCTTGCTCGGCCGCGGCCTTCTCAGGCGCGGCTTTGGCGACCTCGGCACGCGCAGTGCGCGGCGGCGGCACGGCGGCCAGCTTCAGCGTCACCGGCACATCGGTCTTGGATTGCGCCACGGCGCCGTCGGGCGCGGTCGATTTCAAAGTCAGCTTGTAGGTGCCGCCCGGCAGCTTTGGCGGGGTCATCACGAACATGCCGGAAGCATCGGCAACCGCCGAGGCATGGGTCTCGCCGTCACGCAGCAGCTCGATCTTCGACCCGGGCAGGGCCCGGCCGGCAATCACGGCTTCGCCGTCGTCGTCGACCCGCGCCACGTCGAAGCGCGGCCCGGTCTCCTCGACCGCGGCGGGCGACGGCGCGATCACCGGCGCCGGAAGATCGGCCAGCGCTGTCTTGACCTGCCCAAGCGCAGTGTTGACGTCGGTCCGCGCGCTCGGCGGCGTCGGCGCGGCCATGGCAGGCGTGCTCGGCGCGGCGGCGGTCTTGACCTCGGGCTTGGTCTCGGGCTTCGCCTCAGCCTGAGGTTTCACCTCGGGCCGCTCGGCCATGACCTTCACATCAGCCTTCACATCCGCTTTGGGCAGGCTCACCGCCTGCCACAGGCCGTTGCCTCCCATAATGATGGCGGCGCCACCGGCGGCAACCAGCACGAACGAGCAAACGGCGATAGCCGCCTTGGATGCGATCATCATGAAACCCTAAGCCCCGTTCAGAACGGGCCGAAACTTGCGCCGGATTCGTCCGCGCTTCAAGACGGCAATTGGATGCGTCACGGCTGCTGACGGAAGCCAGCGGGCGGCTTTTTACGCCATGAGGCCGGCGCCGTCCTGTCCGGGTCACTACCGACTGGAGCGGCTCGCCTCCACCTCGGCGAAGTCGGCGTCGGGATGCGCGACGATGGTCGCAAACATGATGCCGCTGATAATGAGCGACCAGGCGGTGTTCCAATATATCCAAAACACGTGACAGCCTCCGCAAAAGCCCTCCGCCGTCCGGGCGGAGTCTAGAACAATTGCCGCTTCCATTCTGCTGCGGCGTGTCGGCGCACCCGGACGTCCGCTACCGCTTGTGAGTCGGCGCAGGGGTGGGCCTGGTT
>JAEWBW010000079.1 GCA_023390955.1 Pseudomonadota bacterium
GACTTTCAAGGAGCAGGGCATCGACCTCGTGATCGCCAACTGGCGTTCGGTGGTCGCACCTCCCGGCATCACGCCGGAGCAGAAGAAGACGTTGAGCGACGCGGTCGAGAAGATGGTGAAGTCGGACGCCTGGAAGGAAATCCTCAAGCAGAAGGGCTGGGAGGACGCCTATCTCGGCGGTGACGCCTTCGCTGACTTCCTGAAGAAGGAAACGGTACGCGTCACCGACGTGCTGAAATCGGTCGGCCTGGTCAAGTCATGACCTCGGGCGATCCCGCCCAACCGCCGCGGCGCGTCGATCGCGCCGGCATCGTCATTGCGGTGCTGCTCGCGGCGCTCGCCGTGGTGCTGGTGTGGGACGCGCGCGGCCTGCAGGCCACCACGATGTACGGCATGGGGCCGGAGGCGATGCCGGTCGTGGTCGCCTGCGGCCTCGCACTGCTCGCCATCGGTAACTTCATCGACGCGTTGCGCGGCAATTTGCCGGCGCGCGAAAGTGCCGATCCCGTGCCGGTGGTCCTGATCCTCATTGGCCTTGCGCTGCTGATCGCCATCATCGGCTTCGGCGGCGGGTTCATCATGGCGACGTCGGTGCTGTTCGTTGCGACGTCGGCGGCTTTCGGGCGCCGCGCCATCGTCGTCGACAGTATCATTGCGCTCGTGATGTCGACCGTCATCTATCTCGCGTTCGACCGCCTGTTGACGCTGAGCCTTCCGACCGGGATCCTGGAGCGACTGCTGTGATGGACACTTTCGCAGCGCTGGCGCATGGCATGGCGGTTGCCGTCCAGCCGATGAACCTGCTGTATGCGTTGATCGGCGTTTTCCTCGGCACCGCCGTGGGCGTGCTGCCCGGCATTGGTCCGGCGCTGACGGTCGCGCTGCTGCTGCCGGTGACCTACAAGCTCGATCCCGGCGGCTCGCTGATTATGTTCGCCGGCATCTATTACGGCGGCATGTACGGCGGCTCGACCACTGCGATCCTGATCAACACGCCCGGCGAGAGCGCCTCGATGGCGACCGCGCTCGAAGGCAACAAGATGGCCAAGGCCGGCCGCGGCGGGCCGGCGCTTGCGACCTCAGCGATCGGCTCCTTCGTCGCCGGCACCATCGCCACCATCGGGCTGGCGTTCCTCGCGCCGTGGCTGGTCGACTTCGCCGTGCGCTTCGGCCCTGAGGACTATTTTGCGCTGATGTGCGTCGCCTTCGTCACGGTGTCGGCGACCTTCGGCGATTCCCCGATCCGCGGTCTGACCAGCCTGTTCATCGGGCTGACGCTAGGCCTCGTCGGCATCGACAAGCTGACGGGGCAAGCGCGGCTCGCGTTTGGCGTCCCCGAACTGCTCGACGGCGTCGAGGTGACGACACTTGCGGTCGGCCTGTTCGCGGTGGGCGAAGCGCTCTACGTCGCATCGCGCCGGCATCACACCGAGGAGAAGCTCGAGCCGGTGCGCGGCTCGCTGTGGATGACCAAGGAAGACTGGAAGAGGTCGTGGAAGCCGTGGCTGCGCGGCACCATGTTCGGCTTCCCGATCGGGGCGCTGCCTGCGGGTGGCGCGGAGATCCCGACCTTCCTGTCCTATTCAACAGAGAAGCGCCTCACGAAACATCCGGAAGAATTCGGCAAGGGGGCGATCGAAGGCGTGGCCGGACCGGAAGCTGCCAACAACGCGTCTGCCGCCGGCACGCTGGTGCCGCTGCTGACGCTGGGCCTGCCGACCTCGGCAACTGCCGCGATGATGCTGGCCGGCTTCCAGCAATACGGCCTCAATCCGGGGCCGCTGCTGTTCGCCGAGCGGCCTGACCTTGTCTGGGGCCTGATCGCCAGCCTCTTCATCGCCAATTGCATGCTGCTGGTGCTCAATCTGCCGCTGGTCGGGTTGTGGGTGCGGTTGCTCGCGATCCCGCAGCCGTGGCTCTATGCCGGCATCCTCGTGTTCGCGACCATGGGCACCATCGCGGCAAAACCGTCGGTGGTCGAATTGTCGATGCTGGCCGGGTTCGGCGTGCTCGGCTTCCTGATGCGGAGGTTCGATTTCCCGATCGCGCCTGTCGTCGTCGGTCTGATCCTCGGGCCGATCGCCGAGAGCCAGTTACGCCGCGCGCTTGCGATCAGCCTCGGCGATCCCATGACGTTGGTGCAGAGCCCGATCTCGGCGACGCTGCTCGGCATCGCGCTGATCGCGCTGCTGGCGCCCTTCGTGCTGAAGGGGATGGGGCGGTTCAAGGCAAACGAGGATTAACGGAGCCGCATTCACCGGCTTCGATTTGATTCCGCTATCGGCCATTCCGGAAGTTTGCAGCTTCGCGCGAAGCGCTTTCATGCGTCTCTCGATCTAACCGATTGAGAGCGCCGCGATTTTTCCGCGGCTGCCGCATCGTGGAAAATAAAATCGATCCCGTTGAGATCGCATCTTGCACGCCGGATGATCTCGCTCGCTGACGCAAATCTAGCGAGGTCTGAAATGGCGAAGATGCGAGCCGTCGATGCAGCCGTCCGAATTCTGGAGAAGGAAGGCATTTCAACTGCCTTCGGGGTTCCCGGCGCTGCGATCAATCCGCTTTACTCCGCGCTGAAGAAGCGCGGCTCGATCCGCCACATCCTCGCGCGTCATGTCGAGGGCGCCTCGCACATGGCCGAGGGTTACACGCGCGCCAAGGCCGGCAACATCGGCGTGTGCATCGGCACATCAGGGCCGGCGGGCACGGACATGATCACCGGGCTCTATTCGGCGATCGCCGATTCCATCCCGATCCTCTGCATCACGGGGCAGGCGCCGCGGGCGCGCCTCTACAAGGAAGACTTCCAGGCGGTCGACATCGAGTCGATCGCAAAGCCCGTGACCAAATGGGCGGTGACGGTGCGTGAGCCGGCGCTTGTGCCGCGCGTGTTCAGCCAGGCCTTCCATGTGATGCGCTCGGGCCGGCCAGGACCGGTTCTGATCGACATGCCGCTCGACGTGCAACTCGCCGAGATCGAGTTCGACGACGAAACCTACGAACCACTACCGGTCTACAAGCCTGCGGCCACGCGCAAGCAGGTCGAGAAGGCGCTGGAGATGCTCAACGCGTCCGAGCGTCCCCTGATCGTCGCCGGCGGTGGCGTGATAAATGCCGACGCCTCGGATCTGCTGGTCGAGTTTGCTGAGACGCTGAATGTGCCGGTCGTGCCGACGCTGATGGGGTGGGGCGCCATTCCCGACGATCACGTGCTGATGGCCGGCATGGTGGGCTTGCAGACCAGCCACCGTTACGGCAACGCGACCATGCTGGAGTCGGATTTCGTGCTCGGCATCGGCAATCGTTGGGCCAACCGGCATACCGGCTCGGTCGAGACCTACACCAAGGGCCGCAAGTTCGTTCATGTCGACATCGAGCCGACCCAGATCGGCCGCGTGTTCAATCCCGATCTCGGCATCGTTTCAGACGCGAAGGTGGCGCTGGAACTCTTTGTCACCGTCGCCAGGGAGTGGCGGCGTTCCGGCAGGCTGCGCGAGCGCCAGGCGTGGCCGGCGGCCTGCCGTGACCGCAAGCGCTCGATGCTGCGCAAGAGCCATTTCGACAACGTTCCGATCAAGCCGCAGCGCGTCTATGAGGAGATGAACAAGGCATTCGGTCGCGACACCACCTATGTCACGGTCATCGGCCTGTCGCAGATCGCCGGCGCACAGTTCCTGGGCGTCTACAAGCCGCGCAACTGGATCAATGCCGGGCAGGCGGGGCCGCTCGGCTGGACATTGCCGGCGGCGCTCGGCGTGCGTGCGGCCTGTCCGGAACGCGAGATTGTTGCGTTGTCCGGCGACTACGACTTCCAGTTTCTGATCGAGGAGCTCGCGGTCGGAGCGCAGTTCAATCTGCCCTACATCCACGTCGTCGTGAACAATTCCTATCTCGGCCTGATCCGGCAGGCCCAGCGCGGCTTCGACATGGATTACCATGTCCAGCTCTCCTTCGAGAACGTCAACGCCCCGGAGCTCAACGGCTACGGCGTCGACCATGTCGCCGTGGCCGAAGGCCTCGGTTGCAAGGCGATCCGCGTCACCGATCCCAGGGACGCACAGGCGGCCTTTGCCGCGGCGCGCGAGCTGATGGCGAAGCACCGCGTGCCCGTCATGGTCGAGTTCATCCTGGAGCGCGTCACGAACATCGCGATGGGCACCGAGATCGACAACATCGTCGAGTTCGAGGAGGTGCTGAACCTGCCGCTCGACGAGGTCGAAAGCGCGCGGTCCCCCGTGCTGCAGCCGGCGGAATAGGGGAGAGCATCATGCCGAAATTCGCCGCCAACCTCACGATGCTCTTTAACGAGATGCCGTTTGTCGACCGCTTTGCCGCCGCGAAGGCGGCGGGCTTTTCCGGGGTCGAGTATCTCTTCCCCTATGATTTCGACAAGGCGCTGCTGCGCGAGCAACTCGAAGCCCATGGCCTGACGCAGGTGCTGCACAATCTGCCCGCAGGCAATTGGGCGGCGGGCGAACGCGGCATTGCGATCCTGCCGGAACGTGTCGCTGAATTTCGCGACGGTGTGTTCAAGGCGATCGACTATGCCAAGGCGCTCGACTGCGACCAGCTCAACTGTCTCGTTGGCATCGCGCCGGCCGAGGCCGATCCGCGCGAGCTCCAGGAGACCCTGGTCGGCAATCTCCGCTTCGCCGCAACGACGCTGGCGCGTGAAAACATCAAGCTGCTGGTCGAGCCGATCAACACGCTCGACATTCCCGGCTTTTTCCTGAACGGCACCGAGCAGGCGGTCCAGCTGATCTCCGAGGTGCGGTCGAACAACCTGTTCGTCCAGTACGACATTTATCACATGCAGATCATGGAGGGCGATCTCGCGCGTACCATGCAGGAATATCTCCCGCGGATCGCGCACATCCAGCTCGCCGACAATCCGGGGCGCCATGAGCCCGGCACCGGCGAGATCAACTATCCCTTCCTGTTCCGCCACCTCGACGCCATCGGCTATCGCGGCTGGATCGGCTGCGAATACAAGCCGCGCACCACGACGCTGGAAGGGCTTTCCTGGCACGCCGCACAGACATTCGAGACCTGAGGATACCTGACATGATCGATATCGGTTTCATCGGCTTGGGCACCATGGGACGGCCGATGGCCGGTCATCTCCTGAACGCAGGCCACCGCGTTTTCCTGCACGACGTCGGTCCGATCGCGCCGGAGCTGGTCGCCGCCGGTGGCGTCGCGTGCAAGTCGGCCAAGCAGGTCGCGGAGGAGGCGGACGCCGTCATCATCATGGTGCCGGACACGCCGCATGTGGAGGCGGTGCTGTTCGGCAAGGACGGCGTCGCTTCCGGAATCTCCAGGGGCAAGATCGTGGTCGACATGAGCTCGATCTCGCCGTTGGCGACGAAGGAATTCGCCAAGAAGATCGAGGCGCTCGGCGCCGATTATCTCGATGCGCCGGTGTCGGGCGGCGAGGTCGGCGCGAAGGCCGCAAGCCTCACCATCATGGTCGGCGGGCCCGAGCGCGCCTTCAACACCATGAAGGGAGTGTTCGACAAGATGGGGAAGAACGTCACCCGCGTCGGCGCCAATGGTGACGGCCAGACCACCAAGGTCGCCAACCAGATCATCGTCGCGCTGACCATCGGGGCGGTGAGTGAGGCTCTGCTGTTTGCTTCGAAGGCCGGCGCCGATCCGGCGCTGGTGCGGCAGGCGCTGATGGGCGGCTTTGCCTCCTCGCGGATACTCGAGGTCCACGGCGAGCGCATGGTGAAGCGCAATTTCGATCCCGGCTTTCGCATCGAGCTGCACCAGAAGGATCTCAACCTGGCGCTCGAAGGCGCGCGGTCGCTCGGCTTGTCGCTGCCGAACACCGCGGTGGCGCAGCAATTGTTTTCGGCCTGCACCGCGCATGGCGGCAAGGCCTGGGATCACTCGGCGATGGTACGGGCGCTGGAACTGATGGCAGGGCACGAGATCGCCGCGACCTGAAACGTTACGCGGTAACACTCCAGGATTGTCGTGCGCGTTCCCGCAATCGGAACCGGAACCATGTCCCGTCTCTCGTCGTTGAGGGCGCAGGACAATCACTGGAGATCAGATCATGAAGACCCGTCTTGCGATTACGTTGGCTGCAGCGTCGCTGCTGGCGTCGAGCGCAGCCTTTGCCCAGTCGACCACCGAACAGGGCGCCAGGGACGGCGCACGCGCGGGTGGTGATATCGGTGGCCCGATCGGCGCGATGGTCGGTGGCACCGTTGGTGCGGCCGTAGGCGCTGGCCTCGAGATTCCGAATGCCGTGCTTGGCGGACTTCCGCGCGAGCATTCCGTGGTGGTTCAGGAGCGCGTCGTCGTCGGCGAGCCCCTGCCAGGTACTGTCGTGTTGCATCCGGTGCCGAACTACACCGAGTATCGCTATGCTGTCGTGAATGACCGGCGCGTCATCGTCGAGCCGCGGACCCGCCGCGTGATCAAGATCATCGACTAGGAAGCGCAAGCATCGATCGAGAACGGGCCCTGCGGAGCTTCACTCCGCGGGGCCTTCGTTCGTGAGGCTGCGATTGGCCCGAACGCGCGTTATCGTCCATTCCAGCGCGGCTGCAAGCACGAACCCGGCCACGGCTGTCAGTGCGTCGACGACAAAATCTTCCAGCCGTGCATGGCGGCCCGGCGCCAGGAATTGCATCAGCTCGAGCACGCCGATCAGCACGACTGCAAAAGCATGTGGCCCAGCGGCGGCGGGGATAAGCCAGTCCAAAGGCAAGACCGGTCAGAATAAAGGCAAGCGCATGCTCGCCGTCTTGGCCGAGACCGGCATGCGGCCGCAAATCGGCAGGTCCCAGCGTTGCGAAAGTTACGGCGGCGGCTAACAGCCAGGCGAGAATGCGCAAATAGACGGACATAGGGCCCGCTTAGCACGAAACGTGCCGGTTCGTATCATTACGTAAAATACAGGTCGACGCGTAGTAAATGAGGATCGTTAAAGTGGCTGTCGGACGCCCAGACCATGCATGAACCGTTCCCGTATCTGAACGGGGTCGCGCCGCGTGGTGCCGGTGCCCGGTTTGTCATCGATTCGTACCGCGATCAGGCTCGGCTCAAGCGCCTTCATGGAATCGTCAACGAGACGTTCGAAATCGTCCTCGTCGGCGGCCCATGCACTGTTGGAAAGGCCTGAGGCGGCTGCGATGGCGACGAGGTCCGCGACGCCGGCGGCCGGCGTCGGCTGTGCACCGGTGATCTGGTAGATGCCGTTGTCCATCACGATCATGGTGAGGTTTTTCGGCTTCAGTGCTGCGATGGTCGTGAGCGCGCCGAGCTGCATCAGGAGCGAGCCGTCGCCTTCAAGTGCGAACACGCGGCGGTTCGGCTGCGCGAGCGCGACGCCCAGCGCGATCGGGAACGCCAGCCCCATGCTGCCGAGCATGTAAAAATTCTGCGGCCGGTGGCCGGCGGCCCAGAGGTCGAAATTGGTATTGCCGATGCCGCCGACGACGGCTTCCTCATTCCCGAGTTTTGCAATCAGGCGGGAGGTGACATCGAAGCGGTTCATCACCTTGGTGTTGCGCGTGTCCATGGTGGAGCTCATTTGTCGAACACCTTGCCGCCGGTCAGCAGCGGATTGAGGATCAGCGCCACCGGCGCCTGCGTGGTCACTGCCTGCTTGATCGACCGGTCGGCGATGAATTCGAGCTCGTCGAGCCGGGTGATGGTGTGATGCTCCAGCGCCAGCGAATCCAGTACCGGACGCATCGTGCGGCAGACCAGCGCCTGGCCGTAATTGAACTCGCCGAGCGTGCCGCGCTCGGAGACGAACATGATCAGCGGAATCTGGTAGGGCACCGCGAGCGAGGCCAACACATTGGCGAGCGTGGCAAAGCCTGAGGTCTGCATCAGGACCGCGCCGCGCCGTCCCGCCATCCAGGCGCCCGACACGATGCCGACGGCTTCCTCCTCGCGTGCGGTTGCGAAGGTCGTAAAGAAGGGGTCGGCGTGGAGGTTCTTGATCAGCGGTGTCAGCACGCGGTCGGGCACGTAAGGCACCAGGTTGACCTCGTTCCGCTTCAACGTCCGCAGCACGATGCCGTGCCAGGTATCCGCCGAAGGCGAGGCCTGCTGCTCCGCAGTCGCCATGACCGTTTCTCCCTTGCCCCCAGATTTGGGCCGCGCGCGCTGTTTCTTGTGTCTGGCCGTCGCGGTGACCCGCCGAACTTGACGGAGCGCGCGGGATTGTCAACATGTCCCGGCCGGCCCGTGATCTGCGCCTAACCGCCTGCCATGGCCGGCACCGTCGTGTCATAAGCAACGATAACGAGAACAACGGGAGGGAGCATGGAAGCGGCGCGTCCGGCGCTGGTCCTGCGGCCCGTCCCCGCAGAGCCGGAAATGTCCTGATGTCCGTCAACAGCAAGCGCGTCTTCTACGTCAAATACCTCGCCAACCCGATCTATATCGACGTCCTGAAGGCGCGAAGCGATGTCCGGCTCGACCGCATCGAGAACGAAAGTCCCGAGGACTTTTACGCGCCGATCCTGAGTGCAGCCCATGTCTACCAGATCGGCGCCGCCCGCGACGAACTGGCGCCACACTTCCACGTCGATGCCGCGCTGCTGAAGCGGACACCGAACCTGCTGCTGGTCTCGAGCAATGGCGCGGGCTTCGACCCCGTCGACGTCGAGGCCTGCACCGCGGCCGGCGTACTCGTCGTCAACCAGTCCGGCGGCAACGCCCATTCGGTCGCCGAGCACGCGCTGGCGATGATGCTGACGCTGTCCAAGCGCATCATCCAGTCGGACCGCGTGCTGCGCCGGGAGCACAACGTCAACCGCAACGACCTCGTCGGTAACGAGATCGAGGGCAAGACCGTCGGCATCATTGGCCTTGGCAATGTCGGCCGCCGCATCGCCGCCCTATGCAAGGGGCTGTTCGGCATGAAGGTGCTGGCCTACGACCCCTACCTGACGGCCGACGTGATGGCCGAGCGGGGCGGTGAGAAGGTCGAGCTCGACGATCTCTTGCGCCGCGCCGATTTCGTCTCGATCTCCTGTCCGCTCGACAAGCGCAGCCGTGGCCAGATCGGCGCGCGCGAGTTCGCGCTGATGCAGCCGCACGCCTATTTCATCACCACCGCCCGCGGCTTCATCCACGACGAGGATGCGCTGCTCGGGGCGCTGCGCGACAAGCGCATCGCGGGGGCCGGTCTCGACGTCTGGTCCAAGGAGCCGCCGCCGCCGGAGCATCCGCTGCTGCAGTTCGACAACGTGCTGGCAAGCCCGCACACGGCCGGCGTGACCATCGAGGCGCGCCGGAACATGGGCCGCATCGCGGCCGAGCAGGTGCTGGACGTCCTCGACGGCAAGCGTCCGCCGCGGATCATCAATCCGGAGGTCTGGCCGCATTACGCCGAGCGCTTCAAGCAGGCCTTCGGCGTGACGCCGGGGTAAAGGGAACCCGGATCGGCGGTCGGATGGAACCGCCGCCGACATTGATCCCCGTCAAAATCTTCCTCCCCCAATCGCGCCAAATAGGACTAGAGTGCCGGCGGGGCAGCAGGGAGGTCCCATGTCGATCTATACCGTCATGTTCATGAAGGACGTGCTCGGCGGGTATGGCCGGCAGAGTGAGGTTTGCCAGGGTACGCTGGAAGTCGATGCGTGCGACGAGAGCGAGGCGACCGAGCGGGCCAAGCAGAAATTCTGCAAGGATCAGGCGCTGCAGCATTGGTCGCTGCATGCCGACCGCATTCATGTGAAGGCCGTCGACCTCGCGTCGTGACGGTCGTTGTTTCAGCGGCCGATGGGTGAGGCGAGTGGCGGCGCGGTCGCACCGGCGCCAAGCGAACGCTGTACCATGACCGTGTCGGACCAGCGGCCGTAGCGATAGGCAACTCCGCACAGCAGCCCGACCCTGGCAAAGCCGAATCTCTCGTGCAGTGCGAGCGAGGGCGCGTTGTCCGCGTCGATATAGCCGATCATCTGGCGGAAGCCCGCCGCGGCACAGGCGTCGATCAATTCCTGCAACAACAGCCGGCCGACACCGCGCCCGAGATGGTCGTGGTGCACGTAGATCGAATGCTTCGCGGTGTAGCGATAGGCGGGCCGCTTCCGGAACAGCACGGCGTAGGCATAGCCGACGACCTCGCCGCGCCAGGTCGCGACCAGATGCGGAAGGCGGGTCTGTCGCAGATTCTTGCGGCGATCGCGCAGATCGTCCGGCTCCGGTGCGCCGGTGCCGTCGACATCCCTGGGCACGCCGTGGCGGATGTGATGGCGATAGATCGCCAGCATCGCCTCGATGTCGCTGTCGCGCGATGGACGCACCAGGACCGGCTCGTCGTCCACGCGCGGGCTGGGTTCGCTCATCAGGGTCTACTCGGTGGCGACATAGGTGTAGAGCCCGATGCGCCCCTGGGCATCGACCTCCTTGTAGACGCCCTGGATCTCGACATCGAAGCCGGGGAACGTGTTGAAGCAGGTCTCGAACATCTTGAGATAATCGATCATCGGCCTGGCACGTTCGGTCAGCCGTTCGCCGGGGACGATGGTCGCGATGCCGGGTGGGTAGACTACGAAGGGCGTGGTGGCGATGCGGCCGGCGATCGCCTCGATCGGCAGAAAGTCGACGTCGTTGCGGGCAAGCCGCCGCGCCGCCTCGCGCGGCGACAGCGCAATCTCGGGCAGGTGCTCGGCCAGGAACTGCCGCGCCTGCAGCGCGCTGACGTCGGCCTTGCGGAAGAAGCCGTGCATCTGCGCGCAGAGATCGCGCAGCCGCACCCCGGCATAACGCGCCTGCCGGCGCTGGGTGAACTCCGGAATGACGTCGGAGAGCAGCGCGTTGTCGTCATGCAACTTCTTGAAGGCCACAAGCCCGGAGATCAGTGTACCGGCCTTGCTCGCCTCGACGCCCGGCGTCAGCAGGAAGAGCAGGGAGTTGAGGTCGTTCTTCTCGGCGACGATGCGGTTCTCGCGCAGATATTGCGCCACCACGGGCGCCGGGATGCCGTGCTCGGCATAGGTGCCGGTGGCGCGGTCGAAGCCGGGCGTGAGCAGTGTCAGCTTGTTCGGGTCGGTCATGGCAAAGCCTTCGGCCATGCCGGGGAAGCCGTGCCAGGCATCACCGGGGCCGAGTTGCCAGAGGGCCGGATTGGTGGCCAGCTCGTCGGTCGAGAGCGTCTCCCAGGCGACATTGTGCACGGCGCCGGGTCGGCTGACATCGGGAATGGCAACGCGGTCCGGCACGAACGGTTCGAAAAACCAGCGCCGTTCCGGATTTTGTTCTTTCTCCTCGAATTCACGGCGCATGGCGCGGATCTTCTTGCGCAGCTCGATGCCGAGGCGGATCGTGTCGTCCCACAACACTTCGCCGGAACGGCCCTTCATCATCTGCGCGCCGACGTCGAGCGACGCGAACAGCGGATAGAACGGCGAGGTCGAGGCGTGCTGCATGAAGCTTTCGTTGAAGCGGCGGTGCTCGACGCGCCGCCTCTGGCCGCGGATATGACGATCGCGGACGTGGATCTGCGAGGCCTGCGAGAAGCTCGCAAGCTGCTTGTGGGTCGACTGCGTGGCGATGATTCCCGGTGCGTCCGGCGTGAGATCCGACAGGCCCATGGCGAAACGGCCGGCGTAGAGCGGATGGAATTTCATGAACCCCGCCCAGGCCTCGTCGAACAGGATGTAGTCGCAGAGATGGCCAATCCGCTTCAGGATCATCTCGGCGCTGTGGATGGGGCCGTCATAGGTGCACTGCTCGACCACGGCGACACGGAACGGCCGCTCCTTGCGCCAGGCGTCGCGGTCGGTGACCAGCGGATTGTCGCGGATCGCCTCGCGGAGCGTCTTTTCATCGAGTGATTCCCAGCGCATCGGGCCGATCAGGCCCCAGGCATTGCGGGCGGTGGGAATGTAGATCGGAACACCGCCACTGATCATCAGCGCGCCGTGATGGGCGGCCTTGTGATTGTTGCGGTCGAACAGGACGAGATCGCCGTCGGTGACGAGGGCTGCGAGCACGACCTTGTTGGAGGTCGAGGTGCCGTTGAGCACGAAATAGGTTTTCTCGGCGCCAAAGATCTGGGCGGCTTCCTTTTGCGCCCGCAGCGCCGGGCCCTCATGGGTCAGGAGATCGCCGAGGTCGAGCACGGAATTGTCGAGATCGTCGCGGAACACGGATTCGCCGAGATGCTCGACGAACACGCGTCCGATCGGGCTGCGATTATAGAAGACACCGCCGTTGTGGCCTGGACAGGTCCAGAGCTGGTTGCCTTCCTCGGCGTAGTCGACCAGCGCACCGAAGAACGGCGTCTTCAGCGTCTCGGCATATTGCTTCAGCCGGCTGATCAGGTTCTTGGCAATGAAGGGCGGCGTCTCCTCCGACAGAAAGACGTAGCCGTCGATGAAATCCAGCACCTCCACCGGCAGATCCTCGAACCGCTTGCGGCGGATCAGCAGGATGATGGGGAAGTCGAGACCGCGGCGCCGCATCAGATTGATCAGGGCGGCGGTCTTGCCCTCCATGCCCTTCTTGCCCCAGTCGACCACCATGCACCCGATCGCCGCATCGGTCTGCACCGCGATCTCGGCGTCTTCGAGCTTGCGGGCCCGGACGACCTCGAAGCCGGAGCGCTGGATCTCGTCGATGATCTGGTTGAAGCGGATGCCTTCGAGATCGTCGGCATCGAACACGGGGGCTGCGAACAGGAAGTTGAAGCGCTTGAAATAGTCCATGGGCGGTCCCGAATATGGCGAGAGCGACAGCTGTCGGCACATTCGATGACAGTGGGATGACAGGGCGGGCCAGTTTCCGAGCGTCCGACCCGCAGCAGCCGGGAAGCGTCAGTCTGGCTTGCGGTGGCGGCTGCCGAGTGCGGCTTCGATCGTCTCGGGGTTGCGGATGCGTTCGACCAGCATGTCGATGCGGTCGCCGCCCCAGAACAGTTCGCCGTTGAACACCATGGTCGGAACGCCGAACACGCCGAGCGCTTCTGCTTCGTCGATGATGCGATCGTGCTCGGCACGCCCGGGGCCCTGCGCGTAGGCCTCGAAAGCGCTGGTGGAACCACCGAGTTCCCCAACAATCGCCGAGATGGCCGAAAGGTCGTCGATTTCGAGCTCGTGGCTCCAGAACCGGCGAAACACCGTGTCGTGGTAGGGGCGGAAGAATCCGTTCGCCTGGGCAAACAGCATCCCGACGCTGGAATAATAGGCGTCGTAGATGCGCCGCGGGCCTTTCATGGTCAGGCCCTGCGCGTTGGCGTAGCGCCGTGCATCCATGTAGGCGTAACGCACCTTGCGCCAGAAATGCGGCGTGCGCGCATCCACCGTGCCCATGAATTCGGCGACGCGCAGCGTGTAGGGCAGCCACTCCAGCTCGACGCCGTGCTGCTCCTCGAGCTCGAACAGCCGCTTGTTGGCGACGAAAGCGTAGGGGCTCTTGTAATCGGTGTAGACGCGCACGCGCGGCTTTGACATCGCGGCCTCCCGTCAGCCTAATCTTTCGTCACCCGGTATTGCCGCAAGTCCGGATCGTGCGTCATGCGCCAGTAGTCGACGAAGCGCCAGGGCATGGCCGAGAACACGCGGCCGCTCGTGTTGCGGTAATAGGTGCCCATGCCGGGATGAGTCCAGATCATCGCTTCGTGTTTGACATCGACCTTCCGGACGTAGTCGTCGTGGACATCCTGCCGGACGTCGATGGCGGCGATGTCCTGCTCGATCATGTCGACGAGGCAGGCCGAGATGTAGCGGCTCTGGCATTCCGACTGGAAGATTACGCTGCCGCCATGCGCGGGGCCGGAGTTCGGGCCGAGCATGCAGAACAGATTTGGAAAATCGGGCACGGTGAGGCCGAGGAAGGCGGTCGGATTGTCATTGGCCCAGGCTTGCCGAAGGTTCTTGCCGTCGCGGCCGGTGATGTCGAGGCGCGCAGCCATCTCGGTGACCTTGAAACCAGTCGCGACCACGATGATGTCAGCCTGGCGGTGTTTGCCGTCGGCGGTGACGATGCCGCCCTGATCGAAATGATCGATCGTGTCGGTGACGAGCGCGACGTTGTCCTTCGTCAGCGTCTTGAACCAGTTGTTGTCGAGCAGGATGCGCTTGCCGTAGGGCGGGTAGGTCGGCACGCATTTCTCGATCAGGTCGGGCCGGTCTTTCAACTCTCGCAAGATGAAGTCGGTCAGTTCCTGGCGATGCCGGTCATTGCCCTTGTTGACCGCGCGCTCCGGATGCGGCCAGGCCGGATCCTTGCGCAGGAACGGCAGCAGGCCGTCGCCATAGCGCCAGAACATGTTGAAGCGGTACCATTTCACATAGAACGGCAGATGCGCGAGCAGCCATTGCGAGCCGTCCGTGATGTCGTCGGAATAGCCCTGCACCGGCCGCGCCCATTGTGCGGTGCGCTGGTAGACCGTGACCGACGCGGCGCGGCCGGCGATGGCAGGCACCAGCTGCATCGATGTCGCACCGGTGCCGATCACGGCAACATGCTTGCCGCTGATATCGATGTCTTCGGACCACAATGCCGAGTGCAGGATCTTGCCCTTGAAATCTTCCTCGCCCTTGAAATGCGCACGCGAGGGATCGTTGAGCTGGCCGATGGCGCTGACCAGCGCGGTCGATTCGAACGTCTCCTCGCCATCCTTGGTCCTGAGCGTCGAAATCCAGCGCCGCTTGCCGTCGTCCCAGCGCGAGGACGTCAGCTCGGTGTTGACGCGCAGGTGCTCGCGGATGCCGTATTCGTCCGCGACCTTCATCAGATAGCCGAGCAGCTCTTCGCGCCGGCAGAAATAGCGCGTCCAGGGGTTTCGTTGCCCGAAGGAGTAGGAATAGGAGTGGTTCGGCGTATCGACGCCGCAGCCGGGATAGCGGTTGATCCACCAGGTGCCGCCGAGGTCGGCGTTCTTCTCGACGATCGTGTAGGGGATGCCGAGATGGCCGAGCGCGACGCCAAGTGCGATCGCGCAGACGCCGGCGCCGACGATCAGCACATGCTGTTGGGCGAGCTTGTCGTCCGAGGGGCGCTTCGTCCATTGCGCTTCGCGCGAGACAAAGCCCATTTCCTCCCGCATCAGCGGCGCGTATTCGGGCGCGACGTTCTCGCCCAGGCAAGCGCGCATCATCTTCAGGAGCAGCTCTTCGCCGGGATCGGTGATGATGGGCGTTGGCGTACCCTGCGCGAACAGCTTGACCACGGCCGCGCGGATCTCGTCCTGGATCTCCCTGGGCACGCCGGCCTCGGGGTCGGGAATGAGACGGATGTCGCGCTTCGGCAGATAAGGCGGTTCCAGCCAGCGTTCGTCGCCCGTCATGTGCACGAGAACCATCAGCAGGCAGCGGATGTCGCCCTCGGCGATGGCGGAGGCGAGGTCATGATGCGGGCGCGGCATTTCGATGTTCATTGTTCTATTCTCCGCGCTGGTCTTCGGCCGTGAACAGGCCGCGCGTCATCAGCTTGCGATAAGCCGAGACGACATGGTCGGGTACGGCGGTGACGCCCTGGTCCGAATAGGAGTAGCGCCGGCTAAGATAGCCGCGCGCGCCCATCAGCATGTGGACGATCGCCTCGAATTCGTCGTCGCTGTAATCGCCGATCGCTCCCGCGATCCGCGCCCGGCGCAGGATGCGGACATAGGCGGTCGAGATATTGTCGAGATGCTTCTGGTAGCCGCTCGGCGCAAAGAACTCGGCCTCGTTGAGGATGCGCAGGAATTCCGGCACCTCGCGGATGAAGTCGAAGAAGGCCGAGAAACGCTCGATCTCCTGCCGCGCCGCGTGCGCATTGCCGGTGCGGGCGCGGATGAACTGCACCATGTCGAGGCCGATTTTGGGCAGGAGCTGGTCGAGCAGCTCCTGCCGGTTCTCGAAATGATTGTAGAATGTGCCCTGGGCGACGCCGGCTTCCTCGGTGATGCGGGCGACGGAGGCTTCCGCATAGCCGTATTTGCCGACGACCTTGGTCGCGGCTTCAAAGATCTTCTGCTTGGTCCAGGCATTGCGCTCGACGCGGTTGAGTTTTGTCACCTTGGCGGTGGCGCGGGCTTCCGTCATGCGACAGTCTCCAGCTCAGCGCGCAGCACGCGCTTCAGAATCTTTCCGGATGGATTGCGCGGCAGGCTGTCGCGAATGACGAGTTGCTTCGGCACCTTGAAGCTCGCCAGCCGGGCGCGACAGTGGTTGGCAAGGGCGGGTAGTTCCAGCGCGGCACCCTCGGCCAGCACGACAACTGCGACCGGCTTCTCGCCCCAGCGCGCGTCGCGCAGCCCGATCACCGCGGCCTCGCGCACCTCCGGCAGTTCGTAGATGACGCGCTCGACCTCGGAAGAGGCGATGTTCTCGCCGCCTGAGATGATCATGTCCTTCTTGCGATCGGTGAGATAGAGGAAGCCGTCATCGTCGAGATGGCCGACATCGCCGCTGCGGAACCAGTCGCCGAAGAAGGCGGAAGCCGTCTTCTCCGGATCCTTCCAGTAGCCACGCGTGATCTTGGGACCGCGCAGGCAGATCTCGCCGTCGACATTCGCCGGCAGGCGCTGACCGGTCTCGTCGCGGATCTCGATCTCGACATGGGCGATGGCGCGACCGGTCGATCCGATTTTTTCGATCTCGCGACCGGCCTCCATGAACGTGTCGCCGCCGACGGTCTCGGTCAGGCCATAGGCGTCGATGTAGCGCGCATTGCGGAAATAGTCGGAGAAGGCGCGAATGCGGACCTCCGGCGTCTTCTCGCCGCCGCCGATCGCCCATCGCAAGCTGGTGACATCGTAGGTGTCGCGGGCAGGGCAGGTGAGCATGGCCGTCGTCATGACCGGTGCGAACCAGGCGGCGTTGAGTTTCTCGGCCGCGATCGCAGCCAGTGCCGCCTCCGGCTCGAAGTTGCGCTCGATGTGGATGAAGCCGCCATGCCAGAGCACGGCGATCCCGGGCAGATCGAGCGCGCCGACATGATAGAGCGGGCCGACCACGAGTAGCCGCGTGTCGGCGCTGAGGCCAAGCGCAATCGTCTGGTCGGCGGACTTCCAGTAGAAATTGTCGTAGGTGAGCATCACGCCCTTGGGGCGGTCGGTCGTGCCGGACGTGTACATCAGCCGCATCAAGTCTGAAGGGCGGCACACATGCATCGGCGCGGGCGTGGCGTCTCCGGCGAGGTGTGTGACGCTCTGCTGCGCGGCGTCGTCGAGCACGACGCACGATGCGCCGGTCGCATTCGCGGCAAGCTCCTCATCGGTTATCAAAATTCGCGCGGCGGAATTTTCGACGATGTAGCCGACCTCGTCGCGTGACAGGCGGAAGTTGATTGGCAGGAACACCGCACCGAGATGACTGGTGGCGAAGACCAGTTCGAGGAAGGCCGCACTGTTCTTCATCAGCACCGCGACGACGTCGCCGGCGCCAATTCCGCGTGTGGCAAGCCAGCCGGCAACCGTGCGGATGCGCGTGTCGAAGGTTGCGTAGGAGATTTCTTCGCCGCGATATTTCAGCGCAGGGTGATCCGGCGTCCGCTGCGCGTGAAAGGCGATGAAGCTCGACAGGTTGATCATTTTCGTCGTCGTCGACCGTTTTGCCGATCGTGTTTCCTTGATGAATTCTGACTCGTAATTCATGTTTGGCTTGACGTCACCCCCTTGGCTCTGAAATCCTGCCATGCACGGAGACAGCACGATCTCCTGCATGTGATTTTGGGAAACGAACCCCGCTCAGGGAGAAGAAAATGACGAGAACCCGCAAAACGGGCATCAGCCGCCGCGCGACTCTCGCGCTGATGGGCGCCGGTGCTGCAAGTCTGGCGACCCCGTGGGTCGCACGCGCGCAGGCCAAGACGATCAAGATCGGCATGCCGACCATTCTATCCGGCCGCGTCGCGCAGCTCGGAACTTCCTCGCGCAACGCCGTGTTGCTGGAAGTGGAGAAGGTCAATGCCGCCGGCGGCCTTGCCGGCCGACAGATCGAAATGGTGATCCGCGATTCCAAGGGCCAGCCGCAGGAAGCTGCGCGCATTGCGCGTGAGCTCGTCAACACCGACGGCTGCGAGATGTTGCTCGACGGCGAGGCCTCGTCCGGATCGTTCGCGGTGCATGAAGTCGCGCGCGATCTCGGCGTGCTCTGCATCCACACCTGCTCGGAAGCTTCCTCGCTCACCGCCGATCCCAAGCAGCACATCCCCAACGCCTTCCGCTGCGTGCGGC
>JAEWBW010000112.1 GCA_023390955.1 Pseudomonadota bacterium
CTTCTGATCAGCCTCGGAAAGACAGTCTACGACGCTCGCTGCGCGAGCTGTCATGGAGCGCAGGGCGAAGGCAAGCCGCCGCATTGGCCACCGCTCGCTAACAATCAGTCGATCGAGATGGAATCCGCCGTTAATGCGATCCGGATGGTGCTGAATGGCGGCTATCCGCCTAGTACCGAAGGCAATCCCCGTCCCTATGGCATGCCGCCTTTCGCAGGCCTTCTCTCGGACAACGAGGTCGCCGCGGTCGTCTCCTACATCCGGACGGCATGGGGTAACCGCGGCGCACCGGTGAGCGCGCGCGAAGCGAATGAGCTCCGGTCGGCACCTTTGAACTGAGGTTCGGATGATCAACACGGATTTCTCTGAACAAACCGATGGCTCTACTCAGACCCGTGTCGACCGGATCGTCGCGGCTGGCCCAGGCGGCGCTCTGATGGTCGCCGGCATCGCGACGGCCCTTGTCGTGGCCATGTGGTTCGCTTTCTACCTGTTTGTCTTTTTGCCCCGCGGCTCACTGCAATGACCCTGCAGGACGATCACCATGGCGCGGCCATCGCCGCGCGGACCGAGAAGCGATGGGCAGCTGTGTCCGTCATCATCATCGTCGTTCTCGCCCTGCTGGCTGCCTTCGCCGGAATCCATCGCGCAACGATGCCACAGGCCCGGGTCGAGACAATCGATCCCGTGCGCCTACACCTCAGCGGTGAGTTCATCGAATCAAACCTCGGCAGTGTTCTGGAGTCCAACGGCACCGTGACGGTGCGGGCTATCGGCCAACAATATTCGTTCACACCGGCATGCATTCTGGTCCCAGCGCAGACGCCGATCACCATGCGAGCTACCAGCGCCGACGTCGTGCACGGAATCCTTGTTCAGGGTACAAACGTCAACACCATGCTGGTGCCGGGCTACGTTTCCGAGCAGCTCATGCGCTTCGAGAAGACCGGCGACCATCTGATGCCTTGCCAGGAGTTCTGTAGCTTCGGGCACGAAGGCATGTGGGGTAAAGTCCGGGTGATCGACAAGGCGGAGTTCGAAGGCCGCGCGAAGAACGGCGGGAGGTTGAGCTGTGTTGGAGAATAGAAAGCTCGTCCTTGCGCATTTCTGGCTGGCCTTCGCCGGCTTCGGGTTCGCCCTTTGCCTCGGCGCCTGGCAGATGTTTATCCGCAGCCCGCTCGGCACCTGGCTGTCCAATCCGGAGATCTATTACCGCTCGCTAACCGCTCACGGCACGATCATGGGTTATGTCTTCCCGACTTTGGTCGCTATGGGATTCGGCTATGCCATCACCGAGTCCTCGCTTAAACAACGGCTAGTGGGCGTTACCTGGGCTTGGGCCGGCTTCTGGCTTATCGCCGTCGGCGCTGTCATGGCGATGGTGCCGGTCGGACTAGGCCGTGCCTCGGTGCTCTACACGTTCTATCCTCCGCTTATCGGCAACGCGTTCTACTACCTCGGCATCGTACTGGTCGTCGTCGGGTCCTGGATCTGGGTCGCGTTGATGTCGATCAACCTGCGGATCTGGCGACGCGAACAACCCGGAGAGCCGGTACCGCTGGCGATGTTCGCTAACGTAGCCGGCTCCTATTTGTGGGCATGGACCGCTGTTGGTGCAGCGCTGGAGCTGCTCCTGCAAGTCATCCCGGTCGCATTGGGCTGGAGGACGACGATCGACGCCGGGCTCGCCCGGGTATTCTTTTCGTGGACCCTCCACGCCATCGTCTATTTCTGGCTGATGCCGACCTACATTGCCTACTACACCATTGTGCCGCGCGCGATCGGAGGTCGGCTCTACAGCGATACGATGGGCAGGATCGCTTTCATCCTGTTCCTGGTCGTGGCGATGCCCATCGGCATGCACCACACCTTCGCTGACCCCCAAGTCGGGGCCGGTTTCAAGTTCATCCACTCGGCATTCACAGCGTTGGTAGCGCTTCCGACACTCCTGACGGTCTTCACCATTTGCGCCTCGGTCGAGATCGCCGGCCGTCTTCGCGGCGGCCGCGGGCTGTTCGGCTGGGTCAAGGCGCTCCCGTGGGACAATCCGATGATGCTCGCGATCGCGTTCTCATTCGTGATGCTTGGCTTCGGCGGCGCCGGCGGGCTGATCAACATGAGCTACCAGCTCGACACGACCATTCACAACACGCAGTGGATTACCGGTCATTTCCATCTGATCTTCGGGGGCGCCATCGTCATCATGTACTTTGCCATCGCCTACGATCTGTGGCCGCACCTGACCCGCCGGGAACTTCCCGACCTCAAGCTCGTCCGCATGCAGCTTTGGCTCTGGTTCGTTGGCATGATGGTGACCACGTTCCCATGGCATTGGGTCGGCATCCTCGGCATGCCGCGGCGCATGGCCTATTACGACTACGCCGATCCGGCGATCGCTCCCCAAGCGCTTTCCGTGACCCTGTCGGCCGTCGGAGCTTTCATCCTCCTGATCTCCGGCCTCCTCTTCCTGTTCATTCTCGGGACAGCCCATCGGCAACCGGCGGCGGAGGCCGGAGAATACCGTTTCAGCGTGCCCATCCACCCGGTGCGGTCCGTACCGATTGCGCTCAACACCTTCGCGATTTGGGTCTCGCTGATGATTGGCCTGACGGTCACGAACTATGGCTATCCGATCCTGACGCTGGCAGCGCGCTCCGACACCTCAGTACCGGCTGTCTATGTGGGAGCGCAGTGATGAGCACACGCGAGCTCTTCACCTTCCGCAACCCCTATTTTTCGGCGAGCATCGGAATCGCGGCCGGCCTGTTCGTTGTAACCGCGATCGTGGGCTTCATTGTCTTGCCCTACGCTCAGAAGGAGCTACAGTTCGCCAGCCTCTGGGATGCCATCTGCAGCGCGGCCGGGTTGCCGCAGAGTTCTAGTTCCGTTCCCACCGCAAAGGTGGGGCCGCGGCTCAGCGAAGCAATTCTGATCCCCAACATGCTGGCCAAGCCGGACCAGGAATCGATTGGGCGGGGCGCTACGCTGGCCCAGCGTTGCGCGATCTGCCACGGCCCGACAGGCATCAGCCTGGCGGACTCGCCCAATCTCGCCGGTCAGTACGCATCCGTTATTTACAAGGAGTTGCTTGACTTCCGATCAGGAGCACGGATCAACGCAGTGATGACCCCGTTCGCGACCACTCTTTCAGATCAGGACATTGCTGATCTCGCCGCATATTACGCCTACCTGCCGCGGCTGCCGGGCTTTCACCCTGTCGAGCAACTTCCTAAGCCTAGCGTCGTAATCTATGGCGCGCCTATCCGAGGCATTGCCCCGTGTGGCTCCTGCCACGGCAGTCTCGACAACAAGACCGGGAGTCCTTGGCTCGAAGGTCAGTCCGAGGTCTACCTTAAGACGCAGCTTCATGCCTTCGCCGCCGGACAGCGCAACAACGACATCAGTCAGCAGATGCGCAACATCGCCCGCGCCATGACCGCGAAGGAGATCGACGAGGCCGCGGCCTACTACGCCTCGCAGCCTGCGGACGTCGTAAAAGCCGTGGATTAAGCGGCTGGAGATCTTCACTCTCTTTGTTCGATCAAGGACTGAAGTAATGGTCGCGTCGTTTGCGCCCAAACTGATCAATGATCTGAAACAGCACGAAGGACCGTCGCGGAAAGCTCACTTGCGACCGCACTCTGCTCTTCGACTGCCGCTGCAGTGGAAGAGACATATTGCTGCACGACCTCGATTTCTCGTTTGATCGCCGTCAAGGCCGCGACAACGTCCTTGGATGACGATTGCATGGCGCCGATTTCGGCTGTGATCCTATCCGTCGCGACCTTCGCCTGATTGGCAAGGCTCTTGACCTCGGAGGCAACCACCGCGAAACCACGTCCAGCCTCACCCGCCCGAGCGGATTCGATCGTTGCGTTCAGTGCCAGCAGGTTGATCTGGTCAGCTATGCCTCCGATCAAGCCGACTATTCCCGCCGTCGCTTCTGCATTCTCGTTGAATTTCTGCGAGATGTTGTCCGCCTGGTCCACACATGCACCGGCCTGGTTGGCAGTTTGCCGCGACTTGACCATTGTCTCCGCAATTTCCCTGACGGACGAATTAAGTTCTTCGGTGCCGGCCGCAACGGCGCTTATGAGTTCACTCCGCTCTTTTTCGATTTGAAGCTTGGCCACCTGCTCTGCCGTTACATCGTGCGCGAACTTGACGACCTTCCATGGCTTTCCGTTAAGATCAAAAATCGCGTTGTAGGAAGCTTGAATATAGAACTCCTGCCCGTTCTTTTTGAGACGCCTAAACTGGGCCGCTCGATACTCACCTTTTCCAAGCGCCTCCCAAAAATCGCGGTAGGCGGGGCTGTCACGCTCTTCGGGAGCGACAAACATGCGGTGGTGCTTGCCTTGAATCTCGTTGAGCGAGTAGCCCGTCACCGTCAGAAAATTCTGATTCGAGGTGAGAATATTGCCATTGAGATCGAACTCGATCACCGCCTGCGATTTATGGATCGCCTGGATCTGACCGAGCAGATTTGCGCTCTCAAGCTTTCTGGCGGTTACATCCGTGGCAAACTTGATCACCTTGAAGACCTTGCCGTTCTCGTCAAAGACCGGATTGTAAGACGCTTGAATCCAGACTTCCTTACCTTTGTTGCCTATCCGCTTGTACTCGCTTGCGCTGAACTGGCCGGCGCGCAGTGCATCCCAAAAGCTCACATAGGCAGGACTTGAGGCATAAGAAGACTCTACGAAGATCCGATGATGCTTGCCCTTGATATCGTCGAGCGAGTACTCCATTGCATTCAGAAAATTATCATTCGCCGTGATGATGCTGCCGCTTGGCTCGAACTCGATGACGGCTTGCGAGCGACTGATCGCATCCGATACCGCCATGAACTGCATATTCGCCAATCGAGCGGACGCATCGGACCACTCGATCGAGGTTCCAACACGTTGACCGCGCTTGTCGAATAGAGGGTTCGCGATCAGATCGAAGGTGAATTTGCCGACGTCGATCGTTGCTCGGTGCTTGGTATCGAGAGCGGCCAGGATTTCGCGTTGGGGGATCGGGTTCTTGTGGAAGCGGTCGATGGAAGTGCCAATCAGGGTGGCGACCCTGAAGTCCGGCATCACGGCCTGAATATCCTTCTCTGCAACAGAAAGCAGGTCCCTCACCTGCTTGTTCATAAAGCGGATGTTGAGCGTTGAATCGGCGATCATCACTGCGGTCCCTAAATTTTCAAGGGCAGCAGCGGCGCGATCAGTCTCGATCGAGGCATTCTTCAAAAACTTCATGAGGCGGTCCCGTCGAGGCAAGTTCTACGCGTTCGTGAGCTATACGCTTCAGCATATATAAATTGGGTTGCTGCCTTCTAAATGCGACTCCGGTTTCCAGGCTGAGTGTCAGACATGTTGAAGCTTAGAAGGTCGGGCCGGCATCTTGATGCCCGCAGAAACGGGCTTCCCGCGATGCTCGCCGTAGTAATACGGACTTCGCATCCCGCAACAGCGCATCGATGCTCCACATTCCATCCGATGCAGATTTACTGACTAGACTTACCGGCCGAAGACGCGACTTCAACGGCTGGCCGAGCAGTGCGCGGAGGTACCCGCAATGCGGAAGTGGTCTGCCGAGGCCGAGGAGCCATTGGCCAGACTGAACAGGTGCTGGCTACCAAGAGGGCGCAGTTAGTGGCCCGTTGGAGCAAGAAGGAAGCCCGTAGGGTCGCGGGTGACACCAGCGGCCCTTGCTTTTGACCGGGTAATCGCGACTCCTGACGGCAATTGCGCTCCGCTGAGCCTTAGCGTCAGAAAAAGGAAGGGCCGTTGCAGGTCCTCCTAATTACGCTGCCCGGACCTCACTCAAGAATTGATTTACCTCAGCTTGCAGCTTGCTGCTCTCCACGGCCAGCGATTTGGCTGACTCCAGCACTTGCGATGAGGCGTCCCCGGTTTGCTGAGCGCCGGTGTTGACCTCAGTGATCGTGCCCGAAACCTCGCGGGTGCCGTCCGACGCCTTCTGTACGTTCCGCGCGATCTCGGAGGTCGCGGCGCCCTGCTGCTCGACAGCCGCTGCGATCGTCGTGGCAATTCCGGCCATTTGGGAGATGGTGTCGCCGATCTGCTTAATGGCCGCGACTGAATCGCTAGTTGCGTTCTGTATCGAAGCAATCTGCCCCCCGATCTCGCCCGTTGCCTTCGCTGTCTGGGCCGCGAGCTCCTTGACTTCCTGCGCGACCACCGCAAAGCCACGCCCGGCATCGCCAGCGCGCGCCGCCTCGATCGTCGCGTTAAGCGCCAGCAGGTTTGTCTGTTCGGCGATCGACGTGATCAGCTTGATCACGTCGCCGATCCGGTTCGCCGCATCCGACAGCGTGTTGATCCGGTCGTCGGTGGCGCGGGCCTGCTCGACGGCATTAGCCGCTATTCTGGTCGATTCCTGCATCTGACGGCTGATCTCCTGGATCGACGCCGTGAGTTCATCGGTTGCGGACGCGACCGACTGGACGTTGGCCGAAGCGTTCTCGGACGCATCCGTCACGACGCCTGCAAGCTTCTGGGTGCGATCCGCGGTCTGTGTCAACGTGCTGGCGGTTGCCTCTAGCTCGATCGAGGCCGAGCTGACGCTGCCGACGATCTGATGCATCGTCTGTTCGAAGCGCTTGACGAGACTGTCAAGCAGATTGGCGCGGCGATCCTTTGCGGCGCGCTCAACCTCTTCAGCCTGCTGCAACGTCTTGGCGTGTCGTAAGCCGTCGCGGAATTCGATCATCGACTGCGCGATGACACCGATCTCGTCGCGACGCTCGGTTTCTTCGATCGGCACATCCAGATTGCCCGACGACAACGCTCTAGTTGTCTCCTGGAACTTCGACAGGCTACGGACCACGAAGCGGTACATGTAGGCGCAGAGCGTCAGCACCGAGAGCACCAGTAGGCCGATCGCGACCAGCGAGGCCGTCCGCCACAGGCCGGCGCGCGATGACGCTTCGTCGATCTTCGCTTGGGTCCGTTCGTCCAGCATCACGAAGAAGCGGTCGATCGGCGCCATGATCTGCGACTTGAACTGATGATAGGCCTTGGAATGCACCAGCTCGATCGCGCGACTGCGGTCCGGCGCGGCAAGCGGCTTGCCGTCCTTGTCCTTGCCTTCGACGAGGTTCATCGCCTCGACTTCGAGATTGACGAGGCCGTCCGAATTCTTCTGCGCCTGGTCGAGCTGCTTGAACTCGTCGTCGGTGAAGCCCTGCCGCTTCATCAGCGCCGAGAGCGAAATCGATCCAGTGTCGGGACGCGGCTTTGCGGTGCCGCCCGCGACAAAATCCCAATAGATGCGGTGATAGGATTGCGGGCGCGGCTTTTCGCCATTGCGGATGGCGAGGATGTCGAGATACTGCTCCTTGTAGGAGGCATCTCCCGTGACGACATAGGTGCGGCCGAGGCGCGTGAGGTCGTCCGAGCTCTGGCGCAACTCGTCCGCCAGCAAATAGGAGCGATAGCGGTTGTCGTAGGCCGCCGTTTCCTCCGCCGATGCTCCGCGCGACTTCATGATCGCCACGCCGGTCGCAATTCCTGCGATCACGGAGATGCTGCTGAGGATGATGAACGTCGTCCTGATCGTCGGCATCGGAGACCTCTCATTGGTGTCCAGGAAAATTATGCAGCCAAGATTTATCGTCGATGAATTTGCAGCACCGTATTTCTCCGGCATCAATGCAACAAATGTTTGGTCTTGTTGATGAAACGGGTCCGACGTTCGGAGGACTTGAGCGCTGGCGCATGGCGCCCCCGCATCGTCTCCCGCGGCGCGACGAACTATCCTGCTCTGGCGACCGGACTCGATCCGGTGTAAGCGGATCCAGCCTTCTCAGGACGTCTCGGCGCGAGCACGTTCCCGAGCCTCAACGCCGTTGACGGTGCTCGCGCCGACGCTTCACCATGTCGATCGGCTGCTCAGCAGCAGCCACGGCCCGGTTTCAGCCTCAACGACACGGCCGCCCCGCAAGCTACAAGACGGCGGCCCCTCCACGATCGTCACCCGGAACTCGACGGCGACTTCCCGCTAGTGGCATTGGCTACGGACGAATGCTGTAAAGCTTGTTTCTGTCGGTGAGGATTTGGCGACAATGCCGCCTCCGTGTGCCCGAGCAATTTCTTGCGAAATATACAAGCCTAGGCCAAGCCCCTTTTGATTCGGAAGGACGTCGCCACGATGAAAGGCGGTGAATAGGCGCGGCATCGCTTCAGGTGGAATTGGACTGCCGTAGTTCACGATACTGATTTCAAATCCCTCTTCGGTCCGCTTTGCGACGACGGCAATGGGCTGATTGGAGGATCCATAGGAGATAGCATTCCCCAAAAGATTCGACACCATCTGGGCGATGCGACCGGAATCCACCCTGACCCTCCCGGGCACGTCTAGCTTAGATACAATAGTCCGGTCAGGATGAACATTTTCGAATTCGGATATAACGTGTCTGATAATTGGTTCTAGAGTTTCGTCCTTAAGGCTGAGCTGAACTCCTGCGCCGAGCCTCGCTCGCGCGAAATCCATAACATTGTCGATCAGCCCGGCCATGCGGTTAACGCTGCTTTGGAGGTGAACGATCCAACTCTGCCCTTCTGCATCGACTTTCTTATTAAGAAGGCGAAGGCCGCCTTGAATGGACGCAAGAGGGTTCCTGAGGTCGTGACTAAGGACGGCGATGAACTGCTCACGCAGTTCGGCATTCTCTTTCTCAAGAGCGAGCTTGCCTTCACTCGCCTCAACCCTGGCGGCCGCATCAAGATGGGCAGCGATAAGCTCCGCAAACAACTTGAACATGCCCACGATTTCGGGAGTACGAATTTTCCGTGGCTTTGGGTCGATCGCGCAGAGCGTTCCAAAAAAGGAGCCGTCCGGGAGTACGATTGGTACTGAGATATAGCTCTGAAAACCATACTGAGCGGGAGTGTGGTGTGAGCGGTAGTCAGCGTCCTCGCCAACATTGTCGATGATTACAGCCTCGCGGCTCTGTCGAATTTCGTGACAAATTGTCGTCTCTATTCTCAGCTCGTCGCCAGGCTTTAGTCCAAAGGAAAGCTCGTCTCGCGATGCGCAGGTAACCCATCTGTCCTCAGTGACCCGGGCCACCGCTGTGAACCCCATGCCTGTGGTCCGGCTGACCACGTCCAGAATGGTCGGAACTGCGGAGATTCCACTAATCTTCGCTATGTCGCGCTCAAAATCCATGTTTGCCGAAGTCCGTCCCTGATGCCCCGGAGAATTATACAGCTTCTGGCAAGCACACCAGCCCCACCTTCGAGACCACCAGCGATCCTCGCGGCGCACCGCAGGCAGTGGGCTGTGGTGTTGGCTGCATGAAAATGCCAGGATGCTTGACCGCAAGGGAGGAGTTGCTCGCCCAACGCTAATGTAACGCTCGAGCTCGCAAGCGCGTTCAACTTTGAAAACGAATTCAAGAATGTACCCGGCTGGTCAAGCCTTGTCTGCTGTACCCCGGAAGCGACATCCCCGGATTTATGAGAAGGCGCCCTCGGATTCATCTGCGCGGTTACGCCGCAATGCTTCGCAGCCACGCAATCTGTATGGTTCTTGGGTGATGATCTATCTCGTCGACATCGACCCGCGCGTCACGCGCTTTGGTCTGCACGCCGGTCGCCTCCTCGCAGGCGGTTAGCCGGACGGCTCATCGTGCCGTCCGGACTCTTTTCCCAGCTTTTTGACCTACCGACCGACGTCGGCCAGTTGAAGCAGAAGGAGTGCGCCGTGGCACCGCTTCCGAAAGTCGCCCTGACCGCATTCTATTATTCCCGCCTTGAGAAGCTCGCCGGCGTGCAGCCCAAGCGGGCAGCAGCGAAGGCATTTTCTGACCGGCGAGATCGACCGCGCCGAAATGAAGCCGGACGAACGGGGACGAAGGCCGTTCTCTGGGGAGGGGCGGATAATGGATCACCTACTGGGCGAAAGCGTTCCTCCACGGAGCGTGGCTGGTCTGGCCCGGCGATGTTCGCGAGATTCGGTCCGCTTGTTCCGCAACGCAGTGCTTCGAGGTCGAACGCCATTCGACAATGACCCGGCCCGACCGCAGCCTCAGAAGAAAGGAACGACAAATGAACCGCCTTGCAGTTGATTTCGCTGACGACGAAAGAATCGCATTGCCGCCAATCCGCGTCCTAGGAGATGACGCGCGGCGTCTCATTTCGCTCGCCGAGACGGCCATGGAGCGCCTCCCGCGCGTCTCTCACTTCCTTGCCCGGGAGATGGAACGAGCGACTGTGGTCGCGAGCGAAGCGGAAATGCAGGGCGCTATCGGAATGGGGTCTGAGGTAACCTACCGCGACGAGTCATCGGGCGCAGTCCGAAAGGTCGTGCTCGTTTTTCCGCACGAAGCGGACATTGGAGTTGGCCGCATCTCGATCCTCACCCCTGTAGGCGCCGCTCTTATCGGGCTTTCGACGGGGCAGCGAATCGAATTCCAGACACCCGACGGCCAGACAAAGGAACTCACCGTCGTTGCTGTGTGTGGATACCAATAAGCGGCCCCGTCCGTGCGCAGCTAACTTGAGATGGCTCAAAGTGAACCTCGCCGGCTCCGATAGAGTTCAGTTCATACCGCGCCGCGCTGCTGCGCGGTTACGATTGCGAGGCCTCCGAACTCCTAGGCACTCCGGAGCCTCGCTTTCGGCTCGTCCATGCTTGACGATCCAACTAGATGATAACCGGCATGGACGTTCCTTCTCACGCGCCAGCGCACGCTTGGCGGTTCTCCTGCTCACGCAAGCACCCGACTTCGGCTAAGGTGCGGCCACCATCACGGAGAACGGGCCATTGTTGCTGACGTCGCACGGCACCGCGATGACCTTGCCTCCTGCTAGAAGTCTGCGAGCACGACGGAGGCACCTGCCCCGACGAACGCGCTCGCCCGCCCCATCCCGGGGGCCGCGCCCGTGACGCTAACCGATCTCCGCAGGCCCCGCATCTTCATTGACCGCTTCCGGGCCGGATTAAGCGGCACGTGCTCTCGTCGGCGGAAGCAGGCCCTCCGTTCAAAATGTGGGTACTGGAAGTGGTGCGGCTCGGAGGTCCTTGCCGAGCATATCGCGCGGATGCGGCTCCCGATCACCTCATTTCCGACCCTACCGCGCTGTAGGAGCCGTTGCACAACTCGGCTGTCCGATGGCGGACTCGAACGCGGCCGATTGGTGGGACGGCATGGCAACAAACAAGGTAATGGCGGTACGCTTGAGGCTGGGGAGGCAATCGACGGTCGGGAGATATCGCGCATCCAATTCCGCTGGCCGCTCTTTCTTTGGCTTATCCATCGTCAGGAGGCATTCGCCCTCGCTCGTTCGCGGGCCTCGCGGCGACGTTCTCGGCGTTCTCGTCGCCGCCTGGCACGATCTGCCGGCTGCCGCAGCGCAGGAACGGGTGCTTCGACGGATACCGAAGCTGTCTCGCCGATCATGACGGCTGGAACTGGATCGGGCGACGCAGACCGATCCTCCATAACTTCGAGGACTTCTCTCCCCTTGGAGGTCAGGCGCCAGCCGCCGCTCACGCGTTCAACCAGTCCTTGGGACCAAATGTCGAGATCCGGAACCCGCGCGGCGAGGCGCTTGGTCCGGTCGGCCCAGTCCTGACCGCTGGTGGCCAGGATCGCCATGTCGCGCTTCAGATCCTCCATCGCGGCAAAACCATCCGGATAGCTCACCAGGATCTTGAGGACCGTGACTTGGAAATTCACGTCCGCCCCCTGGGATCAACGCCACATCGTAGGCGCGTGCAAGAGGGCGTTTCGGCCGATTTGTCTGAGACCCTCAGGAGAAACCTCGCCCCTGGAGGCGGCCTCCAAGATCTTTGATGCCACGTGCGTACGCGCTCCGATCTCGCTGCGCGAGACACTTTCGCATACTTCGTCGAGAACCGTGCGCAAAAGTGCGGTGGTTACCCTGTCAAACATGAGAACGCCCCAGAAGGGAAAATGCGATCCTAATCCAGTTTTGGCGAACTGGGGATTCAGGCATGTTAAGTTTTGAGGCAAACGCGACTTTAGAGGACAAGAGAACTACCAACCCGCCGGATGCGAGTGATCGCCTCGGCGGAAAACGGAATGGCGCCGGGGACTTTCGCGTATGACAGCGGGAAAATGGGAGTTCCGTTATCGCAGTTGAATGCTGAGATGGTCAAGCTGGTTACGATCCGGGCTATGGCGAACGAACACCGAAAGCTGGAAAGACTGGCTCGCATCCAAGCTTCTGTCAGCGACGAACAATCGAGGCTCGCTCTGCTCCAAGTCGCGGAGCAGTGGCGCCGTTACGCGGATCAACGGCAGGACGATCAATTCGAGCTTGATCCCTTTCCTGAGGGATGGTGGGCCTCGCCATAACAAGACAAACGACGTCCATTCGAGCGGGGCCGCCTCGCCCGCCCAGGAAATTCAATAGCTTCGAACGGTTTAGGTAAGGCACGCGACGAGGAGCCCCCGCCGAAGCGAGGCTCCCTTGTAGTGCTTACTGCTGTTTTGCTCGAAATGGAATCCGTCGACATGCTCGGTGACGTGCGCCGGAGTTAGTCAGGCCAGACTGGCGAGAGGCCGCTCAGCTTCGTCGGCCGCTGGCAGCCTGGAACACCGCGGACCAGCCGGCGTTAGGCCGCCATGTCCCATGCCGCCCCACGCGAATGGCTGACCTGGCTCGGAACAGCATCCGCGCGGCCGGCCGCCTTCCTCGTTTTCCTCGCTTACGTAATAGCCTGGCTGGCGTTCGGACACCTCGACTGGCACTCGGTGGCGACACTGGCGACATGGGCGATGACGCTGTTCATCCAGCGCGCCGAGCATCGCGACACCCAGGCGCTTCACGCCAAGCTCGACGAGCTCCTGAAGGTCCATGAAGGCGCGAAGGACTCGCTGATGAATGTCGACGAAAAGGACGCCGAAGAGGTCGAGCGCGAGCGCGACCGCGTGAAGCAGTCTTCGCGCTGAGTGCGCGATCGAACGTTGCGCCTACGTATCTTCGCTTCGAGACTTCGCAAGCGGCGGGTCTACTTCGGGCCAAAAGGACTATCGGTTGGCGGTCCAGTAAGTCGCCTATTGGCCAAAAATAGAACTGACTGAGACCCAGGACATAACCCATCCCCTGAGCGATCATGCTCACCAGATCCACAGCTCGACGGCGAACAGTTGGATGGCCGTCGCGGTGCCGACGATGACGCTGTCGGACGCGGCCGCGAACCGGCGCATGAACTTCATCAGTTCGTTGTAGCCTTCCGGATCGAGGCTCTCGCCGCGGCGGATGGCGCGTGCCTTGTGTCCTTTATCGAGTATCTGCACTCCGAACGACTTTTTAGCCAACTTGCCCCGCTCGGCGTCATCGTTCCCTCGGTGATAAGACCTCGACACGATGCCAATGCGCTCGGTCAGCGCTCGATCTGATCGCGGTCGCCTCGGGCGTGAGCGGGAAGCCCTTCGGGTCGACCATTGCTTGTCGCTGGAGGACCATACAGCGGACGGGACGCCGAGCATGTCCACGATCATCGAGGCTCGACGGCCCTCATGCCAGGAACTCGGTCTGTCGTCGGCGATAGCGCCCCAAGGAGCGTCCAGTCGTTGAAATCCAGTCCCGTTATCCGATACCGCGAGTCTGCCTTGGCGGGCTCCGTTCTGCCGACGAATCCGTTAGATCCGGTCAAGAATCGAATTCGGGGCGAGAACATTCGGTTGAATGGGGCGAAATATCTGCTTTTTCCCAATGATGAGGTCCGGATTCGTAGCACTGTCGATAGGGCGAAGGATGCCCTTCAGACCCGAACGCGCGGCCCGGAACCCGGGGCGCTTGCGTTTCGTTGCTACCGCTCCATGGAATCATTTCTGCATCGACTGCTGAACATGCGATCGGATTTCCCGATCTGGCTCCGGTATATTCTCTCCTTTGGGCTCGTTGCCATCGCGTTTTTCGGCAAGCTTCTGCTGGACGAGCGTCTCGGAGCGTATCCGTTCCTTCTGTTCATTCCTGCGATCCTGCTGGCATCCGTTCTCTTCAATCGCGGTTCGGGTATCCTTGCCACCATGGCCGCTGCCGTGCTCGCGATTCGGCATCTGTTGCCGGGACCTGTCTCGTCGGCCCCGCTCCCGCTGATCCTTTTCGTCATCACCGGGCTGTGCATCGCCGGCGTTACCGAGCTGCTGCGGACGACGCTGCGCAATTTGGCCGACGCAAAGCGCTACACGGAGGTCTTGCTGCAGGAGCTCGCCCACCGCACCCGAAACGATCTCGCGACGATCGTATCGATCCTCCGACTGCAGGCGCGATCGGAAACCAATCCGGCGGTGCAGGCGGCCATCGCTTCCGCGGTCGCCCGCGTCGACGTCGTCGCCAAGGTCCACGACAGGCTGCGGCACACCGCCGACAGCAGCCGGATCGATCTTGCGCCATACATCCAGTCCTTGTGCAGCAGCCTTGCGGATTTCCATCGCGGGGTCCGTACCATCTCGATCGGCGTCCGCTGCGAGACTGTCCAGGTGCGGACCTCGCAAGCCGCATCTATCGGGCTCATCGTCAACGAGCTCGTCACCAATTGCTTCAAGTACGCCTATCCGGATGGCCGTTCCGGAGCGGTCGAGGTCGACGTGCGGGCGAAGGAAGATCGGATTTTGGTTTCCGTGAGGGATGACGGTGTCGGCTGCCCCGCCGAGATCAAGAGTGGATTAGGAACCCGCCTGATCAATCTACTGACGACCCAGATGAAGGGGACCATGACGAGAAACCCGCTGCCGCAAGGATGCGAGGTGCAGATCGCCATCGAAAGGGACGCCTAGTGGAAGGGGAGCTTCGATTTTTCCGAGTTCCTGCAACCTCCGCCAGCCTTCGGCGTAGAGGAAATCGGAGACGAGCAATGACCGTGAGCGACACCAGTAAAACGATCGAAGAACTTGCCCTTCTTCGGCAAATGAAGACGCAAACAACCGATCCTCGCCGCAGGTCTGTTGGAGGACATCATCGTGGAGCTTGAAGCCGATCTCGCGCCGCTTCTGGCAGGCAAGGATCCGGATGGCCGGTAGCTGTTAACGAGTGGTCGATACGTGGTCAGCAGCGCCCGGATCGTCCGATCGAGCTTCTCCAGCCCGAACGGCTTGCGCAGCACCCGCATCGACTTGAAGGCTTGGGAACCCCGTCCGCAACATTAGCCGCTCGCGTATGAACGGGATTTCGCGCCTTGCGATTGCGTCGGCGATCGGCGCGCTGTTCGATCCC
>JAEWBW010000189.1 GCA_023390955.1 Pseudomonadota bacterium
TTGGCGTGCCGCTGCCAGGATGGATCCCTGGTCAGCGGCAGCAGCGGCGAGCCTTCCGACGGCTGCATGCCAGCGAGGAAGCGCGCGGTATCGTCTGCAGTGACGGTCTGCGCACGTGCAGGCGCCACGGCCGCGAACAACAGGATAAAGGCGACGGCCGCAATCTTCATGGGTCGAAACATGCCTATGCGCGATGTGAGGAAGACGACGCGGCGTCAGGCCGCTTGCGGAAAATGGCGTAAATCAACAGGCCCGAGAGCATGATCATCATACTCGACAGCGAATGAATCGGCCGCTCGGTCAGCAAATAGTACATCATGAATCCGGTCACGAGCAGGAAAACCACCGGCGTCACCGGGTATCCCCAGGCGCGATAGGGCCGCGGCAGACCGGGATCGGTGATCCGCAGTTTGATCACGCCGAGCACGGTGAAGAACGAGCAGAACAGCAGCGCGAACTGGATGAACTCGAGCACCGCCTCGAAGCTGCGGGTGAACAGCAGCAGGGTCGCGACCGACAGCTGGAACAGGATGGCATAGGCCGGCGCGCCGTTTTCCGACCGCCGCGAAAATGCGCGTAGCGCCGGAATGTCCTCGCCGATCGTCATCAGGACGCGCGGGCCGATCCACATCATCGCGGAGATCGACGAGATCAGGCCGACGCAGATCATCGCCCCGACGATCCGGCCGCCGATGTCGCCAAAGATCGCCGTGCCGCTGATGCTGGCGACCTCGAGCTGGCCGGCGAGCTTGTCGATCGGGGTCGCGTGCAGGAACACCGCGTTCAGCGCCACGTACAAGACCATCACGATGAGCGTGCCCGCCAGCATCGCGCGCGGCAGGCTCCGCTGCGGCATGTGCAGCTCGCCGATGATGTAGGTGGCCGCATTCCAGCCGGAGAAGGAATACATCACGAAGACGAGCCCGATCGCGAAGGGCGCGCTGGCGATATGAGCGAAGTCACCGGAATTGGGCACGAACGACACCGGCTGAGGCACGGCGATGACGAAGCCCGCCACTAGGAAGGCGACGATCAGGATGACCTTCAGAATGGTTGCGACCAGCTGGAAGGTCGAGGAGTGCCTCACGCCGGTGAGCTGGATGATCGACACCAGCCACACCACACCGATCGCAAGCGGGATCGGCGGCAGGTCCGCATAGACCGATTTGGCATATTCGCCGAAGGCCATGGCCGCGAGCGCGACCGGCGCCGCAAAGCCGACGGTCGCCGAGACCCAGCCGGCAAGAAAGCCGAACGCCGGATGATAGGCGCGGCTGAGGAAATTGTATTCGCCGCTCGAGCGCGGAAACATCGCCCCGAGCTCGCTGTAGGAGAACACGCCGCAGAGGGCGACGACGCCGCCGACGGTCCATAGCAGCAGGATCGAGAAGCCGGACGGGATGTCCTTGACCTGGAAGCCGAGGCTGGTGAACACGCCGACGCCGATCATGTCGGCAACGACGATGGCAGTCGCGACGAGAACGGAGACGCCGGACGTACGGCCCAAACCCCGGCCGGTCCATGGCGCGCTACCCGCGTCTGATGCCGTCATCGGGCTCCTAAGCTGAGGCATGGCTTGCCTCTCGAAGCATCGTGCAGATCGGTGCCAGTCAATTCAAGCAGGGTTAACAAGGGTTAAATGAGGCGACGAAAAGAGGTATCTAATAACCTTTTACGCACGACAGCAGGCAATTGTCCGGGTTTTGCAGGACGTTGGCCGCCCTGCCCTCCCACAATCGCGACACGATTGCATGGTCTCCTGACGCCTTCCGGATGTGGGGAAGTTTCTCCGGAAGCTTAACGTCGCCTAAACGCCAGTCGGCTCAATTAGCTCAATGATTGCCGCTGTACTGGGTGGCTTCAGGTACTGCTTGGGGTAGTGGGTGGATGGTCGGGGCCGTTCCCAGAGTTGACGCTGACATTCGTGCTGACCGGACGACATCGTCCGGCGCACGGATGTTTGCGCGCCGGGCTGCCATCGCCCTCGCCTTTGTGCCGCTGTCTTTTGTCCTGGTTCAATGCGGCAAGGCGCCCGATCCGGCGATGCTCGCCGCCAACAGCCAAGCTACTGCAAAAGTCGCGACGCAGGTCGTCGCCAAGTCGCCGACACAGGTCGCGAACGGCGACACGTTCGAGGATCGCTTTCCCTCGCCGCAGTTCAGGGAGCGCTTCCCCTCCGCCGGCGAAAGTTTCCTGCAGCGGCAGATGTCGGACTTCTCGCCGAAGCGCGCCGTGCAGCCGCAGCCCGAGCAGGCGCCCTACAAGGTCGCTTCACTCGAGCCGCAGGTCCCCTATCGCCGCCCGCCGCGCGACGATTTGACGACGCTGGTCAGCATGAAGTCGTCGGCCTTCCCCTATTTCGGCAACAATCCTGCGTCGGAAGCCCCCTTCCTCAACATCTCCAAGGGCGAGCGCCGCGGCCATCGCAGCTATTCCGGCCGCGTCTACTGGCAGGACGAGACCTACAATGACAGCCGCGTGCTGGTGCACGTGCCCGAGCATTTCGACGCGCGCAAGCCGGGCGTGATCGTGGTGTTCTTCCACGGCAATGGCGCGACGCTGGAGCGCGACGTCCGCGACCGGCAGCTGGTGCCGAAGCAGGTCACGGAGTCCGGCGCCAATGCGATCCTGCTGGCCCCCCAGATGGCCGTCGATGCCGCCGATTCCAGCGCCGGAAAATTCTGGCAACCCGGCGGCTTCAAGCGCTTCATGGCGGAATCGGCCGATCATCTCGCCCGCCTCACGGGCGACCCGAACAGCGCCAAGGCCTTCGCCAACATGCCGATCGTGATCGTCGGCTACAGCGGCGGCTTCCTGCCGACCGCCTGGAGCCTCGAGGTCGGCGGCATCAGCGATCGCGTCCGTGGCGTAGTGCTGCTCGATGCGATCTATGGCGAACTCGACAAGTTCGCCTCCTGGATCGAAAGTCACCGCAATGGCTTCTTCGTCAGCTCCTACACCCGCTACACCGCAAGGCGCGACCGCGAGCTGATGAGCATGCTGCGGCAGAAGGGCATCAGCGTATCCGAGGACATGGACGCTCCCCTGCGCCCGGGCAGCGTCGTGTTCGTCGAGACCGGCGACGGCATCACCCACCGCGACTATGTCAATCGCGCCTGGACCCAATATCCGCTCAGGGACGTGCTGGTGAAGATGGCCGCAACGCCGGCGATGGCCGTGACACGGGTGGCCGCGAGCCCCTCTGCCTCATCCAGCCGCTGACAACCGTGGAACCCGCAAGGCATGCCTCGCGCGCTGCCTGCGAATGTCTCACCGGCTGATGAAAATGTGATGTTGATGGCAGCACTCCGCGCGCGACTCGGATTTACTTCCCGCCATTATGGACGACGAATTTTTGCGGGGACTGATTAGGTGCGCGAAGGATTTTACAAGGTTGATTTCCACACGGTGCACGGAACCGGCGGCGGCGTGCTCCATGTGATCGATGGCAAAATGCGCGGCGGCAATTCCGCCTTCGCCTTCATCGGCAGTTACACCGGCGAAGGCGACAACATCAAGGTCAAGATCTCGACCGAACGCTACAACGACGACCCGGCCTTCCGGCCGCTGTTCGGCACGGATCGCATCACGCTCACGCTTAGCGGCCGCGAGGTCGGCGACATGGTGGAGTTCGAAGGCGGCGCGCTGCAATTGCCCGGCGTCGCCTTCAGAGCTGTGCTGACCCGGATCTGCGATTAGATCGCGATCAGGACTTCACGCGATCAGGTTTTGGGCAGCCTCGGAATGCTTTCGGCAAAACCGTTCCAGCAGGCCAGGCGCTCGTCCTCTTCCTTGAAGAAGCGGCAGTCGGCGTAGCCCTTGGCCTTCGCGGGCTTGGGCTTCGGCGCGGGCGGCAAGATGGCGTCGAAGCAATTGAGCCGGTCCTTGGTGCCGTCGTCGAGCTCGAGGCAACCCTGCATCTTGGTGGCGACCGATTGCGGCTTGCCCTTGGCCGCAGCGGCCGGCTTGGCGGCCGCCTCGGTGGCTCCCTTTGCCGCCTTCGGCTTGACCTGCACCAACGGCTTGTCCCCTACCATCGGCGCCGGCTTGTCCTGCGCGAAGGCAGTGGCCGAATACAGCACTGCGACAAGCGCCAAAATGATCCGCATTTCTGTCAACTCTCGTTGGTCCCCACTCCCTGCGTTCTAGCGCCGTCCCGCGCCCTTTGCCAAGCATTCGCTGGCGGGAAAACAGGGGATGGGTGCAGCGCTAACTGCCGCACAGGTCATGCGGGCGCCGCGGCAACCGTCGGCCTGGGCCTGGTAATGCCGACGACGACCAGCGCCAGCAGCACGAAGCCGACCGCGACGAAGCCGATCGTGTGCAGGAGATCGCGAGCGAACAGCAGGCCGCCCACGGCGGACCCCACAGCCTGGCCGATATAAAGCACCGAAGTGTTGAGCGAGACGGTAACGGGCGCGAGCGCCGGCGCCGCCGCGACCAGGCGCACCTGCTGCATGGAATTGGTCGAGGCAAACCCCACGCCCCAGATTGCGACGGAGGCCGCCATCAGCGCAAGGCTGCCGGCGCCGAGCGCCCAGCCCGCAATGCCCGTCAGCAGCAGGCTGGTGAACAACACCGAGGTCCGGTATGGCCCCCAAGTGTCGACGATGCGGGTCGCGATGACGATGCCGATGAAGCCGCAGACGCCGTAAATGCCGAACACGAGACCCACGGCATCTGGACCGGAATCGGTCAGCCGTCGCAGCAACGGCCCCATGAAGGTGAGGATGCAGAACTGGCCGGACATCTGCAGCATCGTGATGGCGAGCAGCAGCATGATGTTGCGGCTGCGCGCGACCTCGCCCCAGGTCTTGAGGTCCACCGGCGTGCCCTTCAATCCGGACGGCAGCCGCAGCGTCAGCAGCAGCAGGCTGAGGCACCCTAGCGCGCCGATCGCGCCATAGGATGCGCGCCAACCGTAGCGGCTGGCGATGAAGGTGATCAGCGGCAGGCCGACCGCGGCCGCGAGCGACCATCCGAGAAAGACATAGGCGATCGTGCTGCCGCGTTTCTCGACCGGCACGATCATCGCGGCGGTGCCCGCGGCCTGCGGCGTGTAGAGGGCGCCGATGAACAGCATCACGATGCGAATGGCCAGGAGGCTCGCGTAGTCAGGGGCGAAAGCTGACGCGACGTTACCGGCGGCGAGCAGCGCCAGTGTTGCGGTGAGCAAATTGCGCCGCTCGAACCTGCTGGTCAGCCAGGCCGTCAGCGGCGAGCCGATGCAGAGTGCGATGGCCCCGAAGGTGATGAGCAGACCCGCGGCGCGGATGCTGACATCGAGGCCCGACGACAGTTCGGGCAGCATCCCGGTCGGCGCCAGCACCGAACAGCCGGTGACGACATTTCCAAGCATCAATGCGGTGGGCGCAAAACGGGCGGGGGCATTTTCCATGCAGCTGCATGTAGGTCAGACCGCGAGCCATTGGAAGGGCGCCAGGACGATTTTGCCGCCGACGCTACTTACTGTGGCGGCGGAGCATCGGCTGCTGGGGCTGCTGGGGCCACGGCAGGTGACTGAGCCGCGGTCGGCCCTGTCCAGACCGGCGTCGAAACCGACTTGGCCGTGGCCGGCGCGGCGGGACACTTCGCCAGGATCTCGGTCCACGCCTGTTCGAGGCCCGTCGTGTCGACCTCGTAGGTCGCGAGATTGGCCTTGCCGCCGGGCGGCGTGGTGCTCGCTCCCATCAGCAGGCGGGGCGTGGCGAGCATGGCCGTGACGACATCCGGTGCCACCGCCGCGTTCCAGACGTCGAACTTGCCACGGCGCGCGGGATATCGTCCGAACGCAACCGATTTGTCCGCGCCTGCCATCATGACGACGGTCGTCTCGCCCGCGGTGCCTTCGTCGAACTCGCGACCAAACATCAGCCTGCCACGATCCTTGTTCTCGCAGAAAAGCTGCCACTCCATGATCTGGAACGAGGTCCCGTCGTCCCTTCTGGCGAGCGCAAGCTTGCGGGCATAGGGCCGCGTCCCCTTCTCCAGCGTCCACAGCGTTTCCGGCTGAGTGCGCGTATCGATGCCAAAACGATAGAGCTCCACGCGCGTGAGCACGTGGAGGTTCTCGAATTTCACCGTCTTGATGAGATCGATCAATTCGCCCTTGATCCCCATCGCGGAGACGAAGGCGGCACGCTGCTTATCTGCAAGTGCGACGCGGCGCTCGCGCTCGGCGGCGACCACCTGTGGCGGCGGCTCGCCATGGATCGTCATCGTGAACCTGGAACTGTGGACGGCGATAGCGGCGTCAGGCGCGACCTCGCGTGTCGTGGCCCCGAGGAAGAGATAGCCACAGGCCGAGACGCACATGGCGCCGCGCGTGCTGAGCTCCGCCTCGATCTCGCCAACCCCGTTCTTGATCTGCAGACAGGCGTTGTCGATCTGTGTCCCCGCAGCGCATGCGCCGACGATGGTTTGTCCAACACGGGCGATGGCCTTCCTGCTGCGCAAGAGCCGCCCGATCTCGAAGGATTGCTCCACCGAACCGCCGGGCGAATGGAAATAAATCGGACGTTGCGTGTCCTTAACGCCGGCAAGGAACCGGCGAACCCGCGCAGCCGCGCCCCCGTCGAGCTTTCCTTCGACCGCGATCCAGCGATCGCATCCCGGTCCGCACGAGTTCGGCGGCCCCTTGGCGAGAAAGATGGCCAGCTTGGTCGAGAACGGAGGTTTCTCGGCAGGCGCCTGCGGACTGGCCCCGCCTGCGATCAACGCCAAAGCCGCAAGAAACAGGAAGCGACGAATCATGACACTGCGGAATCAACAGACAAAAACGAGCGCCCGGAACGCCACAACGTTAGACAATAGAAAACGGTACGGCAATCCCTGGTAGCAGGCCTCGGACGGTGATTGCCCGCGACATCAGCGCCAGAATCGTGAATCTTCACGACTGGTTTTACGACTGGATTTCCCGAGATTTCCGCGATTGCATCGCCGCAATCGCCTGCTATACCGCTCGTTCCCGCTTACCTGCGCCCGTTCGCAGGAGTGAGCCTCAGGAGAAAAGCATGTCCGACCAGCCCAAATCCGAATCCGGCTTTCAATACAGCCTCAGCAACCTGAAGCCCGTGACCCCCGCCGCAAAAGTCACCCTCACCTTCCCCGACGGCGCCCAGCGCCAGTTCGACCAGAACATCACCGGTCTCGATATCGCCAAAGGCATTTCGCCGTCGCTGGCCAAGCGCACGGTCGCGATGATGCTCGACGGCGTGCTGACCGACCTCAACGATCCCATCGAAGCCGATGCGAAGCTCAGGCTGATCACCCGCGACGAGCCGGAAGCGCTCGAATTGATCCGCCACGACTGCGCCCACGTGCTGGCTGAGGCTGTGCAGACGCTGTGGCCGGGCACGCAGGTCACCATCGGCCCCGTGATCGAGAACGGCTTCTATTACGACTTCTTCCGCAACGAGCCGTTCACGCCGGAAGACTTCGCCGCGATCGAGAAGAAGATGCGCGAAATCATCGCGCGCGACAAACCCTTCACCAAGGAAGTCTGGGACCGCGAGAAGACCAAGCAGGTGTTCCGCGACAAGGGCGAGGCCTTCAAGGTCGAGCTGGTCGACGCGATTCCCGGCACCGAGCCGATCAAGATCTACTATCAGGGCGACTGGTTCGATCTGTGCCGCGGTCCGCACATGACCTCGACCGGCAAGGTCGGCAACGCCTTCAAGCTGATGAAGGTGGCCGGCGCTTACTGGCGCGGCGACAGCAACAATCCG
>JAEWBW010000235.1 GCA_023390955.1 Pseudomonadota bacterium
GCGGGCCGCGCCAACGGCATCGCCGCGATCACCCCGGAGCGGGTGATCCGCGAAGGCGCGGCCATGGCACAGCTGCTCGCGGTCATCGACGAGGACCCCGACGTCGCCATGCTGGTGCTCGCCGCCAATCCCGGCGCGGAAGGACCGGGACCGCTCGTCTCGCTCCTCGCGCATGCGGTGGGGACCTTCCCGATCCCGGTGACGATCATTTCCGGCGCGCTGAGCGACGAAAGCGTGGATTCGTTGTCGTAGCGACGGAGCCTTTTACCCTTCCCTGGAGGGGCAGGGTCGGCTCATGTTGAGCGCAGTAAGACATGAGACGGGGTGGGGTGACGGTCTCTCCACATCGAACACTGCCCGTGTTGAGAGATCACCCCACCCCGCTCGCGTTGCGCGCGATCGACCCTCCCCCTCCAGGGGAGGATAAGAACGGCGGCTTCATCAAGAAGTGCGGGGTGAGTTCTAGTTCGCTGCGCGGTGCCTGGCACGGCGGGGAATCGACTGGCAGGCCAGTCCATCGGCAAGACGCTTGAAATCCTCGCGCTTGCCGCTGCGGATCAGCCGACTGAACTCATCTGGGGTGAAAGGCAGGCTTGGATCATCCAGCGCCGGATACCGCATACGTGGTTTGAAGAACCAGATCACCAGGCTAGCCAGCCGCCGCATGTGAATTCCCTCGCGCCAGCAACAAACCTCTCAAGGCCTGTATTGTTCCTCCCGCCGCGCAAGGATTGCAAGAGCCGGCTGCTGGTCCGCACCAGAAATTTCCTTGAAAGAACGATCCTCTCTCGCGGCCCGATCGCGACTCAGTCGGCAAATCCGTGGAAGCGCACGAACTGCCTATTTTCTTCGCGATCGGAGCGAACGGCATTCGCGGCAAAGGAGTCGTCGGGGTATCCCATTGCGACACAGGTCATGATCACTTCCTCGGTTGGAATGCCCGCAACCTCGCGCACGATGTCGGAGCGCATGATGCCCTGCCCGTTGATGACGGAGCCGAGGCCGCGATCCCATGCCGCGAGCACGAGCCCGTAGCAGAGCGCGCCGAGATCGAAATGGCAGACCGCGCCGGGATCGAGCTCCCGGTCGTAGGTCAGCACCAGTGAAACCGGCGCATCGAACTGGCGGAAGCCGCGCAGTACCCAGTCCTGCCGCATCGGCTTGTCGTCGCGTGCAATCCCCATCGCGCCGAACAGCTTCTTGGCGATATCGACCTGCCGCGTGCGGTGAACGCCCTGGTACTCGCCATGACTGACGATGTCGCGCTTGACCTTGGCGCCTCCGGCCATCTCCTTCATGTTGCGGCGGCGCAGCTGTTCGAGCGGCGCGCCCGTCAGCACATGGATATGCCAAGGTTGGGTGTTCATCGAGGACGGCGCGCGCTTGGCAGTCTCGATGATCGCTTCGATCACCTCACGGGAGACCTGCTGCTTCCGAAATCCCCGCACGCTGCGGCGGGATTGCACCAGCTCTTCGAACTCCACCTCGTCCCCCTCATCTCGCTTGCGCGCCACGCACGAAGGCCATGACCGGACCGCCTGTTGCCCGCTGCTCGCGCGAAATCTATGCTGACGGCCAACCAACACTCAACAAGCCCAAAACCAAAAAACAAAGAGGACCGCTCGACCATGGCCGCACCGCTCGATCCCGTCATCTCCCAGATCATTCCCTTGCTGCCGCTTCGCGACGCAGCGACGATGACGCCACAGGGCTCCCGCGATGCCTTGCGTGCACTTGCTGCCTCGCGTGCCGCAGTGCCGCCGCCGCCCGTCGACAGTGTCCGGGATATTCAGGTGAAAGGCGGCGCCGGGCCGATCCCGGCGCGCGTTTATGGCATCGGTTCCGGCCCGCGGCCGACCGTGGTGTTCTTCCATGGCGGCGGCTGGGTCGCCGGCGATCTCGAAACCCATGACCGGCAGGCGCGCAATCTCGCGATCGAGACCGGCGCGGTCGTCGTGTCCGTCGACTACCGCCGTCCGCCCGAGACGCGCTTTCCCGGCGCGTTCGAGGATGCCTTTGCAGCCGCAAGCGACGTCTTCGCCCGCGTCGCGGAATTTGGCGGCGATCCCAAGCGCCTTGGCGTTGCCGGTGACAGCGCCGGCGGCAATCTCGCAGCCGCCACTGCAATTGCCTGCCGCGACGCCGGCATCAAGCTCGCTGCGCAGCTGCTGGTCTATCCCGTCACCGACGTACTCGGCAACTACGCCGACGCCACTGAGAATGCGCGCTTTCCCTCGCGCAAGGACAATGCCGAAGGCTATTTTCTCTCACGCGCCGTGATGGAGTGGTTCGCCGGCCATTATCTCGCTGATCCCAAGCATGGCGCCGACTGGCGCGTCTCGCCGCTGCGGGCGCCCTCGCTGGCCGGCGTAGCGCCAGCGATCGTGACGACGGCCTGGTACGATCCGCTGCGCGACGAAGGCGCCGCCTATGCGCGGGCGCTGGAAGCGGCCGGCGTGAAGGTCAAGCATCACGAGGGACCCGGCCTGATCCACGGCTATTTCGGCCTTGGTGAAGCCTCCGAGGTCGCACGGGCCGAAGCGCAGCGGGCTCGTGCAGACTTCAAGGCCCTGCTCGCCCGCGGAGTCTAGAAACTAGCCGCGCTGCGTGGCCGTGTGGCCCCAGGCCTCGTCCCAGTCCTGGCCTGAGGCATCGACCACGCGGCCGTCGGCCTCGAAGAACTTGTTGGGCACCTGGAAGATCGCAAGGATCAGCGCGCCGTCCGGACACCAGGCGGAGTGCCGGCTACCCGCCTCGCGCCAGATGAATTCGCCTGCCCCGCAGGCGATGCCCTTGGCCGGCCCCTCCTTGTCGACCAGCGCGCCTTCGAGCACATAGCTTTGCTCGATGCCGACATGCTCATGATCGGGCAGCACCGATCCCGGTGCGAAGCGCATCAGGGCCGTCATCAATCCGGTGCCGCGGTCGAACAGCAGGGTCTTGGCCTCACAGCCCGGAAAGCGCGTCTTTTGCCAGTCCATCTTTTGGGGTTGCACCAGATGCGAATGCTGGTCGGCGGTCGGCGGGCTCGTCACGGCGTCCATGGCAATGCTCCGTTCCTGCGGGAATGAAGCGAGGTTAGCAGGTTCAGGCGAACAGGTCAGCGCGCACTGCAGCAAGCAGCATTGGGGTCAAGGCGAAATGCTCGCGTCGCGCGCAGGAAATTTGGCTCACCAACGCGTCGATCCTGCTTGATTGCGCCACGATTCGGCGCTCCTATTCGCCTCGCCAATTTGGCTTAGGGAGACACCTATGATGAAGCGGATTTTCCTGGCTGCCGTGGTCGCGACTTTCGCAGCCGGCTCGGCCTTCGCGGACGACACCTGCGAGAGCAAGGCGGTCGGCAAGGACGGCAAGGCGCTCGCCGGCGCGGCAAAAACCTCGTTCATGAAAAAGTGCAAGGAAGACGCCTGCACGCCCAAGGCCGTCGGCTCCGACGGCAAGCCGCTGGCGGGAGCCGCCAAGAACAGCTTTATGAAGAAGTGCGAGACCAGCGCCTAAGCGTTGCTCGACAATTGCAGCATGCGATAGGCCCGCCCCTGGCGGGCTTATCTTTGCCGGTTCATCGCGCCGACGAGGGGATGACATGAATCAAGCTGAGCGCAAGCGGAGGCCGATCCATCATTCGCCGATCTTCTGGATCGGCATCGTCCTGTGCCTCGCGGCCATCGCGATCTATCTGTGGTCTGACGACCTCTCATGGCGGCCGCTGCCCGCCAAGCAATGAGCGCGTGCCCTACTCCCGCTTGAAGCGGTAATCGAACGCCGCACCATGCGGCGTGATCAGGCCGACCGTCGGCGTCGGAAAATGCACCGGCAGGATCAGCGTGTCGGTGTCGGCGACGGACGCGAAGAATTTTCGCCGTGAGACCGCTGACTGCTTTGGATCCCAGTCCGGTTTCGCCGACCAGTCCGGTTCGCGGCACTGGATCTGGTGATGCATGAGATCGCCGGCGACCACCGCGCGTTGGCCTTTCGAGAAGATGTTCACGCAGCAATGACAGGGCGAATGCCCCGGCGTCGGCGTCAGCGTGACGGTGTCATCGAGCGCGTAATCGTCGTCGACCAGCAGCGCCTGCCCGGCTTCGACGATCGGCAGGCAGTTGTCGCGGAAGACCGTTCCGGGCGGATTGTTGCCCTTGGCGTTCTCCGCCTCCCAGGCCGCGTATTCGCCCTTGTGGAAGACGTACCTTGCATTCGGAAAGGTCGGCACCCAGCGGCCGTCGCGCAGTGTCGTGTTCCAGCCGGTGTGGTCGATGTGAAGATGCGTGCAGAAGACGTAGTTGATCTGCTCGAAAGAGATGCCGAGCGCGAACAGCTCGTTGCGCCAGCGCTCCTTCCCAGGAAAATCGAACGGGGGCGGATGGCCCTTGTCCTCGCCGGTGCAGGTGTCGACCAGGATGGTGTAGCGCGGGGTGCGGACGACAAAGGTCTGATAGGTGATGACCATCATGCCGCGCGCGGCGTCAAACACCTCCGGCTCCATCGTGGGCAGATGATGCCTGAACACGCCCTCGTCATACGCCGGGAAAAAGTCCTGCGGCCGCCGCCACGGCCCTTCCCGCTCGATCACCGCATCGATGGTGATGTCCCCGATCCGCAATTGCTTCACGTTGCGCTCCCCATTTTTGAGCGAGCCTAGCGGGCGCCATGGGACCATTCAAGCCGTGCGGCCGCACACAGGCCCATGCGCGACCATCGCCGCAAATCGACCTCAAACACCCCTGACGGTGATTGCGGAATGGGAAGTACCTAGTGGGCAAGAAACTCAAATTCGCAACGGCGCTCGTCGTTGCCGTCGCAGCGGGCGTCTATCTCAACAACACCAGCCTTCTGGCGCCGCATCGCGACGGCAAGCCGATCCTGCTCGCCCATCGTGGCATGGCGCAACGCTTCGACGAGCGGGACGTGAAGAACGACACCTGCACCGCCGCGCGAATGTTGCCGCCGGCGCATGACTATCTCGAAAATTCGCTCCGCTCGATGCGCGCGAGCTTTCGGGCCGGTGCTGATGTGGTCGAGCTCGATGTCCATCCGACCACAGACGGCGAGTTCGCCGTATTTCACGACTGGACACTCGATTGCCGCACCGACGGTCACGGCGTCACGCGCGAACAGAGCATGGCGAAGCTCAGGACGCTCGACATCGGCTACGGCTACACGGCTGACGGCGGCAAGACATTCCCGTTCCGCGGCAAGGGCGTCGGGATGATGCCGACGCTTTCGGAGGTGCTTGCCGCCTTCCCTGACAAGCAGCTCCTGATCAACGTGAAGAGCCGCGATGCCACCGAGGGCGAGAAGCTTGCGGCGATCCTGAACGCACTCCCGGCAGAGCGGCGCCGGACGATCATGGTCTATGGGGGCGACGAGCCGATCGGCGTGATCCGCCGCCTGGTCCCGGACATCCGCACGATCTCACGCGCGGCCATCCGGAGCTGTTTGATCGCCTATATCGGCTATGGCTGGACCGGCGCGGTCCCGGCCGCGTGCCGCAATGCGATGGTGTTGGTGCCGGTCAACGTCGCCCCTTGGCTGTGGGGATGGCCCGATCGCTTCCTCGACCGGATGAACAGCGTCAACAGCGCGGTCTTCGTGCTCGGCCCCTACAGCGGCGGCGAGTTCTCAACGGGCATCGACACGCCCGAATTGTTCTCCCGGCTCCCGCAGGGCTATTCCGGCGGGATCTGGACCAACGAGATCGAGGCCATCGCCGCGATCTCGCGCAAGAACGAAGATTAGCTCCGCAGCCCCGGCGCTTCCTGCCCGGTGCGCGCGACATATTCGGTGTAGCCGCCGCCGAACTGGTGGATGCCTTCGGGCGTCAGCTCGAGCACGCGGTTCGAGAGCGTCGCCAGGAAGTGGCGGTCATGCGAGACGAACAGCATGGTGCCCTCGAAATCCGACAGCGCATTGATCAGCATTTCCTTGGTGGCGAGGTCGAGATGGTTGGTCGGCTCGTCCAGCACCAAAAAATTCGGCGGATCGAAC
>JAEWBW010000245.1 GCA_023390955.1 Pseudomonadota bacterium
CCATTGGACACGTCGCGATTGCCAATCGCAGTTAGCCCGTGATTTGTGGGTACGACGTTTCGGAAGCGCTCGTCCAGAACCCCAGCGCGCGGCGCCGCTGGCAACGCCAGCGCGAGATGTCATCCCGAGCCGGCGACGGTACCGATGAGAAGGCTTGACATTATGCCAAGGCGCGGCATCAGCCACCCGGCCAAGAAGGTGCCACCGAGCGAGATCTAGAAGCCGAAGACCTAGGCAACTCGTCCAGCGCCCGCGCGAGATACGGCGCCGTGCGGCTCGACTTGCGCCGCGCGATCTCTGCCGGTGGCCCCGCTGCGACGACCTGCCCGCCCTCATCGCCGGCGCCAGGCCCAATGTCGATTACCCAATCGCTCACGGCCACGACGCTCATGTCGTGCTCCACGACGATCACGGTGCTTCCCGCCTCCACCAATCCGTCCAACTGCACAATCAGCTTCTCGACATCCGAGGGATGCAGGCCCGTGGTCGGCTCATCGAGGACATAGATGCTGCCCGCCCGCTGGGTGCGCTGAAGCTCAGTGGCAAGCTTGACCCGCTGCGCCTCACCGCCGGATAGCTCCGTTGCCGGCTGACCGAGGCGGATGTATCCAAGCCCGACCTGCCGGATCACATCGAGCGACCTCGCAATGTAGCTATCGTCGGCGAAGAACGCGTGCGCCTCATCGACGGTCATTCCGAGCACGTCGGCAATGGATTTGCCGTCGAGCTTGATCTGGAGCGTCTCCTTGTTGTAGCGCGCGCCCTGGCACTCCGGGCATGGCGCATAGACGCTCGGCAGGAACAGCAGTTCGACACAGACAAACCCTTCTCCCTGGCAATACGGGCAGCGGCCCTTCGGCAGGTTAAAGGAGAACCGCCCGGCATCAAAGCGGCGCCGGCGCGCCTCTTTCGTCTGTGCGAACAGCTTTCGCACGTCGTCGAAAAGACCGGTGTACGTCGCCAGATTGGACCGAGGTGTCCGTCCGATCGGCTTCTGGTCCACGACCACCAGCCGTTTCAGGCGATCGAGCCCTTCGGTGATCTTGCCGCTCGACGTCTCGACCGGCGTGCGTTCTAGGGCATCTTCGCCGTCATCGTCGGATGCATGCGACTGTCCAAAATGTGCGCCCAGCGCCTCGACGAGAAACTGGCTAACCAGACTGGACTTGCCTGAGCCGGATACGCCAGTGACCGTTGTCAGCACGCCCAGCGGGAATGCGACGTCGATCCCCCTGAGATTGTTGCGCGTGACACCGCTCAGCTTGAGCCAAGCCTGCGGCGAGCACTGCTTTTGCTGTGGCGGAACGGCTTGACCAAAGAGATATCTGGCGGTGCGCGATCTCTCGACCGATTTCAGTCCATCGATGGGGCCGCTGTAAAGGATTTCGCCGCCATGCCTGCCGGCGTTCGGGCCGACGTCGACAATCCAATCGGCATGGCGCACCACGTCCAGCTCATGCTCGACGACGAAAAGCGAATTACCGGCCGCCTTCAGCCGATCGAGCGCGCGGAGCAGCGCTTCAGTGTCCGAGGGGTGGAGACCGGCAGACGGCTCATCAAGCACATAAACCACGCCGAAGAGGTTGGACCGAACTTGCGTCGCGAGCCGCAGGCGCTGGAGCTCGCCTGGAGACAGGGTCGGCGTGCTCCGTTCCAGGGTAAGGTAGCCGAGGCCGAGGTCGAGCAGCACGCCAAGCCGGGCGCTCAGGTCCTGCGCGATCCGCTGCACGACGATCGTTTTCTCCGGATGAGCATCCTGCCGGCCAGCCTTGCCTTCGCAATAAGGCCGCATCAGCGCAGCCAATTGCTTCAGCGGAACGCGCGCCATGTCGGCGATATCCATCCCGGCAAACTTGACCGACAGCGCCGCCGGCTTGAGCCGCTTGCCGTGGCAGGCGGAGCACTCGGTGCTCAGCATGTATTGCGAGACGCGCTTCTTCATCATCGCGCTGGTCGTGTTGGCGAACGTCTCCATGACGTATCGCCGGGCGCCGGTGAAAGTTCCCTGATAGCTAGGCTCTTCCTTGCGCCGCAGCGCCCGCTGAACATCCTTGAGATCGTAGCCGGCATAGACCGGGACCGTGGGCTGCTCGTCCGTGAACAGGATCCAGTTGCGGTCCTTCTTGGGAAGCTCGCGCCAAGGCGTGTCAACGTCGTAGCCGAGCGTCGTCAGGATATCGCGCAGGTTCTGACCGTGCCAGGCTGTCGGCCAGGCCGCGACGGCGCGCTCGCGGATGGTGAGCGTGTCGTCGGGCACCATCGAGCGTTCGGTCACGTCGTAGACGCGGCCGAGGCCATGACACCTGGGACAGGCTCCCTCCGCCGAATTGGGGGAGAAGGACTCGGCGTACAACAGCGGCTGCGACTTTGGATAGTCGCCGGCGCGCGAATAGAGCATCCGAAACAGGTTTGACAGCGTCGTGACGCTGCCGACGCTGGATCGCGTGGTCGGCGATCCCCGCTGCTGCTGGAGCGCCACCGCCGGCGGCAGGCCCTCGACCTCATCGACCTCTGGCACGGCCATCTGGTGGAACAGGCGCCGGGCGTAGGGCGAAACGGATTCCAGATATCGCCGCTGCGCCTCCGCATACAGCGTCCCGAAGGCCAGCGATGATTTTCCCGAGCCGGAGACGCCGGTGAACACCACCAGCGCATCGCGCGGGATGTCGATGTCCACGTTCTTCAGATTGTGCTCGCGCGCACCGCGCACCCTGACAAATCCGGGAGACGATCGCCCGGCGCCCTGCTCCAGCTTGTAAACCTTGTCGTCCATTCTCTCGCCGCCACTGTCGTTAGAACAGGTAACGGACCTGAAATCCGAACGATCCAACCGGCTGGCGCTTGGAACCATTATCACTTTGAAATTTGGATCGCGTTCGCTCGCTGCCAATCGTTCAAGTCGAAGAGCTCGTTCTAATACTCGACTAAAAGCTTCATCGCCCCTTCACGGGCGAAGCAACCAGCCAAGCGGAACGTTGTTCCTACGGGTCCGATTAGCCCAAGTTTGCAGAGGCCATTTTCATCAAAAAGGCCCCGCGCTGCGGGGCCTTTTCCGAGTCTGAGGAAACTTATCGTCGCACACCCGCACCATAAAGCTCGCGCTCGCGGCCGATGTCCTCCGGTGATAGCGGTGGGCTTGCGGCATCGAAGTCCGTCCAGCCCGACTTCTGCCAGGCGGAACTGCGCTCCTGAAGGTTGACGGATCTCTCGTGGAGCAGCGCATCCAGTCGCGCACGATCAATATCGGATACCTTGGCGGAAACGAGCGTACCGCCGCGGCGAACGCCTTCCGCGTAACGCGATGCGTCTTCCCTAGCGACGCCGGCCTGGGTGAGTGCGCCGACAATTCCGCCTGTGGCCGCGCCCGCGGCCGCTCCTGCAGCCGTGGAGGCCAGCCATCCCGCCGCGACGACCGGCCCGAGACCTGGAATAGCCAATAGGCCAAGGCCGGCGAGAAGGCCTGCCGCGCCGCCGATCCCCGCGCCAATGCCAGCACCCGCGCCAGCTCCCTCGGCGCGATCGTCCACGCCGTCGCGGTCTCGATCGGCCTTGCCGCGCTGTGAACCGTACCAATTGTCGGAATTGTTGGCAACGATGCTAATATCGGAGTGCGGCACGCCGGCACTCTCGAGTCGGGCGACGGCCCGCTCGGCGTCGGAATAATTGTCGTAGAGGCGAGAAATGGTAGTCGTCATGCGATCTGCTCCTTATTTTGCGGGATTGACGTTGCCTTGGAAGTCGACGCTCACGTCGGTCTTGGTGCCAGCCTTGTCGGCCTTGCCCCGCCAGACGCCTTCGTTATCCTTCTGCAGGCCGGAGACGTTGGAATATCCCGCGTCCTCGATCCGGGATTTCGCCTGGCCCTCGGTGAAGC
>JAEWBW010000363.1 GCA_023390955.1 Pseudomonadota bacterium
TGCCGGTGGTGCGCGGCTCCCAATCGTGGATCTCGTTGAAGGGCGTGACGATCTGGTCGTTGAAGTCGTAGATCACATCGCCGCAGATGGTCGCGATCCCGTCGGCGGTCTCGACGATGACGTTCATCGATCCCTCGGTATGCGCATTGGCGGCGTCGCAATAGACGCCGGGCATCAGCTCGATCGGGCCGGTGATCTCGAGATCGAGGAAGCGCAGCGCGCTCTTGGTGTGCAGCCGGTCGATCAGGTGCTTGATGTCAGGCGCCGGATATTGCGGATGCATCAGGCCGGAGACGGAATATTCCAGCTCCTTTCGGTTGAGCACCACGGTCGTGTTCATCGGGAACAGATCGTCCTTGCCGGCGTGGTCGATGTGCAGATGGGTGTGGCAGACGAAGCGGACGTCGCCCATGCGCACGCCGTGGCGCGCCAATTGGTTCTCGATCATGTTTTCGTGGTACTGCAGGCCGCGCATGCCGAGCGTTTCCATGATCTGGTTGGAGCGGTAGCCGGTGTCGACCACGACCGGATATTTGCCGCCGAGGATCAGGAAGCCGAGGGTGAGGACGCGGCGGGTGCGGCCGCAGTCGCGGCCGAGCACCAGAAAGCTCGATTCCAGCTCGATATCGCCATAGTCCAGGATCTTGATCTCCAGCGCCATTCGTTGCCCTCCCTGTCTTTCTTGTTGTCTGTCAAAGCCGGTAGACGCGCGTCGCGGTGCCGCGGAAGATCGCGTCTTGCTGCTCTACGCTCAGTGGTGCTGCCGCCGCGCGAAATGCGTCGACGAGCTCGCGGTAGCTGGTCCACAATTTCTCGATCGGAAAGTTGGAGCCGAACAGGCAGCGCTCGGCGCCGAAGATAGCGACGGTATCAGCGACGACGCTGGCGATATGCGCGGGATCGTTGCGGTGGATGAAGGTGCCGAGCCCGGAGAGCTTTGTAACGACGTTCGGGCATGCGGCCAGCCGGGCCATCCCGGCGCGCCACGCCGCGCGTCCCGCCGGTGACAGGTCTTCGAGCATGCCGGCATGCTGGAGGATGAAGGTCACCTTGGGGCAGGATTCAGCCAGCACGGCCGCGTCAGGCATTTGCGGGGTGAAGACCTGCAGATCGAAACTCCAGCCGTAATCGGCGAGACGCGCGACGTTGCGGCGGATCATGGGATCGACGCAGAGGTCGGGCTTTGCGGCGAACCGATACAGCGGGTTCTCGTGCCAGTGCAGCTGCATGCGCACGCCGCGTACGAGAGGATAGCGCTTCAGCCGGTCGAGCTGCGGCCGCACGTCGTCCACGGCAAAATTGGCGTAGGCGACGATGGCATGCGGCCAGCCGTGCTCGTCGGCGGTCTGCTGCACCCACGCCGCCTCATCCTCGAAACGGTCGTTGGCCCAATTGGTCTGCACGTAGACCGAGCGGGTGACGCCGGTGCCCTTGAGGTCGTCACGATATTCCTGGATCGGATAGTCGCGCCGGATCGATTCATACGGTCCGAAAATGCGCGGCTGCATCGGGCCGATCAGCCAGGGCAGGTCGGCCTGCCGCCAGATATGATGATGGCCGTCGACAATCTCGGTCACGCAACTCTCCTTCGTCCCAATGCCAGTACATGCGCGACGATCGACGCACTCGATCCACCGTCCACGAGATCGTCGACGAAGCGCTCGATGGCGATCAGCGCTTCGGTCTGCGGCCGGAACCCCGGACCGGTTGCCAGCGGCGTCAGCCAGCTCACACGCCAGGCCCGCCGCGACAGCTTTGCGACGGCGTCACGCAGCGCGTCCGGCTCGCCGCGCTCCAGTCCGTCGGAGACGACGACTACGGCTGCCCCACGCGCGTAACCGCCAAAGCGGGGCACCGCGAGGAAGGCCTGCAGGGCATCGCCGATGCGGGTGCCGCCGTCCCAGTCGCTGACGAGATGGGCCGCCGCGCTCAATGCCTGCTCGCGGCGCTTGAGCCGCAGCGCGCGGGTGACGCGGGTCAGCCTCGTGCCGAAGGTGAAGACCTCGACATTGGGTGCTGCCTGCACCAGCGCATGCGCGAGTTTCATGTTGTCTTCGGTGCGGCTCTTCATCGATCCGGACACGTCGATCAGCAGCAGGAATTTTCGCGCGCGCTGACGCCGCTTCATATGGCCAAGCCGCAGGATCTCGCCGTCGCTGCGGACGGAGTCGCGTAAAGTGCGGCGGAGGTCGGCAAAGGGGCCGCGTCGCGCACGCATGCGGCGGTGTCCACGCCGACGCGGCAGACGTCGCGGCGCCTCGCGCGCCAGACGGCGGAGCGCCTCGGTGGTCGAAGCGTAGGCAAAGCGGCGCTCGACCAGTGCTTCACTGCGGGTCGCGGTCAGGCCGGATTCATTGGCATCGTCCGAAAGGAGCGGCTCCTCATCGCCGCGACCTTCATCCTGGAGCCGGACCGTTTCGTCGTCCTCGCCGTCGTCGGCATGCTCGATCGCTTCGCTGCCGCGGAAGTGGAGATCAAACAGGCGGTCGAAGGTCGGGCGCCGCTCGGGAGGCGGGGCGAGGGTGGCCAATGCCGCTTGCCTGATATCCCCCAAGTCACGCGGCCCGAGCAGCTCGATCGCGGTCAGGAACGCGGTGGTCTGCTCCGGCGCGACCGCAAAGTTGTTGGCGCGCAGCAGCGCCACGAAGGAGACGAAGGTTCGGGCGGCGCGCGGCAGCTGCAGATCGGTGCTCATGCGGTCGCCTCCGCGAGCATGGCATCGAGCCTTGGCGAGATGAAGTGCAGGTCCTCTTCGTCTTTCAGTGCCACGCCGATCGAGCGCTTGAACGCGTCCGGCCAGCGTGCGCCGCCCTTGTGGAGAAGCGTCGCAGCTTCGGCCCAGTCGACGGCCTCGGCGATGCCCGGCACCTTGCTCAGTGGCTCGCGGCGGAGCTTTCCAACAGCTGCGACCACGGCGCGCGCGGTGGCTTCCGCAACGCTGGAGGCCCGCAGCATCACGATGCGCGCCTCGCGCTCCTCGGTCGGGTAGTCGATCCAGTGGTAGACGCAGCGGCGGCGCAAGGCTTCGTGCAGGTCGCGCGTCCGGTTCGAGGTCAGCACCACGACGGGGCGCTCGGCGGCGCGCACCGTGCCGCGCTCGGGGATCGAGATCTGGAAGTCGGAGAGGAATTCCAACAGGAACGCCTCGAACTCCTGGTCGGAACGGTCGATTTCATCGATCAGCAGCACCGTCGAGTCCGGCGCGCGCAGTGCGGCCAGCATGGGACGTTCGATCAAAAATGTCTCGCCGTAGATGTCGATGCTCTCGTCGCCGGCCTGGCGGATCGCGAGCATCTGGCGCGGATAGTTCCACTCGTAGAGCGCGGCAGCGGAATCGATGCCCTCGTAGCATTGCAGGCGGATCAGCCGGCGGCCAAGCACGGCGGCGATGGCTTTTGCGGCTTCTGTCTTGCCGACCCCCGGTGCGCCCTCGAGCAGCAGGGGCTTTCCGAGCGCGAGCCCGAGATAGGCTGCGGTCGCCAGGCCATCGTCGGCGAGGTAATAGGCCGCGCGCAGCGCTCGCTCCAGCGCCTCCGGGCTGTCAATGCCGACGATGTTGCTGCGAACCGCCATGAACGAAGACCTCTAGCGCCGCGCCTGCGGCCGCGCGCCGCCCTGCGCCTTTATCGCGCGTAGCACCTTTTCAGGCGTGATCGGCAGATCGTCGATGCGCACGCCGACGGCGTTGAAGATCGCATTGGCCACGGCAGGCAGCACCGGGTTTGCGCACATCTCGCCGGGGCCCTTGCCGCCGAACGGGCCGTCGGGAGCAGGGCGTTCCAGCACGGCGATATCGTGCGGGCAGATGTCGCCAGGACCGGGCATCAGATATTCGACGAAGTCGCGGGGGCCGTGTACGGGCTCCGGATAATAAGGCTCCGGCGTCTCGTAGAGCGCATGGCTGATGCCCATCCAGGCGCCACCGACGAGCTGTTGCTCGACAAGGCGCGGATTGAGCGCGCGGCCGAGCTCATAGGCCGAATCCATCCGCACCATCGCGACCTCGCCGGTCTCGTCATCGACATCGACCTCGGCGACGAGGCAGGCATGGGCGTAGCACGTTGCCGGCGACATCTCGCCGGTTTCGGGATCGACGCTCGACAGCGGCACCAGGAAGATGCCGCGGCCGGAGATGGTCTTGCCCTGCTTGAATTGCGCAGCGATCGCGACGTCCTTGGTCGAGATCGAGCGGTGCGGCGCGCCCTTGACGTGGACGTTGCCGCGGCCATCGGTTTCGAGATCGGCGGCGTTGACTTCCAGCTCCTCGGCGGCGGCCTCCATCATCACACCGCGCGCCTCGCGGGCGGCGGCCATCACGGCGTTGCCGACGCGGTGGGTGCCGCGCGAGGCGAACGAACCCATGCAATGCGGTCCGGTGTCGGAATCCGCCGTATCGACATAGACGTCCTCGACGGGAACGCCGAGCGTCTCGGCACAAATCTGCCGCGTCACCGACTTCATGCCCTGGCCGAGGTCGATCGAGGACAGCGCCACCGTGAACTTGCCGCTCGGGTTGGAGTGCACCAGCGCCTGGCTGGGGTCGCCGCCGAGATTCATGCCGATGGGATAGTTGATCGACGCGATGCCGCGTCCGCGGTGCCGGGTCATCTAGCGCCTCCTGGTGCCGAAGACGGAGGAGAAACGGGTCGCGCCATGCGATGGCGCGCTGGGCCGCGGCGAGGGGGGCGGAGGCGCCGGTGGTGGTGGATCGCGCGGCGGCTCGCGAGTCACGGTCGGCGGAAGCCGGTCATAGCTGGTGCGCTGCTGTGCCGGTGCTGTCGGCCTGGAGCGCGCATCCGTCGGCGTCGGCGGGATCACGGCGCGGCTGCCGCCGCCGTCCTTGCGCGAGGAGGCCCGCTTGAACTCGTCGCGGAGCGGCCATTTCGCCTTTTCGGCCGCGACCTGGACGCATTCGATCAATGCGGTGTTCTTGGCTTCGCGCCGGTGCGCCTTCATATCGCCGTCGCGATAGGCGTTGAGGATTCTGAACTCCATCGGATCCATGTTGACGAGATGCGCCAGCTTGTCCATCTGGCACTCGATGGCGAAATCCATCGCCGTGACGCCGAAGCCGCGCATGGCGGTCGCAGGTGTGCGGTTGGTGAAGACGCAATAGACGTCGCCATAGACGTTGGGGATTGTGTAGGGCCCCGGCAGATGCGCGGCGCATTTCACCGCGGCGTAGCTCGACAGCCGCGTATAGGCGCCGCTGTCAAAATAGGCGCGGATCTTGCGCGCGACGATGCGGCCGTCGCGCATCACGCCGTCCTTGATGTAGATGCGCTCGGCGCCGCGCGGAGGTCCGTATTGCATCTCCTCTTCGCGCCCGAACACATAGCGCACAGGACGTCCGGTCAGCATCGCGCCGAGGATGGCGAGCGGCTCGGTCAGCGTATCGACCTTGCCGCCAAAACCGCCGCCGACCGTGCCGCCGATGAAGTGGAAGGTGTTGGATGGCACGTCCAAAATCTTGGCGCAGGTGTCGACCGAGAAGAACAGCGCCTGCGTCGAGGTGTAGACGACATAGCGACCATTGGTGTCGGGTGCTGCGATCGCACCATTGGTCTCGGTCGGCGCATGCTCGATCGGCGACATCTGGTAGCGCTGCTCGAGCACATGGTCGGCGGTCGCGAGCGCCGCATCGGCGTCACCAAAGCGCAGCTTCTGGTGGTCGTAGACGTCGTGATAGGTGAAGGTGTTCTTGGGATAGGTCTCGTTGACCACGGGCGCGCCGGGCTTGAGCGCCTCCTCGACGTCGAACACGGTCGGCAGCGGCTCGTAGTCGATCTTGACCTTCGCGATCGCCTCAAAGGCCTCGCGCTCGCTGTCGGCGACGATCGCGACGATCGGCTCGCCCTTGTAACGGACCTTGTCGACTGCCAGCGACGGCTCGTCGTCCTTGCCGAAATTGATCAGACTGAGCAGCGTGTTGAGATTGACCGGCACATCGGCGCCGCGAATGATCTTGCGCACGCCGGCCGAGCGCTCAGCTTCCGCGGTGTCGATCCGGCGGATTCGGGCGTGCGCTTGCGTCGAGCGCACGACCTTCAGATGCAGCATGCCCTGCAGCTTGTGGTCGTTGAAATAGCTCGATGTGCCCGTGACATGCCCCAGCATGTCCTGGCGCTGGGTACCCTTGCCGATTTCCTTCAAATTATCGTCGCGCTCGTCGGCGAAGATGTCCTTGCGTAGTTCCAGCATGATCGCGGTCCCTTACGCGCTGACCCGGCCGCCGGCGGCGGCGAGGATGGCATCGATGATCGGCTCGTAGCCGGTGCAGCGGCAGATATTGCCGGAAATCGCCTCGATGACCTCGTCGCGGCTCGGCGACGGATTGCGGTCGAGCAGGGCTTTCGCGGCCATCAACATGCCCGGCGTGCAATAGCCGCACTGGGCGGCAAACTGGTCGGAGAAGGCACGCTGCAGCGGATGCAGGTTCGGACCCTGCTTCATGCCGTCGAGCGTTTCTATCGAGCGGCCTGCGACAGTCTCGGCCAGCGTCAGGCAGGAGAGATGGAGTTCGCCATCGATCAGAACGCTGCAGGTGCCGCAGCCGCCCTGACCGCAACCGAATTTCGGTGTCATGTCGCCGATCAGTTCGCGCAGCGCGACCAGGAGGTTGGTGCCGCCATCGACGAAGATGGCGACGTCGCGGTCGTTGTGACGAAATTGGAGGGGAATCTTGGACATGACGATTTATTCCTGACCGGACAGCAGGCGGCGCAGATGCACGCCGACGATCTCGCGGCGATACCAGGCGCTGCCGAGCGCGTTGTCGGATGGCGATGTTCCCTCGCTGGCGGCCGAGGCTGCCGCGCTGATCGTCGCGGCGTCCAGCGCGCGTCCCTCCAGCGCGCGCTCGGCGGCGCGGGCGCGGATTTGCGTCGGCGCCATCGAGCCGAGCGCGATGCGGGCGCCCGCGATGCGGCCGCCGGATATCGGCAAGTGCGCGGCAAGCGTGAGGACGGCGCCGCCCTTCGGCTTGATGCGGGCGATCTTGCGATAGCGGAAGGCCTCGCTGCTGGCGGGCCGGGTGCAGGACACCGACAGCACCAACGTCCCGGCCTGCCGGTCGCGCGCCTGCAAGAATTCCTCGATCGGGATGTCGCGTGAACCAAAGCCGCCTTGCACGGCGACGGTCGCATCGAGCGCCAGCAGCGCGACGGTGAAATCGCCATAAGGGTTCGGCGCAAACAGATTGCCGCCGACCGTGCCCATGTTGCGCACGGCGGGGCCACCGATCGAGCGGGCAGGGGCGTGTAGGAAGGCGAGGTCGCGTTCGGCCAGGATGCGCGCGAAAGTGACGCCGGCGCCGAGCATGACGCGCGGGCCGGATGCATCGATCCGGGTCAGCGCCTGGTCCTGGGTGCGGACGACGGTCGAGACCGAGACGTCGCCCTCGTTCAGCGCCCGCATCACCAGCGTGCCGCCGCCGAGATAGCGCGCGCTGCGATCTGAGGACAGCGCCCCGGCGGCCTCGCTCGCGCTGGAAAAGGTTTTGACAGTCACGGCCATGGCTATGCGGCCTCCTTCAGATGCCGGCGGATCGCTTCGAACCCTGCCTGGTAAATGTCTTCCGCAACCATGTGGGTGATGCGGTCCCTGTCTTCAGGCTTCGTGGTGAACCGCGACTCCCAATGCCAGAAGGTGCGGTCGCCGTCGGTGACCGGCAACAGGCGGACGTGGGCGACGTAGTTGAACATCGGGATCGGGGTATCGAGCAGGCAATAGCTGAAACTCTGTTCGAGGTCGGACAGTGCCAGCAACTGCTCGCGCAGCTCCGCGCCGTCCTTCAGCTTGAACCGCCTGACGCAGCCGATCTTGTCGGAGGATTGCGCGCGCTCGATCGACGAAGTCGCGACCGCCGGATGCCAGCGATCATGCCCGTTGAAATCGCGCAGCACCGACCACGCGGCATCGGTCGGTGCATCCAGGATCGTGCTCTTGACGATATGCGGCACCGACATCAGCCTCCGAACACGCGCTTCAGAGCATCGAACCCGCCCTGGAACACGCCGCCGCCGATATTACCCACGAGCTCGGTTTCGCGTTCCGGCGCGCAGTCGAACTCGGCGGTCCATTCCACAAAGGTCTGGTCGCCGTCGGTGACCGGCGTCAGCCGCAGGGTCGCGACATAATTCTCGACGCCCATCGGCGATTCTAGGATCGAGTAGGTGCAGAACATGTCGTAGTCGGAGAGGCCCAACAGCTTCTCGCGGATGCGGTCACCATTGCGCAGGCGGAAATCTCGCACACAACCGATCTTGTCCGAGGGCTCACCACCCTCGATGCGGCTTTCGGCGATCGCGGGATGCCAGTTCGGCAGGCCGTTGAAATCGCGCACCCGCGCCCAGACGCGGTCGTTGCGCGCATTGACGACGGTGGAGACGTAGACGCGGGGCATGGTTCAGACCTCAGCTCTTCTTCCGCGGACCGCGATCGGCCGGCGGCTCGCCGCCGCCTTCAGCCGCAGGCGGGGAGGCGGCCGGCTTGTCACCACCTCCGCCGCTCTTCTTTGCGGAGTCCTTGATGCCCTGCATGTCGCGGGCTTCACGGATCAGGCCGGGCATCTTGGAAAGACTGCCGCCCTCGACCCCGATGTCGGACAGGATGGAGTCGATCAGCGGCGCCTGCACGCGGTAGCGCAGCGCCGAGTCGATCACCTCGTCCGTGGCGCTGCGGCCGCCGCCACCGCCGCCATTGTTGCCGTTGAGGCCGTCGACCTGAAGGATACGGATACCCTCGATCTTCTCCATCGGCTTGACGCTTTCTCGCACGATGCCCTCGATCCGATCGAGTAGCTTGCGGCGGAACAGCGAGTAGCGCGCCTGGTCGGTCAGGACGTTCTCGGCTTCGTTCAGCATGCGCTGTGCCTCGGCCTCGACGGCGGCGCGGACGCGCTCGGCCTCCGCGGCGATGCGTGTTTCCTCGGCCTGCTTCTCGGCCAGCAGCACCTCGACCGTCTTGCGGCGCTTTGCGATCTCGCTCTCGCGCGCCGTGACGACGCGTTCGGCTGCCTCCGTGGCGCGGATGCGGGCCTCCTCGGCGGCAGCGCGTGCGGCGGACTCTTCGAGAGACTTCTGGTGGATGGCGATCGCCTTCTCCATCAGGACCGTCTCGACTTCCTTCTCGCGGTTGACCTCGAGCTTGCGCAGCTCGCGCTCGCGGCCGACGCGAGCTTCATCCAGGCCGCGGTCGGAGGCGATGCGCGCGCGCTCGACCTCCTCGCGGGAGGCGATCTCGGCCTCCTGCAGCGACTGGACGCGGGCGACCTCGAGCTGCTCGATCGAGCGTCGGCGTTCGAGGCGGGCGGCCTCCAGTGCTTGTTCGCGCGAGACGTCGGTGGTTTCGACCTCCTTGCGGGCGACGATCTCGGCCTGCTTGACCTGACGGTCGGCGTCGATGCGCTCGGATTTCTTGGCGGATAGTGCGATGACGCGATCCTCGTCGGCGATCTCGATCGCCTTCTTCTGCTCGATATTGAGAACCTCGCGCCTCTTGGACGAGTTGATCCGCTCGGCCTCCAGCGCGAGATCGACGGTGATGCGCTGGCGCTCGATGGCGTCGCGCCGTTTCAGCTCGGCTGCCTCCAGCACGCCGGTCCGCTCGATCTCCAGCGAGCGCGTATCGCGCTCGGCCTGGATGCGCTCGGCCGCGACCGCCTTCTCCTGCGCGATGCGGGCCGCCTCGATCGCCTCGCGGGAGGCGATATCGGCTTCCTCGACGGCGCGGTTGCGGGCGATCTCCAGCGAACGAACGCGCTCCTCCTGGGAGATGCGCGAGGCTTCCGTGGTCTCACGCGCGGCGATACCGGCGACTTCCAGCGTCTGGTTGCGCTCGATCTCGAGTTGCCGCGTATTCTGCTCGGCCGCGATGCGTTCGGCGGCGAGTGTCCGCTCGCGGGCGATGCGGGCGGCTTCGACCGCGCGCTGCGCCTCGATCTCGGCCTCCTGGATGGTGCGGACCTGCTGGATTTCCAGCGCGCGGGTACGCTCATCGGAGGAGATGCGCTCGACATTGACGATCATGGTCTGTGCGATGCGTGCCTTTTCGGTGGCTTCGCGGGCGGCGATCTCGGCCTCGTCGACGGCGCGGGTGCGCTCGATCTCGCGGCGCCGCGTCTCTTCCTCGTTGGCGATGCGGGCGTCGGTGACGACGCGGTCCTGCTGGATCCTTGCCTTCTCGATCGCTTCGCGGGCGGCGATCTCGGCTTCCTCGACGGTCCGCATCCGCTCGATCTCGCGCTGGCGGACCTCGCGCTCTGAGGCGATGCGGGTGGTGTCGATGGAGCGTTGGTTGGCGATCCGGGTCTTCTCGACCTCCTCGCGGGCGAGCAGCTCCTTTTCCTCGATGGTGCGGGTCCGCTCGATCTCCCTTTGCCGGGTCTCGCGCTCGGATGCGATCCGGGCCTCGGCAATGGCCTGCTCGTTGGCGATGCGCGCCTTCTCGATGGTCTCGCGCGCCGAAATCTGCGCCTGCTCGGCTTCGGTCTCGCGCAAGGCGCGCTCGCGGGCGACCTCGGTGCGCTGGAGGGCGCGGCGCATCTCGATGTCGCGTTCCTGTTCCAGCCGCGCGGTCTCGCTTTCGCGCTCGATCTCCAGCGCCTGGCGTTCGGCCTCCAGATTACGCGAGCGGATCTTGATCATCGAATCCTGCTCGATGTCGTTGCGCAGCTTGCGCCTGGCCTCGATGTCCTCCATCAGCCGCGTCAAGCCTTCCGCGTCGAACCGGTTCGAGGGGTTGAAGAATTCGAGGTCGGTCTGGTCGAGATCGGTGATGGCGACCGATTCCAGCTCGAGGCCGTTCTGGGCGAGGGCTTCCGCCGCATTCGTCTTGACCCGGACGACATAGTCGCCGCGGCGCTCATGCATCTCCTCCATGGTCATCTCGGAGGCGACCGAGCGGATCGCGGAGATGAACTTGCCGGCCAGCAGGGCGTGCAGCTGCTCCGGCTCCATGGTGCGACGGCCGAGGGTCGCTGCTGCGATCGAGACGGCTTCGCGGGTTGGCTGCACGCGGACGTAGAAGTCGGCCTCGATGTCGACGCGCATGCGGTCGCGGGTGATCACGGCGTCCTGCCTTGCGCGCACGATGCCCATCGGCAGCACGTTCATGTTGACCGGTGTGTAGTCGTGGATGAAGGGCAGCACGAAGGCACCGCCGTTGATCACCACGCGTTCGCCGAGGAAGCCGGTCCGGACGAAGGACACCTCCTTGGAGGAGCGGTGGTAGAGCCAATTGACGATGTAGACGCCAACCACGATCACGATGATCGCGACGATCAGCCAGAGGATCAATTCGCCGACCAACATCCCTGACATGTTTCCCTCCCTCAATCGTTCCGGCGGTTATCGCGCGCCGATCGCCTTGAATTTGCGTACCTGGTCCGTCAAAGCCCGTTCCACCGGCAGGCGCTCCATCGAGGAGGCGCCATAGAAACCGTGGCAGTGGCGGGTGTTCTTCATGATGAAATCCGCATCCGCCGGATCCGCGATCGGTCCGCCATGGGCGAGCACCAGGATGTCTGGGTTGACGCTGAGCGCGGCGGCGGCCCAGGTGTCGACGAGGGCCGGGCAGTCCTTCAGCTTCAGCGCGGTCTGCGCGCCGATCGTGCCGCCGGTGGTGAGCCCCATATGGCAGACGATGATGTCGGCGCCTGCGATTGCCATCGCGGCGGCCTCCTTCTCGCTGAAGACGTAGGGCGTCGTCAGGAGGTCCTTCTCGCGGGCCTTGGCGATCATGTCGATTTCCAGCGCGTAGGACATGCCGGTTTCCTCGAGGTTCGCGCGGAAGACGCCGTCGATCAGGCCGACCGTCGGAAAATTCTGCACGCCGGCGAAGCCAAGCGCCTTGAGCTGGTCAAGAAACACGTCCATGTCGCGGAAGGGATCGGTGCCGTTCACGCCCGCGAGAACCGGCGTCTTTTGCACGACGGGCAGAACCTCGCCGGCCATCTCCACCACGATGGCGTTGGCGTCGCCATAGGGCATCAAGCCTGCGAGCGAGCCGCGTCCAGCCATGCGGTAGCGGCCGGAATTGTAGATCACGATGAGATCGACGCCGCCGGCCTCCTCGCATTTGGCGGAGAGGCCGGTGCCGGCGCCGCCGCCAACGATCGGCTCTCCACGCTTCGCCATCTCGCGAAACCGTCTCAAAAGGGAAGCGCGTTCAAACCGGGCCATCGGTCACCTCGCCATTCTCCGGCGCGCCCCGGCACGGCCGAACAATGTTCGAAACGCGCTCACAATGGTCGAGGCGAACTCGGGATCGTTGATGTTTTGCTTGACGCGGATCAGTTGTCGGTTGCCGGTCGAACGCACCGTGCGCTCGATCGTACGGAACAGGGCGGCATCGGCCTCGGGATCCCAGAACGGCTGCCCGTGGGCATCGAGCGCGGAGACGCCGCCCTCGGGCAGGAAGAAGCGCACCGGCCCGTCCATCTGGTTGAGCCGCTCGCCGATCCAGCGGCCCATACGCTCGTTCTCCTCCGCCGTGGTGCGCATCAGCGTCACCTGCGGATTGTGAACGTGAAATTTGCGGCCGCGGTACCGCTCGGGGATCGTGTCGGGCGCGCCGAAATTGACCATGTCGAGCGCACCGACCGAGCCGACGTAGGGAACGCGGGTGCGGATGATCGCTCCGAAGCGATCCTCGGTCGCCGGAAATACCCCGCCCATCAGGAGGTCGCAGATCTCGGTCGTGGTGAGGTCAATAACGCCGGAGAGCTGTCCGGACTCGACCAGCTTCTCCATTGAGCGTCCGCCAACGCCGGTGGCGTGGAAGACGAGGCACTCGAAATCTTCGCGCAGATCGGCCGCGATCTTCTGCACCGCCGGCGTCGTGACGCCGAACATGGTGATGCCGACCGACGGCATCGCTGCGCCGGCAGCCCGTTCCTTGGCCTCGCGCTGGTCGAGCCGCGCCTTGACCATGCCGGCAATCGCATTGGCGCCGTTCGAGAGGACCGCACGCGAGATCGAGTTCAGGCCCTGCACGTCGGTGACCGAATACATCATGGTGATGTCGGCAGGGCCGACATAAGGCGCGACGTCGCCAGACGCGACCGAGGAGATGATCAGCTTCGGCACGCCGACGGGGAGGGTGCGCATGGCGGGTGCGACCAGCGAGGCCGCACCGGAGCCGCCCGCCGAAATGACGCCTGCGATATTGCCCTGGCGCCGCATCCAGTTCGCGAATGCATCGGCCATGGCGGTCACCGCGGCGCCACGGTCAGGGCCGAACACAGCCGATCCGCCGCGGCCGTGGTTCAGCGCGATCTCCTGGGCTGAGACGTCGCAGGAGGAATGCTTGCCGCTGGTGGAGACGTCGACGAGGCGCGCGCGCAGGCCACTTTCGGTGATGATGTCGCGGATGAAGCGCAGCTCCGTGCCCTTGGTGTCGAGCGTACCGGCGACCAGCACGACCGGCGGTCCGGACGTCTGCGTTGCGGACGGCTCGCGCTTGCGCCGGGTCGTCTCGTCGAGCCGCGCCACCTGCGTTGAGAGCGTGCGCGCAGCGGCCTCGATGCGTCCGATCGGAACCGGCTGGGACCAGCGCGTCGGCGGTGTCGGGTTGGAGATATAGATGCGGATCGGGCCGCTCGGGCGGGCCGGCTGCGGCGCGGCCTTGGCTTCCGCGCCGGTGGCGGGCACATCGAGATCGGGCTCGAGCTCGGCATGAAGGCCGACGCCGAGCAGGCGCTGCTGCAGCTCGCGGTCGGCGGCGAGCCGTGCCGAGTCGATGATGCGGTTGATGCGGCCGTTGACCATGATCGCGACGTTGCGCGAGATCGCGGTGGCGACGCCGATGTTCTGCTCGATCACGAGCACGGCCATGTCGCCTTCTTCGCCGAGCCGCAGCAGCATTTCCTCGACCTGGGCGACGATGACGGGTGCCAGCCCCTCGGTCGGCTCATCCATGATCAGGAGTTGCGGGTTGGTGAGCAGCGCGCGCGAGATCGCCAGCATCTGCTGCTCGCCGCCGGAGAGCTGGCCGCCGCCATTGTCCTTGCGCTCGGCAAGCCGCGGAAAGGTGTCGTAGATGCGTTCGACGGTCCAGGGGCCGGAGCGCATGCCGCCGGCAAGCCGCAGGTGCTCGTCGACGGTGAGCGAACGCCAGAGACGGCGTCCCTGCGGAACATAGCCGACGCCGAGGCGGGCGATCTGGGCCGGTTGCCGCCGCGTGATGTCCTCGCCGCGGACGCGGATCGAGCCGCCGGTCACCGGCACCAGGCCCATGATCGCCTTGCACAGCGTGGTCTTGCCCATGCCGTTGCGGCCGACGACGGAGAACACGCCGGCGTCGAGCGAGAGGTCGACGCCCTGCAGCGCGTGCGAATGGCCGTAATAGACGTCGAGGCCGCGGACCTCGAGCGCACCGGCTGAGCGGCGGGCCTCATTCATGGCCGCCTCCGAGATATAGCTCCTGCACTTCGGGGTCGGACTGGATCTCCTCGGGCAGGCCCTCCTTGAAGATCCGGCCGTTGTGCATCATCGTCACGCTCTCGACGACGCGCAGCGCCACGTCCATGTCGTGCTCGATGATGATGTAGCCGATATGGGCGGGCAACGAGGTCAGGATCTCGATCAGCTCGGAGCGCTCGGTCGGCGAGAGGCCCGCGGCCGGCTCGTCGAACAGCACGAAGCGCGGCGCGCCGGCGAGCGCCAGCGCGATCTCGAGCTGGCGCTGCTGGCCGTGCGCGAGCTCGGCGACGCGCTGGTCCTTCACGGATGAGAGATGCACGGCCTGCACGAGATTGTCGGCGGCGTGCATCAGCGCGTCGTTCTGCCCCGGCCGCAGGAATGAGAACCGGCCGCGCGAGACGCCGCGGCAGGCAAGGTAGACATTGTCCTGCACGGTGAGGCCGGGAAACAGCGCCGAGATCTGATAAGTCCGCCGCAAGCCGCGGCGGATGCGCTCATAGGGCGGGAAGTGCGTGACGTCCTCGCCGAAGAAGCGGATCGTGCCGGAGGAGGGCGGGAAGTCGCCGGTGATGCAATTGAACAGCGTGGTCTTGCCGGCGCCGTTGGAGCCGAGCACAGCTCGGCGCTCGCCGGGGCGCACCGTGATGGTGACGTCGGTCAGCGCCGCCAGAGCTCCGAACAGCCGCGTCACGCCGCGCAGCTCGAGGGCTGCACCGGCGCCGACGGCGGAGAGGCGCTGGGCGACGCTATCCATGGCCGTGCCCTCCGCCGGGACGATTGGCCTGCGGACGCTGGCCCTGACGCCAGCGCTGCCAGAGGCCGATCACGCCGTCCGACGACCAGAACACGATGGCGAGGAAGCCGAGCCCGATCAGCAGGCGGAAACGGTTACCGTCGAGCCCGATCTTGACCAGGAAGTCGAGCGCGAAGGTCCGCAGCAGGACGAACACCAATGCGCCGATATAGGGACCGATCGGGCGGGTGATGCCGCCGACGATGGCGATGATGAGGACGTCGATGCAGGCGCCGACGCTGACCGTGCCCGGCGAGATCTGGCGATAGTTCCAGACCTGCAATACGCCGGCGAGACCCGCGATGAACGAGGCGACCGCATAGGCCGCGACGCGGTGGGCATTGACGTTGAAGCCGAGCGCGGCCATGCGGCGCGGATTGTCGCGCACGCCCTGCAGCGCCAGGCCAAACGGCGCGCGTCCGAGATAGTCGACCGCGAAATAGCAGAGGGCGGCGACCGCGAGCGCGACGTAATAGAAGGGAATGTCGGCGCGCCAATTGACGCCCCAGAAGTTCGGCGTGGCGACGTTGTTGATGCCGGTGTGGCCGTTGAAGATCGCCCAGTTCTGGTTGGTGAAGTAGTAGAAGGCCGCGCCGATCGCGAGCGTGATCATGATGGTGTAGATGCCCTCGGTGCGCACCGCGAGCGCGCCGCCGAGGGTGCCGAAGATGGTCGCAAGCGTCAGCGCCATCGGAACAGCCAGCCACCACGGCCAACCCAGGCTGATATTGGCGTTACCGCTGACGCCGAACACCGCGACCATGTAGGCGCAGAAGCCCGCAATGGTGAGCTGCATCAGGCTGACCATGCCGCCATAGCCGGCCAGCAGCATCAGGCTCAGCGCCATGGTGCCGAGGATCAGCGTCGTTGCGAAGATCTCGATCAGGAAGAAGCCGTTGGCGATCAACGGCATGATCAAGAGGATGATCGCCACGATCCAGGCGGCGGGATTGTTGATGTCGGGCCAGCCGCGCACGGCCGGGCTCTGCGCCGCAGTAGTGGGCTTGTGGACCTGGACGCGGGCATCGTGGGTGACGGACATGTCAGCGTCTCGCCAGCAGGCCCTGCGGTCGCACCGCCAGCACCAGCACCATGATCAGGAACGTCACGACAATCGCATAGGTCGGGATGTAGACCGAGCCGAGCTGCTCGGCGAGCCCGATGATCAGCGCGCCGAGTGCTGCACCGGGGATCGAGCCCATGCCGCCCACGATCACAACCACGAGGGAAGCGAGCAGGAAGCGGATGTCCTCGCCGGGGGAGAGTGACTGGAATGTGCCGCCGACCACGCCTGCGATGCCGGCGAGACCGGCACCAAGCGCAAAGACCAGCACGAAGACGATCTGGATGCGGACGCCGGTCGCGGCAAGAATGTCGCGGTCGTCGACGCCGGCGCGGATGATCATGCCGATCCGGGTGCGGTTGAGCGCGAGCCACATCGCTACGCCGATGACGACGGAGGCGAGGAAGATCACGAGCCGTACGAGGGGATAGCGCAGGTAAACCGGCTCGCCCGAGGATTTGATTGCGGTGAGCAGCGGCAGCTCGATCGGGCCGATCAGCCAGCTCGGCGTCTGGATTTGGTAGAAGTCGCCGCCGCAGGCCCACAGCATCAGGTCGGCGAACACGATCGACAGGCCGATCGTCACCATGGTCTGGCGCAGATCCTGGCCCTCCATGCGGCGGAAGACGAGAACCTGAAGCAGCACGCCGACCAGCGCCGTCAGGATGAAGGCGACAATGAAGGAGAGCACCCAGGAGCCGGTCGAGGCGCTGACGGCGTAGCCGACATAGCCGCCGAACAGATAGAGCGAGCCGTGCGCAAGATTGACGTTGCGCATCAGGCCGAAGATCAGCGTAAAGCCGCTGGCGACGAGGAAATAGAGGCCGCCGAGCGTGATGCCGTTGAAGAGCGCGTTGAGGAACACGCGCTTGCGACCGATCGCTTCTTCGAGACCGGGTGGCCACACGGCCAGGATCATCCACAGCGCCAAAGCGATTGCGATGATGACGATCAGCGCCCAGACGGGATGGCGTTCGACAAAGCGGGTCATACACGCCGCTCCGTCTTCACTTCGCCCCGCTTGCGGGGAGAGGTCGCGCCGAAGGCGCGGGTGAGGGGGAGTCTCCGCGAGCCGAATTGCCACCGACTTCGTGGAGACTCCCCCTCACCCCAACCCTCTTCCCGCAAGCGGGGCGAGGGGGCACGCAGACCGTTGCCGGCCGCAAGCCCTGCCATGAACGTACGCTCCCTATCGTCGGCGATCCTCTGACGGGACCGCATTGCGCACATCCTAGAGGGGCGGGAAGGGAGGCGTTTGATCGTGAGTATCTTTTCGCGCGTCCGTCAGGGGCGCAACACCTTGGCCGCGCGACGGTAATCGGTCGGCGCCATCCCGACATTGGCGGCGAAGAAGCGGGTGAAGCCGCTCTGCGAGGAGAAGCCGAGATCGAAGCCGATATCGGCGATCGGCGCCTCGCTCGCCACCAGTGCCTCGAGGGCCTGCTCCATCATCAGCGTGTTGAGATAGAGGTGCGGCGTGACGCCGGTCTGGGTACGGAACAACCGGTAGAAGTGCGGCCGCGACAGGCCGGATTCGCGGGCGATGGTGTCGAGCTCGATCTCGGCGCCGGGACTCTCCGACATCATCTTGATGCATTTGCGCACGCGGAAATCGGTGACGGATCCATTGGCGCGCGGATCGCGCGCCATGTCGGCCTGTTGCCAGCTCTCGTCGTAGCAAATGTCGATCAGCCGCCGCAGCTCACCGTCGAGGCTGTTGAGCGACGGCGCACCGCACACCAGCGCCGCGGCGCGCTTGATGTGCTTGTCCAGCGCGACGGAACGGCTGAACTGGGTGCGGCCGAAGCGCAGCCGATCGCCGCCCGGCGCATCCGGCGAGAACCATGCGGCATCGACATAGAGCACGAAGAAGATCGCGCCGCCGTCGACATCCGAGGGCAGAAAATTATGCGGCTCCCACGGATTGACCGCGACCACGGAACCTTCGGTGAGCTCGTAACGCCCGTCGTTGACGTCGATGCATGCGGGAAGGCCCCCGACATGGAAGATCAAATGACCTTCGCGATGCGCGTGGATGTTGAAAGGGCGGTTCAACTGATAGACCGTCGCCCGGCCGAACCGGCCGTGGAAGACGGCGAGCGCCCGGCTCATGCCTTCCCTCCCCAGAAGCTCTTGTATTTTTCGGTAGCGTTCAACAACCGGGGAGAGAATGCAAGGGCGCACGTGTCGCGCCTTTGCAAATCTCTCCCCGGCCGGTCAATGCTCGCGAACGAGACTGCGTCAGTACTTCTTACATTCCGGTACTGTCCGACTGGGCAAGCCGATCTTGGCGAACACCGCGGGGTCATAGCCCAGCGTCTGGTTGACGTTCGGGATCACCTTCACGACCTTCGAGAACAGCGCGCCCTTGCCGTCGTCGACGACCTCGGTGACGAAGTTGGTGCCGATCGCCTGGCGGTTGGAGTCGAGCTTGATCTTGCCGTTGGGGGCGTCGATCTCGATCTTGGCCAGCGCTTCCTTGAACTTGGCCTGGTTGTTGGAGAGGTCGCCATTGACCTGCCGCAGCGCCTGGATCAGCGCCATGGTGGAGCCGTAATAGTTGGTGGCCAGCAGCGAGGGGCTCGGGAAGCGCTTGTTCGGCGGGAAGGCGTCCTGATAGTCCTTCACGAACTTCTGCCAACCCGGGTTCTCCCAGGTGTCGGCCTGGCCGCTCGCCGCGAGCGTGCCGACCAGCGCGTTCTTGGCGTTGCCCTTGGACGACAGGATGGTCTGGTCGATCATGATCGAGCCGCCCATCAGGTGCGCCTTGCCGCCGGCCTGCTGGTACTGGTTGAGGAAGTTGACGGCGTCGGCGCCGCCGAGGCCGAGATAGATTGCATCGACATCATCCGGCAACGCCGCGATCACCGAGGCAAAATCCTTCGTGCCAAGCGGCACCCATTGCCGGTTGGTGACCTGTCCGCCCATGCCGCAGAACTCGAGCACGAGCCCGAACACTTGCGTGTAGATGAAGGAGTAATCCTCGCCGACGGTCGCGATCTTGCGATACTTCTTTTCTTCATAGGCGTATTTGCCGAGGCCGACCTGCCACTGCGCGCCGTCCATGTTGTAGCGGAAGAAGTTCGGGGCCGGATCGACATAAGTCGTTTCCTGGGCGCCGGAGGCGGCGTTGATGAAGGTCAGCTCCGGGCGGGTCTTGGCGAAGTTCTTGACTGCGATGCCCTCGTCGCCGGACAGCGGCGACAGCAGGATCTGCACCTTGTCTTGCTCGATCAGCTTTCGCACGGCCCGCACGGCTGAGTCCGGCGTTGCGTCGGTCGACGCGATGATGAATTCGAGCTCCTTGTCGCCGACCTTCTTGCCGAGCACGTTGAGCGCGGTCTGGTGGCCGCGGATGCCGTCCTCGCCGAGCACGGTGTAGGTGCCTTCAAGCGTCGCAGTGACGCCGACCTTGATCTTTTCCTGCGCGAAGGCGGTGCCCGAAAGCAACAGGGTGCTCAACGCGATCAGTCCTAGACTGCCTTTCAACATTCTCTCCTCCCTGGGTGTTCTTGTCGCTGTTTTTCACCGCTGCCTCGCGCGTCCGCCGGCGCGATGCGACGGTCGGGCGAGGACGACGGTTCTTGACGGGAAGGCTAACCGAACTCGGATGCAGCGCACGCGTCGGCGGCATGATTTCTTTAACGGGCAGTCTCATTTTGAATGTTGCGTCGCAAATCGTTCCGCGGTGCAATAGCCGCGATCGCACGGCGCGGTTGAATTGCATCGGGGCAGTAGCGAAGCGTCGCCAAATGGTGTTGTTAGCGCTGGCTGCGGCTGACGTATTCGCGGCGCGCCCAGAAGAAGAGAGAAGGACGGAAGCAATGACCTCGATTTCACTGACGGCGAAGGACCTCCTGCCGGAGGACGGGACCCGCGGCACGCTCGCCGGGCGCGTCTGGTTGCCGCAGGCGAACGGTCCTGCCGTGGTCGCGGTGCGCGGCGACGGTGTCTTCGACGTCACGGCGACGTTTCCGACCATCAGCGCGCTCTGCGAGGAGGAGAACCCGGCCAAGGCGCTCGGCGCGGTCAAGGGCGAGCGTATCGGCGACCTCGAGGCGCTGGCTGCCAACACGCCGCCGGACAGCCGGGATGCCAGGAAGCCGTGGCTGCTGGCGCCGGTCGATCTGCAAACCCTGAAGGCCGCTGGCGTCACCTTTGCCATCTCGATGCTGGAGCGCGTGATCGAGGAGCGGGCCAAGGGCAATCCGGCCTCGGCCGAAGCGATCCGCAAAGAGGTGACGCGCCTGATCGGCGACGATCTGTCAAAGCTCAAGCCGGGCTCGGACCAGGCCATGCACCTGAAGCAGGTGCTGATCGATCAGAACGCCTGGAGCCAGTATCTCGAAGTCG
>JAEWBW010000263.1 GCA_023390955.1 Pseudomonadota bacterium
GGAACAGGCACATGGCCGACTGCTCGATGCTGACGCTGCACCGGCTCGCCAACACCTGGTACACGGGCGCCAACGTGCCCGGCAAGGCGCAGGGCGTGATGCCCTATTGCGGCGGCGTCGGCCCCTATCGCAGCATCTGCGACGAGGTGGTGAGCAACGGCATGCTCGGCTTCAAGCTCGGCGGCTCCGGCAAGGCTACGCAGTGCAATGACGGCGAGATCGTGCGGCTGCAGCCGGATGTGCGGCTGGTGCTGAACCTGCTGGCGTCGATGGGCCTGCCGCCGATCGAGTCGATGGGCGCGCTCGGGGCGCGGGCCTTCGTCAACGAGTTCAACAAGAGCCGGCCCGCGGGCCGGCCCGTCGGCGCCGTGGTCGACGGCACCCTGCCCGTCAACGACGCCACGCTGCCCTATCGGCTGTACCGGCCGGCAACGCCCGGTCCGCATCCGATCGTGGTCTATTTCCACGGCGGCGGCTGGGTGCTCGGCGACGAGCAGTCGGATGATCCGTTCTGCCGCGACATGTGCCGGCGCACCGGCATGATCTTCGTCAGCGTCGGCTACCGGCATGCGCCGGAGCATCCGTTCCCGACCGCGGCCGAGGACGGCTATGCGGCGACGAAGTGGATCGCTGCGCACGCGGCCGAACTCGGTGGCACGGCGGGACCGGTGCTGGTCGCGGGCTGGAGCGCCGGCGGCAATTTGGCTGCCGTCACCTGCCAGCTCGCGCGCGACCGCGGCGGACCGGAGATTGCCGGCCAGCTGCTGGTCTGCCCGGTGACCGACTGCAATTTCGAGCGGCCATCCTACGCCGAGAATGCGAACGGCTTCTTCCTGACCCGCACGCTGATGGACTGGTTCTGGGATTCCTATTGCCCGCCCGCCAACCGCACCGATCCGCGTGTCTCGCCGCTGCGCGGCAAGCTCGAGGGGCTGCCGCCGGCGTTCATCACGACCTGCGAGTTCGATCCGCTGCGCGACGAGGGTATCGCCTATGGCGACGCGCTCGCGGGCGCGGGCGTGGCGGTCGAGCAGCTGAAGGCGCGCGGCCATTTCCACTCGTCCTTCACCATGGTCGACGTGATCATCACCGGCGTCGGCGGCCGTATCCAGATGGCCGATGCGCTGCGCCGCTTCGCCGGCCTGCCGCCGCAGGCCAGCCTGGGCGACGCTGCGTCCGGGGGACAGGCATCGCCGGGGCACAAGATCGCGGCGGCAGCGAGTTAGCTGCCGTACGAAGCGGGCACCGGCCGGGAACCAGATCGACCCGGCCGCGTTGACGCTTCGTGGCATTGAGATGCAGCGATAGGTGTGAGCCCCGGCGCGCGACCGCGTGTGCCGGGGCATTTTTTGCGTGTTGAGTGAGCGTATGTCCGACCAGGAGTCCAAGGTGAATTTCGCTGCCGCTGCGGGTCTGCGTAAATGGCCATCCCTCGGCAACCAGCGCCGGGAAGACCGGGGCACCTACATGGTGCTCGAAGGCACGCTTGAGGAATGCATCCTGGCCTTCATGGCGCGGCCGGCGGTGAGCCGGCACCTCTACGAGATTCACACCCCGCCACAACCGCCGCTGGTGACGGAGGTGCTCTCGCCCGAGCACATCATCGAGCTGTCGCGTTTGCGCGAATTTCTCTGAACGCACGGCGTCGGCGATTCCCGCGCGGCCTGCCTGGAACCAACTTCCAGTTTGTCCCGTTATCGGCCTGAGGAAACGACATCGCGGGTACGCGACAATGTTCACAGCCGGTCAATCAATCCAACCCGTGCCTTACGGCGCCGATCAGACGATGTTCGTCGTCATCGACCGGATCGGCAGCGCGCAGGAAATTCGCGTCGAGCGGACAGATCTCGATCAGGCCATCGGCGAAATGTTTTCCGGCTGCTTCAACGACCCCATACGCGTGATCTCGTTCAACACGCTCGAACACTGGATGAAGGACGTCTCGGGCGAGGTCGCAGCCGAGCTGCAGGCGCGCTGCGACATCGACGGTGAAGTGCCGGATCATCTGCGCGATTTCATCGAGACCCATGGTGGCGCGTGCTGCATTGGGCGCATCGAGTCTTTCGCTGGGGTCCGAGCTATTTAACACTCGTCATTGCGAGCGAAGCGAAGCAATCCAGAGTCTTTCCGCGGAGAGATTCTGGATTGCTTCGTCGCTTCGCTCCTCGCAATGACGGAGGATGCAGTTCACCGAGCAACAAAAAAAAGCGCCGCATCACGCGGCGCTTTTTCCGGTTGGCATCCTGGATTCTTAGTTTGACGCGCTTTCTTCACGCGAACCGGAATCCACTTCGCTCGAAAGCGCTTTTAGTGATGCCAGAACAAGGCCAGCAGCAGGACGATCGGCAGGGGAACGCCAAGCAGCCAGAGCAGTGCACCTCTTCCAAAACCCATGATCAGCTCCTCCTCAATATCGCCAATATGACGCAGGAGCGACCAAGAAGTTCCGCGACCGGCAGCGGGGCGGAATGCACGGATAGCATGATGTATCGGGAACGATTGGATGTCGGAGTGACCGGATCTAGCGGCGCTTGCCGCCCATCATCTCGATCTCGCGGCGGCGATCGCCGGCAAAGGACAGGAGCTTTTCGACCGTGATCGTATCCGTGATCCGCTTTGCAAGCCGCTCGGCACGGGCGGCCTGATCTTCGAGATACTGGATGGTGGTCACGCGTCCTCCCCAAACCCTCGTGTCTTACCCCCATGGTGCGCGAGCAAGACTAATGGCCGGTTAAGCTCAGCGGCGGCTGCGCGCGCGACTTTGCGCAGGCTTACCAAGATCTTTGCCGGCCTGTGCCGCATAGGGGTTCTCGGTGCAGGTCGCCGGCCGGCCCGATGCAGAGGCCCGGCACTGCTCCATGGTCGAATAGGAGCACTCGATATAGCCGCTCGAGAACGAGCCGCCATAGACCTGCATGCAGACGGGATAGCCGGGCGCGTAGGTCTGGGCGTCGGCTGCGGTGCTGGTGACGGCTGCGACGACAAGAACGATGGCGGCGGGAGCGCGCATCGAGACCTCCTGATCGGCTCGGCATGATCAGGTGTTAGCACGGCCCGGCCGCGCCATCAGAGATCAGGATGTCGCAACGTTATTGCACCACGTCGAGCTTCACCTTGGCGAGGCCGGTGTCGACCATGCCGAGCGCTTCGGCGGCGGAATAGGACACGTCGACGATACGGCCGCGGACATAGGGCCCGCGGTCATTGACGCGGACGGTGACCGCGCGCCCGGTCGAGACGTTGGTGACGCGCAGACGCGTGCCGAATGGCAGGGTGGGATGGGCGGCGGTCAGATCATATTTGTCGAACTTCTCGCCGCTCGCGGTCGGCTGGTCGTCCGAATAGAAGCTGGCGACGCCATGCGCATCCGGCGAGGTCGAAGCCACGCGGACCGGCGCGGGACGCGATGGACGCACCCGAACGACGGAGACCGGGCGGGCCTCACGCGGCCGCTCGATCGCGGCGTGCCGCGTCGCCCCTGATAGGTCAGCCTTCTGGCGGCCGACCGGCGACTGCGCGCAGGCCGCCAGGCTGGCGGCACCGACGACGATCAGTGCGAGGCGGCTCACCTGCCGCCCCGAAACTCCTGCAACACCCCGGCTTGCGCCGATCTCAGATTGAGCCGTTCCGGCTTTATTGAAGCGAGACATTGGATTACGCGCCTCCCCGTTGGGCGCATCATCCGCGGCCAATGAAGGCGGAACCTTGTCGGGAAAAAAGCCGGCCTGCGGCCGGTTCAGTTTCGCCCGCGCTGTGGCGATTCAACCACACTGCCTTGCGCACTGACCTGTCTCGAATCGAAACAGGCCGGACGATGGACGGGCGTCAGCCGGGTGACTCCCGCCATAACACGGCGTGCACCGCGCCCCGGACTGCGCAAAGCGCTTTGCGCGAAGAGGCGCGCGAGCTCGCGGCAATAGAGCGGCCGCCACCGCCATTGCAGGCTGACCAGGAATTCGACGTCGCGCTCGGTCGGAATGCTCATGACACGCCCACATTTTCATCGCTCAGCCGACGAGACCGTCGAGCGACCTGACGTCAGTGCTGCCGGGGAAGACCGTGCTTGCCAGCACGCTGTCCTCGACACGCAAATGATCCCTCAGAAGTCCCTTCAACACGGCGCGCAGATCGGTCGTCGGCTTCAGGTCGCGGTCCTCGAACAGGTTCGCCGACTTCAACCCCGGCCAGTCCGCGATGACGCGTCCGCCTCTGACCGCGCCGCCGGCGAGAAGAGCGACCGTGCCGGTGCCGTGGTCGGTGCCCTCGGTGCCGTTGATGCGCGCGGTGCGCCCGAACTCGGTGACGACGGCGACCACCGTCTCCTTCCAGGCATCGCCCATGTGGGTCTCGACCGCGGCCAGCGCGCCGTCGAGTGCGCCGAGCAGATTGTAGAGCTGGCCCGACATCGCGCCCTCCGCGATGTGGGTGTCCCATCCGACGAACCCCATGGCGCCAACACGCGGGCCATCGGCTTTCGAGAGATAGCGCGCGGCGGTGCCGGCGGCTTCCGCGAAATAAGCGCGCACGCGCGCGATGCCGGGCGCGACCAGGGTCGGATCCTCGGACATCGGATCGCCGTCACTCTTGGTGCTGCCGAGCGAGGCCAACCGCATGCGCGCCTGCAGCACGGAAGCAAGCTTCGGGTCGGTGTGCCGGTAGAGATCGAGCAGGCGGTTCTGCGTGTCCTCGCTCGCCGACAGCAATTTTTGCGGTACCCATGACATCACCGGCGCCGCACCGCGCACCACCAGCGGCGTCACCGCGCCGACGCCGAGCGCGCGGCTGCCGCGCGGATCGACGCGGCCGCCCGACTCCAGCGCGACGAGTGCGCGATTGAGCCAACCCGAGGCGGTCATGCCGGGCTTGGAGATGCCGCTTTCGAGCACGTCCTGGCCGTCGAAATGCGAACGCTCGCGATAGGGCGTCGCGGTGGCGTGGACGATCGCGGCCTGCCCGCTCTTGTAGAGCCGGTGCAAATTCGGCATCGCCGGATTGAGCGCAAAGAAGGAATCGAGCGGCAGCGCCGGCGGTTTACCGTCGAGCAGCAGCGCACGGTCGCCGCGCAGCGAGATCCAGTCGGGGTCGCCGACCGGCGCCACGGCGCCGAGACCGTCGAGCGCGCCCCTGAGCACGATGACGAGCAGGCGCGGATCGCGCCCTTCCGCGCGCGCAATCCGCGGCATCTGGCTCCATGCGAACAACGCACCGGAGCCGACGAGGAGCTCGCGCCGTGTCGGCAGATGGTCGGCAAAGCTCATGCTCACCTCCTCTGGAAATCAGCCGACATGAACAGCAGCGCGAGCGCCTGCTGCCGGCTTTCGGCGCGGCTGACCGCCTGCTTCACCTCGGGCGAAACCTCCGAGGCGTAGACCACCTCGATGATGTCCTGCGGATCGGCGCGGCCCGCGACGCGTTCGGCAAAGTTGTTGGCGACATCGAGCCGTCGGCCGATGCCGTCGATCCAGGCCGCCTCGTCGTCGGGATAGCCTTTTGGCGCCGGCGGACGCCACAGCGGTTCGCCGAGCAGGTCCTGCCCGGAGGTGAACCGCGCGGGATTGGTCTCCGTGAGACCGGTCGCACGCACCACCCCGACCACCCACTCGCCGGGACGCTTGAGCTTGGCCGGCGGCTCGCGCCAGGCTTCATCCGACGACACCATCGTGATCGTCACCTGCTTGAGGTCGCCTTCGGTGTCGCGAAAGGTCTTCGCCATCCGCTCGACCAGCGCTGATGGCGGCGTCTCGGCGACAAAATGGCGCGCGAGCTTGGTCGCGACATGGGTGGCGGTCGCGGGATTCGCCGCGAGGTCGCGCAGCACGGCGCGGCCCTGCTCGGCATCCTCTTGCGGGTAGGTCTTTCCGAGCACGGTGTGACCGCCGGGCTCGTGCAGGCGCGGATTGAAGATGAACTCGCCGCCGCGCTCGGGATCGGCGCCGGGCTGGATGAGGGTCCAGCCCGTCAGCACATTGGCAAACGCAATGACGTCGTCCTGGGTGTAGCCGCTGCGCACGCCGAGCGTATGCAACTCGAGGATCTCGCGCGCAAAGTTTTCATTGAGGCCGCGGGCGCGGTTGATGCCGGCGATCGAGTTCGCACCCATCGAGCCGATATTGTCGAGATAGAACAGCATGGCAGGATGGCCGTCTGCCGCCAGCAACAGATCGGTGAAGCGGCCGAGCACGTGCGGACGAATGGCCTCGCGCTCATAGGCACCGGACATGCTCTGGATGCGGTTCGCCGAAATACAGAAATGGTTCGACCAGAACCACACCAGCCGCTCGGCAAAGCCGATCTCGGCTGCCAGCGCCGCTTCCGTGCGCACCTTGGCTTCCTGCAGATAGATCGGCCGGCCGGGATCGGGGATGGCATCGGCCGCCTTCTTCACCGCGAGCTCGACGGGGTCCTGGCCTTGTGCCTTCTGTTGTGCCTGCCCTTGCGCCGGCGCTTCACCCTGACCTTCGGACATGACGGGCGCTGCGCCCGCGGCCTGCTGCTTCTTCGCCTCCTGCTGCGCCTGCTTGGTGCGCGCGGCACGGCGTGCGTTGGCTTCGTTGACGGTGCGATAGGCCTTTGCGCTGGAGGGCAGGTTTGCCGCCGCAGCAAGCACCAGCGGCTTGTCGAGCTCCGCAATCAGCGCGCCGCGCGGATCGGAGCCGATCGCTGCGACCGAACCCGGCCGTGGCCCCAGGCCGAAGCGATGGAGAGCCAAGACGGCGTCAGCCTTTGCGGAGGTGCTCATGACGTCCGATCCAAGTTACCAGCCGTAATGCTACATACCGTAACATTCACCCCGTGGCTCCGCAAGCGGAGATTGAACACTCCGGCGCCACGCCAGCGATGGCCGGCCCGGACCTAGAAGTTGGGTCCGAGCGCGATCTTGGTGATGGTGCCGTTCTTGACGCCGATCCGCCATTCCGCCGAGCCGTTGGCGAACTGTGCGATGTAGATGTCGCTGTCGAGCGCGGTGACACCGCGGAACGACATTCCGCGCAAACTGCCGAGCCGCCCCAGGATCGCCTGGTCCAGCGCGAGCTGCCGGCGCGTCTGCTCCGCCACCTCAGAGGTCATGTGGTCGTAGTCCGGACGACCCTGGCTCACCGTCTCGATATATTGCCGCAACATCTCCTCGCCATTGGCGATCGGCATGCTGCGCCGCGCGGCGACGCCGAGCTTCCTCGTCGTGCGCGAGGCATCGATGTTGTGGAAGCGCGTCTGCCGCCCCGGCAGCAGGATCTCCAGGCAACGCCCGGTGCGATCGGCGACCACCCACGGACTGTTGACCGTGGTCAGGAACCAGGCCGTGGCGTTGTTGCCGATCGACTTCTGCATGTGGCGATTGCCGTCGGCATCGACATTGTAGACCTGAACGTCCTCGCCGAGGTCGTTGTAGAACAGGATCCGGATCGGCGACGTGCCCGCGCGGCCACGCAAGGCGGCTTCCTCCGAACAAGCGGCGATGCCGCCGAGCTCCTCATTGCCATCGGGGCGGAACAACACGTCGCCGGCCTTGCCGTCGGGGTCGATCATGAGACGGAATTCGCCCGTGCCGTTGTCGAAC